>JBBSDW010000001.1:0-101673 GCA_038240295.1 Kapaibacterium sp. (SeqCode)
ATGGGTCATGACGGCATGGGCCATGACGGCGCAATGATGGGTCACGACGGTGCAATGATGTGCCGCGAAGGCGGGATGAACCATGAAGGTGGCATGATGGGCAATGGCGGCATGGAATGCGGTGGCCGCGGCTGTCAAATGATGGGAGGCGGCATGCATCGCGGCGGAGTGATCGGCATGATCATTCACGGTCTTTTTGCACTGCTCGGACTTATCGCGCTCGTGCTGCTCATCATGATCGAAATGCACTGGGTACGCCTGCTCTCCAACCGAGTAAAAGCTTCGAAAGTGATCGCAGTAACAACGAAGGACCCAACAATGTAGGTCGGGTTTCAACCCGACCGCGATGCTGGCCCGTGGGTGACTCTTCTCAATAGCCGACTACCTCCTCGGCGAGAATCCTTTGGGCTACATAAAGCGAACCGGCATCACGAAAGTGACGAGGTCGGGTTGAAACCCGACCTACACTGGCAGGATTCACGACTCGGAACTCGCTACGGTCACTCTACACTCAATTTGTACATTCGATTTCCACTTCTCGAATGGAGCCGAATGAAGTAAACTCCAGGAGATAGTCGGTCAAGGAGAACGTCGCACTTTGCAGACTTAGAACTTCCGCTAAGAAGTGCTCGGCCCAACTGGTCGGTGATGACATAGTCGAAGGGCGCTTGCGATGGATTGATCAAACGAACCTGTCCGAAAGCAGGATTAGGGTAAATCGCGGGCGTCGTCGTAAACGGCTCACTCGCGACTGATTCCCCTTCCGGCACAAAGCGATAGATATAACCAACCGAATCCCGCCATGAAGCGATAAAACCATGTCGTTCATCGACCCAATGCATTTCTAGAAGCGTGTCTTTGGCGAACGTTGTGGAGTCGGTCGACCAGTGAAGCCCTTCGTCGGTGGAGCTGCTAACCGTGTAGGCGCGATAGTTTTTAGGATCGTTCAGCAGGTTAGTATAATAATAGCAGTTGCCTGCGAGCGCCCATAAAATTGGCTTATCCTCAGAACTACGTACCGCGGAAAGCCTACCGACACGACCATTGAAGAAGGTGTCTCGCTTCCAGGTCACCCCGTCGTCGTGTGTGATCAAGCAATCAGTGCCATCGAGACCATTGAAAAGATAAAAGCTGTTTCGATCGATGCCCCGAACAAAATTAAACGAAGAACACGTAGGACATAAAGCCGAATCAATTAAGACAACCGGCTGCCAGGTTTGTGCCCTGTCTTTAGTGTGAAATGTGGTTATGGGTGCGTGACCAGTCCAAACATTGCACCATACTTCGGTAGAATCAATAATGAGAGCTGAGTATCCCCCTGAACATTCCAATGGTAAACCGAGCATTGTGTTAGTTTTCCAGCCATCACTGGACTGATAGAGAACTGCCTTATTGGGATCTGAAAAACCGGGAAGAGGTGACCCAAATCGGAGGGAGGTAGTTGTGGAATACTGAAGCTGGCCGAAGAACTCAAATAGTCCGTCATTGAAGCCTCTAAAGAAAATGGAATCGTGGTCAAATACGATATCGCCGTCCCGGTTCGAAACGACCGCGATGCCAGGTGCTGGACTGACCATCATATCGGCAAACTCCTTGGACCACCATAAATTCTTGCGTGCTTTCTCGATCCAATGGGCACCGCCATCGGAGGTTACAAACGCAACTTCGGTACTGTACCAATCGCAGAACAGCACACCATGCAGGGAATCAGAAAACGCAAAGTCTCGAGGAAGGATATTATATCCGAGCGAAACAGGCACCCATCTTCCGAGTACCTGTGCGCGAACGTTTGCGCTGCACAACAGCAGCAAGATCATCACAAGGATTTTCATCGCTAGGGAATCGTAAACGATCCGGAGTAGGTCGTTACGCCGTCGTCGCAATGAACAGTATAATCAAAGACCATCCCACTAAGTGTGCCCGCAGTGCATAGCTGGATAATCAATGTTTTTCCAGTTCCGAGGCAGTTTCCCGACGTAGCCACTAAGGTCAGACTAGGGTGTGTGCAGACGCTAGATCCTGTCCATGTTGCGTGTGTCGGATCATCCAACTGCCCACAGCTGGCAAAGCAACTGCTAGAACGGCGTGAAAGATCAATCTTAGCGATGCAACAACTACAACTGTTTGTGAGCGTATAAAGACCACAACTGTTGTTGCAGGGCTGATTGCAGGGAGCAACCCCGATGTGCGGGTTGCAATTGAAGATGTGAGAACCTGTGTAGGTCCCTAACGGGAGGCAATTTGATTGCGCAGAAACATTATGCGTCAAACCAAGACAGAAGAGCAATGCCGCAAGACAAATGAGATTTTTCATAAATCAGAGATTAAGTGACAACAATGCCCACAATATACGACATTCTGTTATTGAATGCAAACGATTCAAAAAGAATGGCGGGGCCCACTTTCGTGATTCCTCCGCCATCTGCAAGTAGTGTATAAGGAAATTATACGCTTGGTGTTAAGGCCCAGTGACCGTACTCTAAAACAACGTCTCTCGGAGCCAAAGAAGTTCTACCCGAAGTCGCACGAGGCTTGGCCTACTTTTCAAGCGGAATGGCAAACTTCACGCCCATGCGCTCGAACAAAATTCGCGAAAGCTCGGTGTACGGGCCGACTTTTGAAAAGACTTCTCGTTGCGATCGAAGTCTTTTAGGAATCGCGACGCCTTCCTCGCGTTCACGAAGCCGTGCGCGGACGAGTTTGAGGTAGACGAGCCGAGCATCTCCTTCTCGCTCGCACGTGCGATAGAACAACGGAAAATTCTTTTCGAGCAACTGTGAACAGGCGAGAACATCGCCGACAAGATAGTAATAGGCAATCTCGAATATTCTAAACAGGATCTCGTTGGCTTGAATTTTTGCACTCGCGCGCGCGTGATGCCGATCGATGTGCAGCTTGGCGTTCGGATAATCCCCCGCCGAAAGAGAAACAGGTATGAGCAATCCTGAATAAAACGTGGCCATGGCCGACTTCGATTGTGCGTCTGCTTCGGCGAGATGCTTCAGAAGATCAGACTCGATGTCGCGTTCTTTTCCGAGCATTATTGCATCACCGACAAAATAGTCATAGTGATCTCCGACAAGATGCAAGCCGATCAGCCCTCCCTCGAGCATCGCACGATAGACGTTGTAGGATTCTTCGTACTTCCCCGCGTGCGAGAACATGCATTGGCAATGAAAAGTCTGAAAGTTATGAAGTATGGTCCCTGATTTGGGTGAATGTGCGGGAGATGTCGTTTGTATGATTCTGGACCCATGAACTTCAGAACGACGGGTTTTAGCCGACCGGAGCATTACCGAGACTTACTCCTCGAATTAAGCAATAATGAATAACGAAAGTGAGCGGTCGGGTTGAAACCCGACCTACGTTATGCTCTTCCGATCGCTCAGCGCTCTGCCGAGACGTACTCTCGAATCAGGCGGTTCAGCATACCCGAAGTGAGCGGTCGGGTTGAAACCCGACCTACGTTTGAAATTACTGCTGAATCGTCGCCGCCTTCTCTACTGCTTCTTCGATCGTGCCGACCATGTGGAAGGCCTGCTCGGGAAGGTGGTCGTATTCGCCGGCGAGTACTGCCTTGAAGCTGCGGATCGTATCCTCGAGTTTTACGTAGCGGCCTTTGAGACCGGTGAATTGTTCTGCCACGAAGAACGGCTGCGACAAGAATTTCTGCACCTTACGTGCGCGGCGGACGATCGTCTTGTCCTCGTCGGAGAGTTCGTCCATTCCGAGAATGTTGATAATATCCTGAAGATCTTTGTACTGCTGCAGGATATTCTGCACCGCACGAGCAACATCATAGTGCTCCTGACCGAGAACATCAGGCGAAAGCAATCGGCTCGTTGAATCGAGCGGATCTACCGCCGGGTAAATTCCAAGCTCGGAGATCGCACGCGATAGAACCGTCGTGGCGTCCAAGTGAGCAAATGCGGTTGCAGGCGCGGGATCGGTAAGATCGTCGGCGGGTACGTAGATCGCCTGTACCGATGTGATCGAGCCTTTGTTCGTCGAGGTGATTCGCTCCTGAAGCTGACCCATCTCGCTCGCAAGCGTCGGCTGATATCCTACAGCGCTCGGCATACGGCCAAGAAGTGCGGACACTTCAGAGCCAGCCTGTGTGAAACGGAAAATGTTGTCGATGAAGAGCAGCACGTCCTTGCCTTCTTCGTCACGGAAATATTCTGCGAAGGTCAGCGCTGTAAGTGCAACTCGCTGGCGGGCGCCTGGCGGCTCGTTCATCTGACCGAACACGAGCACCGTTTTGTCGAGAACGCCGCCCTCTTTCATTTCCAGGTAAAGATCGTTGCCCTCACGCGTGCGTTCGCCGACGCCGCCGAAGACCGAATAGCCGCCGTGATGCATGGCGATGTTGTGGATCAACTCCATAATAACGACCGTCTTGCCTACTCCAGCACCGCCGAAGAGACCGGTCTTGCCGCCTTTTGAATATGGCTCGAGGAGATCGATAACCTTGATGCCGGTTTCGAGGATCTCCGCTTTCGTGGAGAGATCGGCGAATAGCGGCGGATCGCGATGGATCGGCCAGCTAAATTTCGACTCGATCTGCGGCCCCCCGTCGATCGTCTGGCCGGTCACATTGATCAATCTGCCAAGCGAACTTGGGCCGACTGGTACAGAGATCGGCGAACCAACGTCGTATGCGGCCATGCCGCGAACGAGGCCGTCGGTAGAATCCATGGCGACAGTGCGGACGCGGTTTTCGCCCAAATGCTGCTGGACTTCGCAGATCAGATCTTCATCGACGCCTTCGGTATTCTTTCGCGGGATCCTGACAGCGTTCAGAATGCTCGGGAGCGTTCCGCCTGCAAAATCGATGTCCAATACGGGGCCGATGACCTGTACGATCTGTCCTTGATTCATGCTGATATGCTTAGAAATTCCAAAAGCGATGTAAAAGCGATGGAGACTGGGCGAAACGAGCAGCCAAACTGCTTTATACTCGCCCGCGCCTAACGTTTTAGGGCTGCGTCAGGTTTCTGGATCTCTGGGTCAGATCGAATCGCGTCGCAGAACGCGCAAAGCGGTATTTTTGCACTCGCAGTCACAGCCGCCTTCTCTCGCATGAACTTCAATTGATGAATCGAACGCTTCAGCAGATTATTTTCATAGCCGCACTTGCGCTTTGTTTCTTTCCTTTTATCTCCCCGCCGATTGCCTTGGCAATGGGACTGGTGCTGGCGCTGACCCTCGGCCACCCATTCTTGAGTCATAACGCGAAGGCAACGAAGATCTTACTTCAAGTCTGCGTCGTAGGACTTGGCTTTGGTATGAACCTCACGAGCGTGATCGCAGCGGGAAAAACTGGTTTTTTCTTTACGATCGCCACCATCTTTGGGACGCTCACGCTCGGATATTTTGCGGGAAAAGCTTTTGGATTAACGAGAAAGCTCTCGCATCTTATCGCAAGTGGAACGGCGATCTGCGGTGGCAGTGCGATCGCGGCCGTTGGTCCCATTGTCGGCGCTGATGCCAACGAGATGTCGGTCTCACTGGGGACGATCTTTATTTTGAACAGTATCGCGCTTCTCCTCTTCCCATTGATCGGACACGCATTCAGCATGTCGCAGCAACAGTTCGGCGTCTGGGCTGCTATCGCAATTCATGATACGAGTTCTGTTGCAGGCGCGGCCGCAAAGTACGGTGCCGAAGCGCTTCAGATCGCGATGGCCGTAAAGCTATCGCGAGCACTCTGGATCATCCCAGTCGCCTTCGGTACTGCATTTCTTTTCAAATCGCAATCGAAGAAGATCAGCGTTCCGTGGTTCATCCTCTTCTTTATTCTCGCGGTGATTGCAAGCACCTATCTGCCCATCTCGACGGTTGCGCCTACGATCGCTGCGATCGCAAAACAGGGACTGACGGTCACACTCTTTCTAATCGGCGCGGGACTCTCGCGTAAGGTACTTAAAGCAGTAGGTGTGAAACCGCTGCTCTTTGGTGTGATGCTGTGGCTTGTGATCTCCGTCGTATCGCTGACAGTCGTGCTCAACACACTTTGATCATTCTTCCTGCTCGATCGATCTGATATCTTCGAGCAATCGCTCGTTCTCACTTGCGAGCGTCCCGTTATAGATACCGCGAATGCGGCACGATCGATCGACGAGCACAAAATGCTCCGTGTGCAAAAATTGCGAGGAGTCCTTCGAGATTCCCGCCGATTGTTCGGCGAAGTATCCGTTGCGCGCAAGATCGTAGATCGCCGCTTTATCGCCGGTCAGCATGTGCCACTTGTTCGGATTCGCACCGATCATCGCTGCATATTCGTGCAGTCGCGTGACCGAATCGGTTTTCGGAGTCACGCTACTAAGATAGCAGCAGCACCTTCGAATCCTTCGTAAGGCTGTCCTGCAACAGCTTGAACTGATGCGAAAGCGCAGGACAAATGCCGGAGCACCTCGTGAAGAAAAAATCGGCGACGTGAATCTTGCCCTGGGTTGTATTTCGGCTTACGCTATCGCCGTTCTGGTCGACCATCGAAAACTCAGGCACTACATGCCTGATCTTCGCATGTGCTAATTCGGTGGTCGTAAACCACTGCCGCGTGCACTCTGCGCTCCCATAGAACGGCACCTTGAGCGTGTTCGGTGAACGCGTCCGAACGCCGATCATAATTGCGATCGGAAGTAAAAGGACAACCCAAAGTTTAAGGCTTTTCTTTGACATCAGAGTAAATGTTTGCGCACTCCTTGGTCCCGGTGAGTCCATATTTTCTTCCCTCGCGAACGATGTAGTTCGCATAGAGCGCTCCGTCGGATTGCCATAGTTGTTGAAGTCCCGATTCATGACCCATCGCATAACTCAGCTTGCGAAACGGCACCGCCCGGATAGAAAGCTTCCGCGATTCCATCCATCTCGTTACCCAGATAGTGATAGCGAAACTTCAACTTGCCTTTGGGCCACCAACCTTCGTGAATGCTATCGCGCTGGTTGTTGGTGTAATGTCGCCGTTCCATGATCCTCCGCGAATCGATGCCGCAATCACTCCGGGTGCAGCCATGAATTGCGCGTTCGTCCCGTTGTAGGCTTCGTAAAGCGAATCCTGCCACTGTGTGCCTTTGTAATAAACGCTCTTATGGTCGGTCAGCCCGATTGTTTTAATAACGATATAATCGCCATCGAGCGTGAGCGATGTTGCCCCGTAGAGTTTTTTGTAGACCGCAGGAATGCTGTCGGTCCCGCCGCTCGAAGTCGGATTATCGGTGCTGCTTTTGGTGCAGCCAGTGAAGCCGATCGTTAGGACCAAGGCCATCACCATGTGTAGGCGAGTTGCGTGTCGTGTTCTCATTTGCGTCAGAAAAAAAGAGTGAGCTTGCGTCCACCACTTTAGACGACGCGCGCGATCAATTCCTTCGCTCCGAAGGATTAAACTTATTTTGTGGAGGTGTCGGCGCGATGACCTGGCTCAATCGTGGCAAAAGCGAATCGAATTTCGGTTGCTGCTCGGGACGCAAGATTGCACGCAGCTTACTAAAGTGCTCGTAGGTGACCGAGACTTTCTGCACCTGGATCTGCGACTTTGCGCGCTCAAGAGAATCCTTCCTCGATGGGCTGTCAGCAGGCTGTTGAATCGGATGTTCGTCGATCATCTGAAAGAGCAGCTGCCGATTCTCGATTTTCCGCCAGAACTCCAGGATGATCGAAATGAGCGACATCGTAGAGCAATTCGCCGCTCGCGCCGAACATTCGCAAAATTGTTGCGCTTCGTTTTTTCCGCGCATGATACTTGAGCCTGTCGAGCGACCGGTTAACCACGATCCGATAGATCCACGTGCTCGCCTTCGACTTACCTTCGAATGACGTGGCTGATCGATAGATCTCGAGAAACGTATCCTAGGCTATTTCCTCTGCCTCTTCGACGTCGTGCAGATGGCTGAGCGCGGTATTGTAGACGCGAGCCTTGAATTTATCGTACAGCTCCCGAAGCGCCTTTTTATCACCTTGCGCTATTCGCGAAAACAGTTCTTCCTCAATCACTGAGTCAGATGGGCGAAAGTGCAACGATCGTGAAGCCCCGCTTACGCAAGCCTTCGACAAGTCCGTGGCTCCCGCCCAGATGTCCTGCTCCGACTGCGATGAACGCATTGTGCGACGCGAGGATCGAAGGAAGCTCGTTGAGCCACACCGCATTTCTCTTGGTGAGCAACGCAGTCATGAGTTTATCACCCGCTCCTTCCATGTCGTCTTCGGTGATGAGTTTTGCAAGATCTCCGGCCTGATAAGCAGTGAGCATCTCATCGAGCTTGCTCATTACTTTCCATTTATGATTGACGAGGTCCATCAATTCGTGCACCTGACTTTTTATCGTCATGGATCCAAAAAGAGCATCGGTTTCATCCGAAAGCGATTCAAGGCCGCGCACTTCTTTGCCGGCTTTTTTGCCGAGATGCTGAAAGTAGAGATCCATCAGCATCCCATTCCTGATATTTTCAGGATGTGCCTTTTTGTAATAACCTTGGATGAGCACCGCATAGATCGCGAGCGGTTGAAATCCATTGAAAAATTGAAGCGGCACACCCATGACGCGCTGCAATTCCGAATCGACACGTGCATATTGTTTCTTCGTAAGTACTTCGTCGAGCGGCGCATCGGCGGCTGTGAGCGTGGCAGCCTCTTTCTTTGCAGCGCTATCGAGCACGATCTCACCGAGAATAATATCGGCGCGATTTACTGCATGCATGACGGCAGGCATGGTATCGACATAACCTTGCTCAAGTAAATGAAGCGTTCCGAACAGATACGAAGTGTCGGCACTCCCAACTTTCGTGATCTGATAAAAAAGACCAGCGGGATGCTTCGCCGGCTTGTTGGCGGGGATAATGAGTATGAGCAGAGTCGATAGAATGTGTAGTCCGATCATATATCCAGATAATGCAAACTGGCTTGTTCGAAAAGCCCGCAGCAAAGATTCACCCCATCAAACAAAAAAAAAGCGGAGATGACTGAACATCTCCGCGTTGAAATCATCACCGATGAAGCGCGTTACTTCGCAAGCGTCATCGACTTTGTCTGCACTTCGGAGCCTACCTGCAACCGATAGAAATAGGTACCGCTCGATAGGCGTGACGCATCGAAGGTAACTTCATGCTCACCTCGGCTCATCCGCTCATTGACGAGCGTTTTGAGGAGCGATCCGCGAACATCGAAGACCTCGAGCACAGTCGGTGCGGCCGCAGTGACGGCAAATTTGATCGTCGTCGTTGGGTTGAACGGATTCGGATAATTCTGGTGCAGAATAAAATCCGAAGCGACGTTGGCCGGGTTGCTGACTGCCTGCGGACTCTTGAACAGCGATTGCTTCGTCCCTGAGCCATTGAGCGGCAGTGAGAAATCGAAGCGCTCACCCTGCGTCGTCGTATCCATCAGGATCGCCTTGCGTAAGTTCTGATCGACGCCAAACCAATCGCCGAGCACGCTTGCATAAAGCTGACGGAAATCGACCTTCCAGACGAGATCGAGATTCGAATCGAGATTCACAAGATCCGGATTTGGTCCATAGACAGCTCCGTTAACCTGCGAGCCAAAAATAAATTGCGGCGCGCACGTACCATGATCGGTGCCCTTGCTGCCGTTCTCATTGACGCGTCGTCCGAATTCCGAATAGGTCATGCCAACCACTTTATCCTGGATCCCCCACTCTTCGAGGTTTGCCTGAAAGAGGGAAATCGCTTCAGCAAGATAATTGAGGAGAAATCCCTGACCCGACTGAGGATCTTTCGAATTCTGCAGGACATGTGTATCGAAGCTTCCGATGTTCACAAAATATACCTTCGTGGTCATCCCCTGCTTCACGCACCATGCTACTTTTTGCAGCTGCAGCGCGAGCGCATTCGTTGACGGATACTTTGTAGTCGAGGTTGGCTTCTGATGATTCGGGAACAGCGCGTTGAAACGTGTTCCGTAAATATCGGATTGCTCGAGCACCGTCCGAACGAATGCGAGTTCTGCGCCCGCGTTCGTATTTGCCGGCGGATCGTCTGCGTAATTTGTTGCGGCCGTATAATTGCTTGGATCGCCAACAGCGATACCCATCTGCAATCTACTCCCTTGAAAGATCGGGCTAAGCGTCGCATTGATCTGCATTGCCAAGGGATCGTCACCCACTTTGACATCGGTAGGGTACGACGGATCGACTGCCTGTTCCAGGTATCTCCCGACCCATCCTGTGCTGAGGATGACGCTCGAATCGCTGGCAGTGTTCCAGATATCGGTCGAGCGAAAATGCGAAAGATTCGGATCGGCATAACCGACATTTTGCACGACGGCAACTTTACCCTCGTTGAACATCGTCAGAAATTTGGCATTCATGCCATCTTCCATGTTCGGGTTGATCGCCAGTCCGCTCGTTCCGAGTTTAAAACCATCGAGCTTTGAGCGATCAGCTTGCGAAGTGAAGCCGATCGTCCCACGGTTCGACACATACTTCGGGTCGTTGTAAGGAATAACGGTATTGAGTCCGTCATTGCCACCCTGCATATTGATGATGACAAGCACCTTGCCATCGTTCGACTGCGCATTCAGCAACGAGCCAAGCAAGGGACTCTTGCCAAACGCACGCCCTGCAAATCCACCAAAACTGAACGGCACCCCGGCAGCGATCGCGCCGAGCGGGAGAGCCTTAAGTACATCACGACGTTTCATAGTATTCTTCTCCTATTGATTAGTTGGTGATGCTTCAGGTGAGTTGATAATTTGCGAACTGCGCGATCGCGCTGACAACGAGGCGTAGCGGAACAAGTTTATCCTTATCGAGGAGCGTCGGCCACTCGTAACTGTTCGGGAAATTGTTCAGGATCTTTGCGGTAAGCGCCGTCTTCGATGGCTGGATCGCACAGAGATACTGCGAGACCTCATTAAGGAAATCGGAGAACTGACCGGTGTAACTTGGAAATTGCTGTGCCCATGCCGTAACAGCAGCATCGGTCCACTGGAAGCCAGTGTCACTTTTGCCATCATAACCCGTTCCGCCAACCGCGGGAATGCCGGGACTCGCAGAGATCGCAAGTGCACCGACGAGCCCGTTGCGCTGCGGCAAAGTTGTTGTGCTGATCCATGAATGGTAACCAGGCCAGCCCTTTACGTTCGGCGGATCAAGCAACCACTGATTGCTATAGTAGGCGTAGTAATAAAGCGATCCTGCCTGATACTGATCGACCGTGAGATCGAGCGAGCGCATGAGGCCGACAAAGAAATCCAACGGCGACTTAATCTCCGCACCGACATTGGCCATATCGAAAAAGTGTTCGCTCTTTAATAGCTGCGAAAGTACCGGCTTGAGCTCCCAATTCGTTTTGAAAGTATCCGCCATCCCAGTTATGATCGAGATTGCAGCAGTCGTTGTGATATCGTGATAGACGAACTGCTGATAGAGCTTGCTGCAAACGTACCAAGCGAGCCTGTCGCCTTTCATGGAAAAGAGCAGGTCAATCACGTCGTCAGTTACTACGCCGGAGGCTGCGAGGCCATAATCTTTTTTCGGAGCGCCGAAAGGAGATTTGAGCGTAGAATCATGTCGGCTGACATCATAAATGCTTGGCAACACATTCGGGGCAGATGCCGTATTGTCGATCCTCCAGCCGGTGAGCGCACGTGCCAGTTGCTGAATATCTGTCTCGGTATAGTTTGGCGTTCCGTCATAGTAGCTCACTCCGAGCGTAAAGAGCTCCATGAGCTCGCGGGCGTAATTCTCGTTTGGGGTAGCGCCGGCGCTGTACTGCCCGTCAAGATAGATGAGCATTGCCGGCGAGATGGTCACATCTTTGACCATCTGCTTGAAATTTCCCCAGGGATGCTGACGGAAATAACTTACGTAGTTATAGATCATCTGCGGATAATAGACTTTCTGCTCTTCGATCACAAAGTGATTGAGCCAGAAAAGCGTCATCCGCTCGCGCAACATCGTCTTCGGGTCGGCCATGAGCGAGATCCACTGGCGCCTGATGGCAAGCACGGCATAGGTATAAGCCGTCTGCTGAGCAACGATTGTATTGTAATCCGATCCGAGATAAGGCGGAACGTGCAGCCAGTCGGCCGCGTGCTCGGGCGGTTGTGGAAGATTGTTGCCGGTCAAAAGCGAATCGTCCAGCAATGCGTCGATCGCGGCCGATGGGGTCAGCGCTTTGGCCGCAGTGATCTCGGCATAGGTCGCGCCAAATCCTGCTCTCCGGTAAAGATGATTGATCGTCGTGACATTCCAGTCGCCGGGTGCTGGCGCCCATGGCGCGAGCGTCGAGGTGATCTCAGGCCGGTTATTCGATCCACCGCCTCCACCCGTAGTTGCCACAGGCCGTGCAGCAAAACCTTGAGCTGTGATAGCAGGGATCAGCGATGCCGCACCAGCAGCTGCGCCGGTCGTGCGGAGAAAGGCTCTTCTATCCATACGCGGATGGGGTTCGTTTTTTTAACTCAATCAAAAGCCCGATTCAGGATCGGCCGTTCATCGATTCTACCTGCATCATTAACAGGGCAACACATGCAGAACGATGCATAATCTACAATGAAAATGGATGGGACGTTCCGAGACCGACGTCTCAATAGCTGTCTTGGGACAACGGTGCTGAAACTATCGCAGACTGACGCCGCTTTCCTTTTAACTTCAACTAACTCAAATAGCTTCGTGACCGATCTTCTTTTCTTAGTCGCCGGACTCCTTGCCGGGTGTGCCATCGGATATTTCTATTCCCGCACGAGGGCCGCACAAGCCTCCACTTCGGCCGAGCGTGAGCGCATTGAGCTTGCCACGAAACTTCAGGGTGCAGAATCGAGGATAGCTGAGATTGCGCGAGAATTGAATGAACGGGCTGTCGCGCTCACCACACTCCAGCGTGAGAATACGCAGCTTGCCACCGAACGATCATCGGCCGAAGAACGCTCGCGCAATATTCCGAAACTCGAACTCCAGATCAGATCGAAGGAAGAATTGGTCCGCGAAATGTCGGAACGCATCGCATCGCTCTCGGCCGATGTCGCGGAGTCCGAAATGGAGCTCAAGAAAGAGAGCGAATCGAATGGCGAAAAATTAGTGCTGCTCCAACAAGCCGAAGAGAAATTGCGAAACGCATTTGCTTCGCTTAGCCGCGAAGCGCTAACGATGAACAGTGAGTCCTTTCTCAAACTTGCGAGAGCGACGCTCGAGAACTATCAGGAATCGGCAAAAGGCGATCTTGAAAAACGTGAGCAGGCGATTGTTGAAGTTGTTCGGCCTGTGCATGAGTCGCTCGAAAAATTTAAGAATGCTGTCATTGATCTCGAAGGCCGCCGGATCGAAGCGTACTCCGGACTCACCCAACAGGTCCATTCCCTCCTTGAAGGTCAGCGACATCTTACTTCGGAGACCTCGAACCTCGTCAAGGCATTGCGTGCACCCGCTACTCGTGGAAGATGGGGCGAGATCCAGCTTAAGCGCGTGGTCGAAATGGCGGGCATGCTCGATCACTGTGATTTCTTCGAACAAGTTTCGGAAAATACCGAAACAGGTCGTCAGCGGCCCGACCTTATCGTTAAACTTCCCTCGGATAAGTGCGTGATCGTCGATGCGAAGGTGCCGCTTGCTGCGTATCTCGACGCACTCGAAGCAACCGACGAAGCAATCAGGCGCGAAAAGATGAAAGCTCACGCGCGACAAGTCCGCGAGCACGTGAAGCAACTGAGCCGTAAATCGTACCAGGATCAATTTCAACCGACGCCGGAATTCGTGATCCTTTTTCTATCGAATGAATCATTCCTATATGCGGCGCTTGAATACGATCCGGGTCTGATCGAAGATGGCATCACCGATAAAGTAATTCTTGCAACGCCGACAACGCTTATCGCAATGCTGAAGGCGATCGCGTATGGCTGGCGTCAGGAAGGGATGGAAAAGAATGTGAAAGAAATTTCGGAGCTTGGTGCCGAACTCTATAAGCGTCTGACGACGGTTGGCGAGCATTTCACCAAAGTCGGCTCAAGCCTGCAGCGTGCGGTGGAGAGTTATAATTCGAGTGTCGGATCGCTCGAACGAAATGTACTGACAACCGCAAGAAAATTCAAGGACCACGATGTCGCGACCGCAGGGAAAGATCTCGAAGAATTAGAACAAATTCCCGTCGTACCCAGGTTGCTGCAGGCGAGCGAGTTATTTCCTGCATCGGGCGGTGAATTGCCGGTCTCGAGTTAGAAGTACTTACCTCTTGATCACGCTCCTTCGGCTAAAAATGACTGCTCGCTTTTAATTCGTCGATCGCCGGTATTCCGGTTGGGTCGATATGCTGCAAAAGTGCAAGATGATAGCTTGTCCAGTCAGCGAGCGAGATCAGACTGAAGAAGCGTTCGAGTTTATTCTTGCCGTTGGCGCGAACTTGAGAAATCTTAACTCCCCTTTTTGACAACAGCGAGATCGTCGCGTCCATTTTCTTCGTTACTTCCGAATGCTCATCTTCCGCGTCACGAAGCGCGATCAGATGAATTCCGTCTGCGAAGCCCGCAGGGAATTCCCATGCGTTGATCTCATTATGGGTAAGCTCCGGAAGGACGTTGCCGAACGCGAGATGATTCGCATTTTCCTGCAACTGTCCGCGCCATCGAAGATTGACCGAACTCAAATCGTCCGAAGAATAAACGACGGCAATTTTGTCACGGAGCGTTGCCGCGAGATCATAGGAGGAATTGCCAGATGTAGCTTGCCCATAAAGGACTGACAGTTCTTTTAAGTGGTACGCCGTCTCGGTTATTGAGATCTGCGGGTCACCAAGCTCAAAAAAGCTGGACAGCGCGACCAGCAGCGGCACGAACGAATACGCAAGCGCAGCGCGGGGCTGCATTCCGCCGGGTAGCTTGATGATGGGGAGATTGCGGATCGCCGCGCGCGTTGCAAGTTCACCGCCGGTTGTTACGCAAAGAATCGTCGCGCCCCGAGCGACAGCCTGCTCGAAGAGCGTAAGTGACTCGGCGGTATTTCCCGAATAACTCGAAACGATCACCAGCGAACGTTTCGATACATGCTTCGGAAGCCGATAGGAACGCACCACTTCGACAGGCAAGACTGCAACATCCCGCAAGTAACTCGCCGCAAGATCGCCGCCAATCGCGGAGCCGCCCATACCGCAGATAACCACTTCGTTAAACTCCCCGTGCTGCGGCATTTCAAACGATCGCATCGCATCGGTTACGATCTGCAATGCCTCGAGCATGTGATCCCCCATACGCGTGATGTGACCCTTCATATCGGAAGGATCGGGATTGACGTTGATCATTTTGCTCCAATCGGGATATTGACTTGATTGCTTCGGGATGTCTGTTCGATCTGCATTTTGGTTTGTTCGATCTGCGCGAACCGAGTGTCGGTTACCTGTGCAAATTCAAGGTCGCGCGGCGAGAGGTCCTCGGTTGCATTCGGTGAATGATCGGGTTCGAATTTTATTGCGAGGTCGATGAATTGCATCGCTTCCGATTTGTGTCCCGATTGCGCGAGCCGCAGTGCCGTCGCCTGCAGACCAGCTGCCTGCAGCCATCGAGCATTGTCGGTGTAATAATTTCTTCGGCGATACTGCGCGTCGTTCCAGACGATCGTTGGAAATGGTGTAACGAGGTCGGAGTCGTGTGGCATCAGGCGCCATGCGATGCCATCGGCCACTCGTTTTAGTTGCGGCACAAAGGGATCTTCCCGATCGCCCAGCACCTCACTCGTCACAAACATTGGCCGATCGAGATTTCGGGTTACAAGCGCATTGATGAAATTAGTATATGTGACCCCGATGCCGACTGTATCGAATTTTCCTCCAGCATCGAACTCGTTCAACTTTTGCATAAATGCCGATTCTTCCGACGCGCTTTTTTTCATCACTTCTGGTGCGCGAAGGATCATCTGCTGATGGTACCACGGCCGGTCGTGCAACATCGCTTTATCGTTGACGACAACATCGGGGCGAAGTTTCTCGATGAGCTGGTAGTAGTAGGCGCCGCTGAGCCAAAAATCCCATTGCGTTGAAAAGACGATTGCGTTTGGCGGCAAATTCTTTAGCATGTTCGCCGTGTAGTCATCGACAAAGTGATTGCCGCTTTCATCTGCTTCTGCATGATTCGAATAGAGCTCGAAACATGCGATCACGGCGAGGAGCCCGACACCTATCGAGAACCCGCGAAAACTATTTCGATTGAGATGCAACGCGTAGAGCACGCCACAACCGATCCAGATCGACATTGCCAAAAACGCGAGTAAAAAATAGGAGTCGATATCGTGGATGCCGTAATTCATTGCAAGCAGCACACATCCAAAAAAGAGAAAGCCCGTGAAGGCGAGCAACTTGATTCGGTTGCGACCCGGCAGCCTCAGTAGTCCAAAAATGCCAATGAGCATCGTGGCAAATCCGAGCAGTGTGAACTCCTTTGGTACGCGGCTCCAGAAATATTTCCATTGATCGCCGGCAGAACCCTGAAACATGAAAATGCTGTACTGACCGCCGCGTATATGCTTGATCATCCGCGCGAGCGTTGTCGGGTGTCCCCAATCCATGATCGGATTCATCGAGGAGCGAATCGGCAGATAGAGATAGAGCAGCAGTGTAAGAAAAAATGGGAGAGCGAGCCAGGCGATCTTTTGCAATGAGGTTTTGCGAAATCCGTACTGCAGAAAATAGAGCACGAGCGTAGCAGGAGCAAGAAAGCTTGTCGTCAAGTGATTCGTGAACGAGAGTCCGAGCAACACGGCGAACAGCGTCGAATGTCTTGTGAGCTTCGGATTGCCCGGATCATCGAGCCGGAGCATCATCAAGAACGAAAGCAGCACCAGCGGCACTAATGCAAGATGCAGCGGATAGACTTCGATCGAAGTCGACTGCGCCCACCAGGTAGCGCTGAAAGCCGCAGCAAATCCAGAGGCGAGTCCGGCAATCGTTGGAAAGGAGATCGTTCGCTGTTGCGCGATCAGAGTGCTCGCTTCCGAACGAGCGACTTCAATGGTGTCGATCTTTTTCTTTGCGGACTTTGAGGATGTTTGGCCAACACGGCTTTTTTGAGCTGTCTGCGTACGATTCTTCAACTTAAGAACCTCCCAGCTCATCCAGTGACTGCCGATCTCGTTCATGAGCAGCACGACTCCGCCCGCACCGATCGCTGTGAAGAAAGCAGCCATGATGTTGACTCGCAGTATGATCGAACTCGTGATCGGCAGATGCGAGATCACGAAACCAAGAAGCGTAAAGAGCGGATATCCTGTTGGATGACAGATACCAAGGGTATAGACATCGGTCGTGAGTTCGCCGGCGTCGATAAAATCGACACCATGCGCCATTGTCGTCAGATAGACGATAAAGCTTGTGAGGGCTACGAATAGCGCAGCAAATCCGGGCCGGATGGCGTACTTCTTGTCGAGATCCAATTGCAGAGTTCGTATTAGTTGCTGCACAAAGTTAAGGAGCTGCGGACTATCACCGATCAAAGGAGCCTGATTGCCAGAATCTCTCGAAGAAGCTCGTAAGCATATCTTTCAAGCCGACGATCCCCGCCGCTGGAAGCGCACGCGCTTCGGCATCGTGGTCGGCGGCTTGCTACTGCTTGCCGCGCTCGGCGTTACTGCAACCATTCTCTTCTCCGTACCCGGGCTTACGACGCCGAGGTTCGCTCACATCAACAACAGTTCCGAGCTGCAAGGCGTTGTTAAACGGTCCGCGCCCGTCGAAAATTTTAGGAAGAGCCGCGAAAATGTCGAAACCTTCCTCACCCATCGATCGAAGATGCCGGGCTATGGCACATCGGACACTGATGTGATCCGCGCGGGCTTTTTTGTCAATTGGGATATTCTTAGTTATGAATCGCTTCGGACCCATATCGGAGCGATGAATGCGGTGTTCCTCGAATGGGGACGGATCATGGCAAATAGAACCGATTCGTTGATCTTCGAAGTCGATTCGAATGCCGCCCGGCTGCTCGCGAAGCATCCGGAAGTAAACGTGCATTGTATGGTCTCGAATTTCGACGAAAGCACACAATCCTGGCAGGGCAAGTGGCTTGAAGAACTTCGTAATGAAGCGCAAGCCAGTCAGCTTATTCGATCGATCGTTCAACTTGGATTGCGCAATCACTTCTATGGTATCAATATCGACTTCGAGGAAGTCCCCAGTGATGTCCAACCTGCGCTCAAGAAATTTCTCGTCAATCTGAAGGCTGCGTTGCATCAACATGGTATGGCGCTCTCCTTCGATGCCCCTGCCGACGATGACAATTTTGATCTAACTGCCTATGCCAACGCGACCGACTACATCGTGCTCATGGCTTACGATGAGCACAGCGCGGGCTCCGTGCCGGGGCCTATCAGTTCAACGAGCTGGTTCATCACACAGGTCGAACGCGCGCTAAAGTCGGTCCCGAAGCAGAAGTTGATCGTCGGGCTTGCCACGTACGGCTACGACTGGCCGACCGAAAGCAATGGCACCACGCTTTCGGGTACGGAAGTCTCGTTCGATCAAGCGGCCGTGATCGCCCGAGAGAGCGATACGATCCCGGACTACGACACGACGAGCGGCTCGCTGCATGTTAGCTATGATGAAGACGATTCGACGCATCACGATGTGTGGGTCAACGATGCGGTCACGATCTACAACCAGCTTTCGATCCTCGATAATTACGATGTAGCCGGAACATCTATCTGGCGGCTCGGTGCCGAGGATCCTTCCATGTGGGCGATCTATCCGCGAACAGCGAATCGAAAAAATCTGCAACTCGTCGATTCGCTCAAACGCATTCTTCCTTCGCATGATCCCGAATATCAAGGAGAGGGCGAATTGCTCAAGCTCATTGCCGACCCTCACGACGGCAGCCGCGAGTTCACGTTTAATCCTCGCGATCAATTGATCACGAACGAACGCCTCACGGAGCTTCCGTCGAGTTATTCGCTTCGCCGCTATGGCACCAGCCCGCATAAAGTTGTACTCACCTTCGACGATGGGCCCGACCCTACCTGGACGCCGAAGATCCTCGACGTACTGAGCGCGAAACATGCGCCTGCACTTTTTTTCGTCGTCGGCGAAAATGCGGAGCGCAATTTCGGATTGCTCAAGCGCATTTACGACGAAGGTCACGAGGTCGGCAATCATACGCTTACGCATCCGAACATTGCACTTATTTCCGAAGGGCAAACCGTGCTGGAGCTTTCGTCAACGGAAAATATTATCAAGGCCGGCACCCTTACCAAGACCGTGTTATTTCGACCGCCCTACGTTGCCGACGCTGAGCCCTCGACGCCCGAAGAACTTGTGCCGGTGGCGCGCGCTGCCCACATGGGTTATCTCATGGTCGGCTCTGCGATCGATCCGCAGGATTGGAACACACCTACCACGGCAGATCGCATCATCGACACCTGCCTTGCGCAGCGTTCGCTCGGCAGCATTATTCTTTTGCATGATGCAGGCGGAGATCGCTCGGCTACGCTCGCGGCGCTGCCTGCGCTCATCGACAGTCTTCGGGCGCGAGGCGATACGATCGTTTCGCTCCATGATTTTGTAGGAGTACCGAAGTCGCTCTTCATGCCGATCCTTACGGATGGCGAGCGATCGAACGCCATCATCGACCGCTATGTCCTGACAGGCACCTTCGCTTTTCAGGTCTTTCTTTCGGATGTCTTTTTTCTTGCGATCGTCCTCTCGATCGCGAGAATGCTGCTGATCGGTCTTCTCGCGGTGATCAGTTGGCGAAGGGCGCGAAAAGAGAAATTTACCGACGCGATCGGGCTCAGTGTCTCGGTCATCATCCCTGCCTATAATGAGAATGTCGTCGTCGTTCGGACGGTCGAAACCGTGCTGGCATCGAAGGGCGCGAAGTTCGATGTTGTCGTTGTCGATGATGGTTCGAAGGATGATACGTATCAAGTAGTCAAGAATGCATTTCGTGACAATCCTATGGTGCAGGTCTTTACCAAGCCCAATGGCGGGAAGGCAAGCGCACTAAACTATGGCATTGCAAGAACGACCTCCGATGTCGTGATCGTGATCGATGCCGACACCGTCTTCGAACCGGAAGCACTTTGCGAAATGCTGAAATATTTCGCGAAAGACGAGGAAGTAGGCGCTGTTGCCGGCAATGTCAAAGTTGGGAATGTTCGCAATATCCTGACAAGGTGGCAGGCGATCGAATATATCACGAGTCAGAACTTTGATCGTCGAGCGTTCGAATTGCTCGGTGCGATCACCGTTGTGCCCGGTGCGATCGGCGCGTTCCGACGGACGGCGCTTGAAGAAGTTGGAAATTACACCAGCGACACACTTGCCGAGGATACCGATGTCACGATGCGCATTGTGCAACTTGGCTGGAAGGTGCGTTATGCAGAAAATGCGCGCGCATGGACGGAGGCCCCGGAGAAGTTGAAGCAATTTGTAAAGCAGCGATTTCGTTGGACGTTCGGCACAATGCAGGCCTTTTGGAAGCATCGCAGGTGGCTCTTTAATCCAAAAGCCGGCGCGCTCGGAATGATCGCGATGCCAAACATTCTGCTCTTTCAGATCTTGCTGCCGCTGCTCGCACCGATCGTCGATCTGATTTTCGTGCTAAGCCTTTTCAGCGGCAACTCGGATGTTACGATCATTTCCTATCTCGTCTTTCTTGCGATCGACCTGCTCGGAAGTATTGTAGCGTTCTCGCTCGAAGGAGAAAAGCTGAGTCTGATCGGATGGCTGCTCCTGCAGCGATTCATGTATCGGCAGATGATGTACTACGTTCTCTTCAAGAGTGTGTTCGCCGCGCTTCGCGGTCAGTTACAGGGCTGGGGGAAATTGCAGAGAACGGGGCATGTGACGGTGGCTTCAAAGACGGGGGTATAGGGAACAGGGAACAGGGAACGGGGAGCAGGGGAGAATGGGGACTCGGCGTATGAGCCGCCGCGGCGTTGTTCTCACCCGACTTCTGTGATTGAATCTACATGCTGCCTCCATATACGTGAGCTGATGAGTCACGACACGAGGATCATCTTGAAAGCGCGCGGACTGCGAGATAGGCCTGCATCGCTACTCCTGCCTTTAGCGATGATTCGTCGATCGTGAAATGATCGTTGTGAATATCGGCTGTGATCCCCTGAGCGGTGTTGCGAATACCCAGGCGATAGAATGTACCGGGGACCTTCTCTAAATAATAGGCAAAATCTTCGGCTCCCATCAGGCGCTCGGCCTGGAAGACCCGATCGGCGCCAAATAATTCCTCGGCGCAACCCGCAGCAAAAAGCGTCTCCGTTTCAGAATTTTTCAGCACCGGATATCCAAGATCGATATGCACGTCGGCTTCGCAGCCGGCAGATTGGGCGATGCCTTGAATAATTTCATTGACCCGTTTGTGTGCGTACTCTCTCCACTCCTTCGACATCGAGCGAAGCGTACCGACAAGTTTGACTTCGTTCGGTATAATGTTCGGAGCAAAGCCTCCGTGCACGGAGCCGATCGTGATCACTCCGTGCGCAAACGGATCAAGATTGCGTGAGATGAGCGTCTGAAGTCCAAGGATCACCTGCGCCGTCGTAACGACAGGATCGATCGCATACTGCGGTCGCGCGCCATGACCCGAGCGGCCCCGGATCGTGATGTAGAGTTCGTCGGCGCTCGCCATCATCTCACCTGGACAAAATCCAACGGTACCTGCATCGGCCTGCGAGAGCACATGAAGTCCATAGATCTCGCTCACACCTTCGAGCGCCCCTGCCTCAATCATGAATGGAGCGCCGCCTGGATTTCGTTCTTCGCTTGGCTGAAAAAGAAATCGGACTTCGCCGTTCAACTCATTCTTCAGTTCTGAAAGCACCATCGCTGCACCGAGTCCAATCGCTGTGTGCGCATCATGTCCGCAAGCATGCATCTTGCCGGCATTCTTCGATGCGAACGGAAGTCCCGTCGCTTCGGTAATGGGCAACGCATCCATGTCGCTGCGGAGCGCTACGATCTTTCCCGCAGCCTTCCCCTTGATCGAACCGAGTATGCCTGTGCGTGCGACGCCCTCTTTGACTTCAACGCCACTTGCTCTGAGTGATCTCGCAACGAGCGCTGCTGTTTCATTTTCTTCGAACGCAAGCTCTGGATTCGCGTGGATCGCGCGCCGAAGTTCGACAACCTGCGGATAGAATTTTTCGGTGAGTGCGAGAATGCGTTGTTCGATCTCTTTCATCGTTTCGGATACATGGGCTTGATGGTGATACGTCTCGCGGTTTCCAATCCGGAAGGGGTGAATGTGATTCCAGACACATGGCGCACTTCGAACGGCTTGATAGCAGTTCCGGCCGCAGGCGCCTGCAGTACCTCGGCGCCGATCACAGATCGAGCCGCGTCAACAAGTTTGGGCAGCACCTTTGCGTGATCTTCATTTACATAAATAAGCGTGCTCGACTGATCCTTTTTTGAACGCTCGATCCAAAGCGCTAAGATCCGCATTTCGTCTATTTCGGGCTTACCGCATTCTGGCGGAATTGCGCTTGCGCCGGTCGCATAATAATTTCGCAGTTGCTTTTGAAACCAGGAGGCCATTTGCGGCACCTGTTCGAGCGTGAGTACCGATTGCTTCAAAAGTCTCCCAAATCTCACAAAGAACACTTCTGCTTTGCCTGCTTCAATTGGAGTAAGCAGCACGCAGTTATTCGAATTGATACTCGAAACCTGCCGTTCGCCCGTGCCCATCACCTTCTTGAGTTCGAGATATCGCTCTTTTAAGAATTGTGCTTCTTCGAACAGGAGTTTTTCCGCTGCATCCTGCATCATCTGTTCGACCAACGAAAGGATCCCCTCTTCACCGGCTGCAAGAAATTCACGCAGGCGCTCGACCTCCGTAGTGTATTCCGACTGACTTTCAAGCGACGCACAGGGTGCTTTACAACGACCAATGTCAAAATAGAAACAAGGCTTGTTGCCAGCCTTCACCGAAAAACTATCGTTGCATTCGCGAAGCGTGAATGATCGGTTGAGCACTTCGATCAGCGCATCAACGCTCGAACGCGCTCGGAACGGGCCATAATATTCCGCGCCATCGAGCGCGGGTTCGCGTACGGATTCCAACTTCGGAAAAAGATTCTGGACATCGAGCTTTAGGAACGCCCACGATTTATAACTCCGCTCCATTCTATTGAACTGCGGCTTGAACTCCTTGATCATGCGGCTCTCGCGCAGGAGTGCCGAGAGTTCGCTGCCCGTCTCTTCGTATTCGATCGTTCGCACCGCTTTCATCATTCGCTGATGCTTCGTGCCGGAGGCGATCACGGCGTTGGAGAAATAACTTCCAACCCGCTCGCGCAGATCCTTCGCCTTGCCGATATAGATGACGCCCTTGCGCGTGTCGCGCATAACATAAACTCCCGGCCGCTGCGGGAATTCTCGCACCTTCTCCTGCAACGTCCGTTGAATGCTCGTTCGCTTCACGGGCTCCGGCTTGCGAAATTGCAACTTCACAAGATCGCCCACTTCCTCGCAACCGAGTGCCTCGGCCATTTTCAGGAATTCGATCAGGACCAATGCCGTCGCTTCGGCATCGCCCATGGCGCGATGCCGCTGCTTGATCTTTACTCCGAAATGATTTGCCACATGCTGCAACCCACGCTTCTGAAGGGTTGTCAATCGCTTCGCGAGCCGGCATGTGCAGAGCGTTGGAAGTTCTGCGAACCCTGCAGCAACCGGATGCGGATCGTTCGAGCGCAAGAACGACTGCACGAGAAAACTTTTATCGAACTGCACGTTGTGACCGACGATGATCGGAGAGCCCGATTGTCCGATCCACTTCGCAAGCTCAGGAGCGCGGTCTGTAAAGTTTGGTTTGCCGAAGACCATCGCGTTCGTGATCTTCGTGTACTCGGCGATGAACGGCGAAATGTATTGCTCGGGATTCATGAGCATCTCGTGCTTATCGACGATCTTGTTTCCTTCGACGCGAAGTAGTGCGATCTCGGTAATGCGATTGTTCATCGCACTGAGTCCGGTCGTTTCGAGATCGAGAACGACGAAGGAGGCATCACGGATGAGCATTCGTCACCTCCGTTCTTTTTCGCACGACAAAGCGAAGCCTGCCTGGGGTCGCTTGCACGAACGATGTACCCGGCGGAGCATCGATGATCGGCGCGATCGTGCGGCTCGTATCGAATGCGATCGCATCGTACTTGACGTGCGCATGGATCTTCGACGCATTGAGATTTCCAAGTTGATCGACACCGCCTCGGAGTGTTACGGAAAGATCTTCGGGCAACAGCAATACTTCTTTATCTGGCGGCAATGCGTCGACCTGGATCGGCACTCCGACGAACACCTGCTCTGCAACCGCCTGCACATTGAGGCGCACTTGTACTTGTTCGGGTGGATTTAGGATCGTGACAATATTCGTCAGCGTGTCCGAAAGTTCAAGCTTCCTGACGACGTCTTCACGCGCACTGTTCTGCTCGAGTGGTTTTGTAGGAAAGGATGTCAGTGCATCGAGCACTGTCTGCGTACCTTGAACGAGCACCGTCGACGGAGTAACTCTTGGTGCGCCGACGATCGCAAACCCGCTCGCGGGATTCACTTCCTGCGGCACGCGAATCGGCACCCGTTTTTGTGCGATGTTGCCAAAGAATAGCTCGACCGAATCAGGCTCGATCTTCACAAGCCTTACCTCGCTTGGAAGTACAACGTTATGAGCAAGGTCGTCGGCATGGAGCGTAAGATGATTGTTTGCGGAGTTGCGAAGATCCCGTTCCGCAAGGTCGATCTGAAACGAAGAATTCTTTGTGAAGCTCATCACGATCAATTGCCAGCCTGCACCTTTGACGCGCGCATGGAGGCGGTTGGGAAGCCCGCCCGAAATCGCAAGTCCGTGAGGCGCAGTGATGAGCAGCGGCAAATCAATATCAGCTTCGTATGCTTGTGCGAGATGCACATACGACCAGAGAAACACCGCGACAAACAGCGCTCCGAACATGATTCCCAATCGCCTCCGGATGTTCATCGGTCGCCACTCTCTGAATAATGTTGTGGCGAGGTCCGCATTCTGCGAACATTCGTATCGAGACGTTCGAGATGCGATTTGAGCATCTGGAGTAGATCGGGGCGCAGCGCTACCGAAATTTTGCGACCTGCGATTGGAAATTCCGAAAGTCCGCGCGCGTACTTCCTAAGCGCATGTACGTTCATTCGCTCAAGTTCAAGCAGCGTCGGAATCGATTGATCGGGCAACTTCGGCAACCTCCAAGAGTGGCAGCAACTATTGGGTGAACACCGAAGGCTGGAGGTTTCTCTCCCTTAGAATCGAAGTATTCGCAGGGTTCTGGATTAAAAGCGCCAATAGAGCTTTCCGCTCACATCGAGCAGTGCCGGCTCCTTGACACCGAGGCCGATCGCCTCTCCCACACTGAGCGATGCGCCGAAGCCCGTGCCCGAAGATCCAAAATCGGTGGCGAAGCCAACCGCAGGTACGAGCAAGGTTGCCGAACGAAGATCGGTCGTATGTACCGGTGTCGACCAGATGCCATAATATCCAACGCTCAGGAGCGGCTCGATCGCACCGCCAAACGGCTTCGCAGGGATCCAGCTAAGTTGAAGACCGAGTGACTTTGGAGAGGTAAAAATCTGCGAGACGTTCGGCGCCTGTGTGTAACTCAAATAGGGGATCGCAGACCAGTAGGCAAGTCCAAACGAAATATCGAAGGCAAGATCGGGGGTGCTCGATTCAACTCCAAGAAAGAGATTGGTCGCTGCACTCGGTCCCGATCCGAAGCCGACGCGAATATGCAGACCTGCTATGGAATTTCGCTGCGTCGCATTGACGAGGTCGAGCAGTGTCTGTTTTTCTTTTTTGGTATCGTTCAGCGTTGCGTCGAGCCTCGTCGAGCGAACACGTTCTGCTTCGAGTGCAAAGGTTGTATTGCGAAGCAGCTCGGCCATGTTCGACTTCCGGCCGCCGATCTTGAGGGTGTCCTCGCCAATCTGCTGCGGGCTCTCGATGAGGACCGGTGAGCTCTTTGTAAAGCTGATCGTGTCGGCAAAAAGCTGGCGACCGCTTCCAATCTCGGATGCAATGATTCGCGCTTTGTATGGCCCGTTCGCGAATGAGCGCAGGCTCCACTCGGCTAAATACGAGGCGGGCTGCTTGACTGTGTCGAGGATCGTAAGCGGGTGCTCCGGATCGACGACGGAAAGCAATTGGATCCGAACATTGGAATTTGCGCCGACGGTATAAGGAATGGAAAGCTGCTGCGAAATCGGCGATATTGCTGGTTTCCCTACGGCATATTTCAGGCGATCGCTCGCTAAAAAGATGTGCTCGGTAAAGAAACGTGCAAAGTCTTCGTAAAAATCGAGGAACGTGCCGTCCTCAAGCTGCAGGATCCTGCCGCGACGTTCCGGAGGCGCATTCTCTAGTTCAAGCCGAACAGGCTCTTCGGCCTTCTGTGTAAATTCTTTGTCGAAGCGTTCGAGCTTCACTTCGGCGTCGCTCGTGTTCGATTGCATGGAACGTTCGATGATCACATAATACGTGATCGAATCGGGTGGTGAGCCTTTGTGCATCGGCAACGGGAGAATTCCAACATTCACCGTGTAGGAAGCAGCGTCGCTCTTGAGTGTCTTTGAAAGATTGCTTACGACGGGAAGTGCGAGGGGCGTCCTTGCAGACCCGAGAAAATACATGATCGGTTGATCGCCGGCCATCGAATCCGTCGTCCGCTTTCTGCCTTCGGGCGAGATCGACATATAGCGCGGCTCGAGATGAAAGCTTGCCTCGAAAAGAACATCCTCACCCGAAGAGCCGCTGGTTCGCACGTAGTTGGCTTCCATGTGGACGATCTCTGGGCGGAGTCCATCCCCGTATTTCTTCAGTTCGGCGTTGAGCCTGTTATGCATGAGATCGTCGATCGACTCTCCTTGTGATCTATCATCGACGATCGGCACAAAACCGACTGGTTTCGGTTCGACTTCCACCTTATGCTGGCCCAGCCGCGGGTCGGCTTTTGACATCACCGTGCACATCAGGCATAGCCCTACGATCATCACACCCACAGTGCGATGAGGACTAAATCGTACAAGCTTGAACGAGCGGAACATCTTACGAGTATGGTTCAAAGCTTAAAGCCGGTCCTGCTGTGTGACATTGATCGACCGCGTATTTCGAATAAGCTTGGCAAAACGGTGCGAAGCCATTACGTCCTTCGGATCGTCTTCCGTCTTCGTTGCAGTCTGCGGAGCGGCTACGCTATTCTGAGCAACTTCACCGGCATGCGAGGGTGCCTGAGTGGTGGCTTGAGGAGCAACAATATATTCCTTGACGATCTTGATGCGCTCGGCAGGCTGGGCCTGCGCTGGAGCATTTTGTGCTTGCGGCGCCGGAATCGCGGCCGCTGAGTTGGCTTGATTTGCCGCAACGTCATTGGTTGTAGCACTCTTCTGCATACCGTTATGCGCAACAACTACTTGATTTTGCTGATCTGCAGAGTGCGTAAGATACCAGGTAGAACCAATGGCAAGCAGGAGGAGCAGCAATGCCGGAGACAGACGTTTCGTCCATGTTTTCATGCGACGATCGGTTGCAACAGTCGCGACGATCACGTGATCTTCGCTACGCGGCTGGATTACCGGCGCCGCTTCTAATTGCGGAACGCTCGTCAGCATCGACTGCAACCTGGCACGCGTTCGCTGATCGACAGAAGCGGAAAGTTGGAACCGAGCATCCGATTCCGAAGCGTGAATGGCACCTCGAACGACGAGATACTCACGAAGGATCTTGCGTGCATCTGCGTGCGTAGCAAGACGTTCGAAGAGTTCGACTTCAAGCTCTTTACGCATCAATTCACCATCGAGGTAACTGACGATCAGTTCTTCGGTTGTTGAATGCGCCTGTTGCGATGTATTCATATATCTGATTCTGTTCAGGGCTCGGGGACATCGGGTACTAACCCGTATGCCTCGTCGCCAATGATCGGCAGGAGCACCTTTCGGAGTCTTGCCTTCGCTCTAAAAATTCTAATACGGATTGTCGAAAGAGATGTTCCGGTCATCTTCCCGATCTCATCGTATGTCATGCCTTCATAGTCGCTGAGAAGCAATGCCTCTCGGTATGTCTCGGGCAGCGATGCGATTGCTTTCAGCAGCAGATCGGTCTGCTCTTTCTTCGACATTCGCTCGAGCGGATCGTCGATCACTGAGAATGCACTCCGGACATCTGCTCGAACGTCTTCATCAAAATTTTCTGCGTCCCCGACTCGTTCGGTCCGCATGACGTGCTGCACAAACTTTCGCTTGGAGATCAAGCAGGTATGTCTGGTCACCGTAAAGATCCAGGCTCTGAAATCGCCGCCAACGAACGTATGCTGATACTGCGTCACCCGCAGAAATACTTCCTGAAACGTGTCGTCGACGTGAGCAGCGTCCATTCCCGCAGAGTAGAGCGCACGGGCGCAATACGCGTAGATATTGCTCTTATACCGATCGTACATTTTGAGGAACGCCGACTGACTCCCCTGCTGGAACAATCTGAAGAGCGCCTCGTCGCTATCCGGATTTTCAATGAACTGACCTTCGTGCGAAGGATTTTCGGATTCCTGAGCGCCCGTTTGCACCCTCCGAGAGTATTGCTTTCGCGATGCCTCGTTTCTGGCATCGTTCAGCAACGGATCGGACGACGCAGCGCCGAAGCCCTGGGTCTCCTGATCGTTCTCCGAATGATCGTGCGTTTCGCTTGAAACCGACATTGCTGAAGAAAAGAGAGCGTTCGCGCCCCCGTGTTAGCGATCGCGGCTGGCGATCAGATCCGATAGTTCTAGCAACGATGCGCTGCGCTAATCGAGCGCTCAGCATCGTTGCCCGCGGTTTTCCGCAATCCCATCTTTAGGCCGCGCCTCTTATGCAGCAATAGCCGGGGCTCAATCTCGCCCGAACCACACTACCCAATAAGTCACGTCAAGGAAAAGAATTACACCTCGAGCGGGAAATATCTCAGCTTTATCGAGGTCTCTGACAAGGAAGTTAAATACGGTGCCGTTCCCATGACGCGTTGAAGCTCGTACAGAATGAAGAAAAGGCTGTCTCGTTTCTAACCAGTTTCCCCAAGAAGTCGAAATATTTCGTCGAAACGACCAAAATCCTGCCTACGTAACACACCACGTGGGGATTAGTGGGCGATGAAATAGTAAAAGTGTGCAAAAATAGGATGCAGGAGAGCAAAATTAGACAAAATAATTGCCGTTTTTGGAAATAAAGTGACACTTCGTTTGTAATTCGTTTAAGATTGTACTAAGTTTGTACGTATGCGGAGGGAATAACTACACCTTTACTTCAATGCGGTTCTGTAGTCGTTCTCTTAATTTAATGATTGGGGTCGTGATCGTTCTCCAAAAACGGTTATGACGACTCCTGACAAAGCGCCTCTGGGAAAGGTGGGTTGCCAGGTTTGCCAATGATGTGTTTACATGCTGCTCTTAATGCGATGCTATGCTAACGGTAACCAAACCATATGTTGCCTCGAAAGGCAATTCCGAAATCGGCCACCTGAGCCGGTCACTTAATGCTATGTCCGAGATGAATCCATCGGGTCCTGAGCTTCCGACTACCTTCTATCCGATGGAAGATGGCCCAGACGCACCGATTCTTATTGTGGATGATGAGCCCTTCGTTGCGGATCTCATCCACCACTGGGTACAAAATGTCTGGGATTATCCTGCAATTGTTGCTCATACAGGGGAAGAAGCGATCATCCAGATGCGCGAGCGGAATCCACGTCTTGTATTGCTCGACATCAACTTGCCCGACATCAACGGCATCGATGTACTTCGCGCGATCAAGAGTGCGAACGCGCATCTGCCGGTTGTAATGATCAGCGCGCAGGAGAGTGTCGCCACGGCGGTCGAAGCGCTCAAGGCGGGGGCCTATGACTATCTGACCAAACCGATCGATACCGAGCGGCTGCAGATCATCATTCGAAACGCTGTCACAGCCTACAGCTACCAACAGAAATTAAAGAACCTGCAAGCCGAGCTCAACAATCGCTACGACTTCAGCAATATCGTCTCGGCCGATCCCTTGATGCATGATCTCTTCAAGCTCATGCGAAAGGCGGTCAATAGCGATATCACGGTTTGCATTCTCGGTGAATCGGGAACGGGCAAAGAGCTCGTCGCCCGCGCTCTGCACGCAAACGGATCGAGAAAAGACAAAGCATTCCAGGTGGTTAATTGTGCTGCCATTCCTCACGAGCTGCTCGAATCCGAACTCTTCGGACATGAGCGTGGAAGCTTCACCGGTGCGATCGGCAGAAAGATCGGCAAGTTCGAGGCAGCACATGGCGGGACGCTCTTCCTCGATGAAATTGGCGATATGGAGCTCACGCTTCAGGTAAAACTCTTACGCGCCATTCAGCAGCGAGAGTTCGAACGAGTGGGCGGCACTGAAACCGTTCGCGTCGATGTCCGAATCGTCTGTGCAACGAACGCCGAGCTTCGCGAGCTTATCCAGCAGCGCAAATTCCGCGAAGACCTTTATTATCGAATCTCTACTTTCCCGATCTTGCTTCCACCGCTTCGCGATCGCAAAGGCGATGTGTTGTTGCTCGCCGAGACATTCCTTCGCCGCTTCAGCGAGCGGCAGGGACGGGAGATCACGAAGATCCATCCGCTTGCGATACAGGCGATGATGGCTTATAACTGGCCCGGAAATATTCGTGAACTCGAAAGCACGATCGAACGCGCGGTGCTTATCTGCGACAAAGATGAAGTGCTCTTAAGCGATCTGCCGATCCCAATTCGGGAATGTGCGGAGGTCAATTCGCAAGCAGCGCCGATGTACGAACTTGAGGATTACTTCGATGCCGAGCAGAACCGCGTCGTGCTTCCGCTCGAACAGTTGAAGCAGCTCGCGATCAAGCATGCACTCGATGCCTGCGACGGAAATATTTCCGAGGCATCGGTCAAGCTCGACATCTCCAGATCGACGATGTACCGATTGCTCGAGATCTACAACATACGCACCGAGAATGGCGTCGCTCACGCATCGCATTCGGCAGCAGTTGCGGTCGGTTAAGATAACGAAATCGAATTAAAAAAACGGAAGGCTCGATCGCCTTCCGTTTTTTTTGCCTTCCACTTTTTTGATCGTAAAACGAGAGCGTCGTTACTTGACAAGCATCATCTGCTCGGAGTGCACACCCGAATCGGTCTGGATCCGGCATGTATAGGAACCGCTCGAAAGCGCGCTTGCATCGAAGCGAACCTGGTGAGCACCTTCCGTTCGCAGCCCGTTCTCGAGTGTCTCGACTAAGCTTCCCATCATGTCATAGACCGCGAGCGTTACATGTGTGGGATGCGAAAGCGTATAGCTAATTGTGGTGGATGGATTGAAGGGATTCGGATAATTCTGTTGTAAGCTGAAGCTCTCTGGCAGTGCTTGAGCCACTGCGGCAGTCTTCGGATCCCAGCTGAATCGGAATGCGCGATAACTGCTGTTCGGAGTCTGGATCGTTAGTTCATATGCGATCGAACCATCGGGATGTACTTCTGTGAGCAGAGGCGCACTCGTCGCCAGTCCCCAGCTTACGAGTGTGTTGCCGTTCGGAAGGCGCTCGACATTACCCATCGCTGCCGTTTGGATTTCTGGAGTGTGATGATACTGCCAAACAAGATCGCAGGTTTTTGCCTGCTCATCAACGCGGTATTCGAGGGCCCGCGAATTCGGGACTGGATGGTAATTGCCATTGTCGAAGATGGTGATCGTACCGGCGGGAGTTCTGCGTACGGCATGTTGATGCGAGAATCCGAGCGTGTCGTTCAGGAATTTAAACTGATTATGCTGGCCGCCCATGCGCCAGATCATTGCGCCGGTTTCGCGATCGATCTTCGTGATTTCATCCAGATGCCGCGAAGAAAGGATCAAGTTACCATCGGTATCCTGCATGATCGAGTTTGCATGGACGTAATCGAGATACTTGAGCGTGAAATTTTCGTGTACCGCATCCTCAAAATTAAAGTTATCGAAACTGCTCCACTGAAAGACAACATCCTTGCTTTTATCGATCTCCTGGATGACAGCTCCGATGACCTGCGCTTGCGGATTTCCACCTTTGACAAAACTGCTCAGGTCGCGTTGCTCGGTATCGCAGGCAATTAGCAATGCGTGACCATTCGGCATCAGCCAGCAATCGTGCAGGTCCGTAACAAGACCGGCACCGCACATGAAGCTATCGACAACGGCATAGTTGCTGTCAAGGCCATAGAACAAGTGCCGCCCTTCGTCGTAATAGGTCATCAATCCTGTCGGCTGAACCTTAAAATCGACGGCGTTATTCTGCAAGCGCTTGTACCAGAACGGTGTCGCGTCGTTGTTTAGAATCATGAGATAAGGCGTAACCGTCGATTTATAGTAGGTCGCTTCAAAACTTGCGACAAAGATTCGTCCCGCCGAGGTTGTTGCGCCCTGAGTTGCCTCCAACACTGGGAAATCGGAAGGGAGCGAAGCTGCAGATATTTTACCACCCCCGCCCTGTTCAGGACTCAACGCATATACCGGGTCGCTTCCGGGCTGATCTGCGGCGCCTCCTCCTTCGGATATGATCAGCTTTTTGCGGCTGATCGTAAAACTCCATGCAAAGCCTCCAAGCGATTGTCCATGAATGGTCTTAAGACCCGCTGAGACCCTGACCAATACCCGTTCGCCGCCTGCAAAGACTGTGGTACTCTTGACGATGATAGTCCGGCCATCGTCCGAAAGCCTTGCCGAAACTGCATGAAATTTAGAGATCGATCCTGTCACCGTAAACATATCTGGATCGACACTTACGGCACTAAGCGAATCGCCGGGCTTGATAATGATGCTCGTTTGAGGCGAGACGAAGATCGAGCCATTTCGAGGATGCACATACTTTGGCGACAACGGGCTCGCCGCGTGAGACGAGAATGGGGCAAGACAAAAACATGCGATCGCGACGATCGCAGAAACCATGCGAAAAGAAGGATTCATGACAGAGCGAGAATTAGAAAAACAACCGAGAGCAGAAAGAGGGGGTAACCCTCCCATGTTAGAGACACTGAATCGGAGGCCCATGTGACACAGACACCGCTTTTTCTTCTGTTCCGAGATTAAAATTGTTATGGGTGCGGATGCGTGATCCAGCCCCTTGTGTAGTAGTCGGCAAACGTGAAACTGACCATGATGAAGAACCAGAAGACACCGGCGAAAATGATAAGTTTTGTCAGCCTTGAAGAGTATTTTACGTGCATGAAAAAGAGCACGACGAGACTCGCCTTCACAAGTGCGATCGCGAGAGCTACGACGATGTTAAATGGTCCAAGGTCCTGAAACGCGATGAACGTCGTAAGCGCAGTCAGACAGAGCAGCGCTCCGAAGACGCTGAAATAAATTTTGCGCGAAACGATGTGCTCTGACATAGTTGCTTTTTAGTGGATCGGTGGTAAGTGACGATCGATCAGGTAGAGCAATGGAAACAGGAATATCCAAATCACGTCGACAAAGTGCCAGTACAATCCCACAAGTTCGACTGGCGCGTGATACTCGGGGGAGAATCTTCCCTTCGCTGCCTTCACGAGTATCCATGTCATGAGGCCAAGCCCGATGATCATGTGTATCGCATGGATCCCGGTCATCACAAAATAGAAGTAAACGAACATCTCAACCTTGCCGGCGAAGGGTCCGTGATACTGAAAATCGAGGCCAGGGATCAGGTGCTCATCCCATTTATGGATGTACTCGGTGAACTTGATGCCCAGGAAGGTCATGCCCAGCAGCATCGTCAAGGCGACAAAAATGATGATGAGCTTTTTATCCTTGCGTGCCTGGGCCGACCACACTGCGAGCGCCATTGTAAGCGACGAGCAGATGAGGACGCCAGTATTGATCGTGCCGAGTTCCACGTTCAGGAATCCGCTGCCGATCGCGAACGCCTCCGGATTCATCGAGCGATAGAGACTATAGGCCATAAAGAGCACACCGAAGAACATGATCTCGGTTACGAGAAATGTCCACATCCCAAGCGAACCCGCCTCGCGCTGTTGCTCGAGGTCTTCGAAGTGATGGGCCAATGCGGCGTGCGCGCCTTTTTTATGTGTTGCTTCTGTTGACAATGTCGATTACCGATGTGGGGTACGCTTTAGCTTGCCCCAATCAATCTTTCAAATAGCTGTTCTGTAAATCCACTACCCGGCTCGATCATCCACCGAAACTTTCCCAATGATCTCAAGCTCTTCACGCGGCGCAAATTCGTATGCTTCCCACGTGACGTGCGGAGTCTCAAGAAAATTCTCAACCGGCGGCGGCGAGCTTGTGCGCCACTCCAACCCTGCAGCCCCCCACGGATTTGGCGGAGCGATCTTTCCGTATCGCATCGACCAGATCAAGTAGACCATCGGGATAAGTACGCCAATTCCCAGGATCGATGCACCGGCAGTGCTCAGCACGTGCAGCACCTGAAACTCAGGCGGATACATGTGATAGCGCCGCGGCATTCCAAGATAGCCGAGCAAAAATTGAGGAAAGAATGTCAGGTTGAACCCAACAAAGATGATCAATGCTGCGATCTTCGCCCACAGCTCAGGATAGAGTCTGCCGGTAATCTTTGGCCACCAAAAATGCAACCCGCCAAGATAGGCCATGAGCGTTACTCCCACCATCACGTAATGGAAATGCGCGACGATGAAATAGGTATCGGTCACATGTACATCGACGCCAAGCGCAGCAACGAATAGTCCTGTCATGCCGCCAATCATGAACAGTCCGATGAAGGCGATGGCATAGAGCATCGGAGTCTGCCAGGAGATCGAGCCTTTATAGAGCGTTGCCGTCCAGTTAAACACTTTGACCGCAGATGGGATCGCGACCGCATAGCTGAGGAAGCTAAAGATCATACCGGCATACACCGATTGACCGGATACAAACATGTGATGTCCCCAGACCAAAAATCCGAAGACAGCTATAGCAATCGAAGAGAACGCTACGAACTTATAGCCAAAAATATTTTTCTTCGACATGTTCGCGATCAACTCTGAGATCACGCCCATCCCTGGCAGCACCATGATGTAAACTGCTGGGTGCGAATAGAACCAGAACAGATGCTGGAAGAGTACCGGATCACCGCCAAGCGCGGGATCGAAAATCCCGACATGGAATGTCCGCTCGATCGCAAGCAAGGCCACGGTGATCGCGAGCACGGGTGTGCCCAGGATGAAAATGATGCTCGTAGCATAGAGTGACCAGATAAAAAGTGGCAGTCGAAACCACGTCATACCAGGTGCGCGCATCGTGTGGATCGTCACGATGAAGTTGAGTCCCGTCAGGATCGAGCTAAAGCCGGTGATGAAAATGCCCAGGCCAGCCGCAGTGACGTAGGTGTTTGAGAATGTCGTGCTGTACGGGGTGTAGAAGGTCCATCCCGTGTCGACGCCTCCAGATAGAATTGCGTAGAGCGTGAAGAGCGCTCCAAGAATATAAATGTACCAGCTCGCAAGATTGAGTCTTGGAAAGGCAAGATCCTTCGCGCCGATCATGATCGGGATCAGGAAATTTCCGAGCACGGCCGGAATGCCGGGAATCAAAAAGAAGAAGACCATCACGATGCCGTGCATCGTGAACAGCTTGTTATAATTATCGGCCGAGAATAGATCGCCAGCCGGCGTAAGCAGGTTTAAGCGAATGAGCAGCGCAAAGACGCCTCCAAGGAGGAAGAAAAAACTTACCGATGCAAGATACAGAAGCGCGATTCGTTTATGATCCCTCGTCAGCAGCCACGACTTTACGCCATAGCTGTGATTGAGATAATTCGTTCGAACGCGCTCCCGGTGATCGGTTGGCGGTGATGCAATACTCATACGTAGTTCAAAATCTTTCGCATGTGCTTCTACTTCTTCCCAACGTTTGTGGTGTCAATCGGCACCGGATTTTCTGTCGGCCCTCCCGTCGTGGGTTGCTGCGGAGCCAAAGACTTGAGATAGGCCAGCACCTGGATCAGTTGCTCTTCGCTGATCCGTCCCTGAAAGCTCGGCATGATCGGCTGGTAACCTGCAACGATCTGTGAGCCTGGGCTCAGGATCGACTGGCGAATGTAATTGTCGTCGACCAATACTTTTTCGCCCGTAGTCAACTGCTGCTGTTTTCCATACAACCCTTCGAGCACAGGTCCACGGCCGCTGCCATCAGACTTGTGACAGGTAATGCAGCCAAAATCGGTAAAGAGCTTCTCTCCTTTTTGTGTGAGTGTTCCCTCGGTCGCGCCTCCGTTAAGCCACTTCGCATATTCTTTCGGCTCCATCACGTAGATCGTCCCGATCATTGCTGCATGATTGGTCCCGCAATATTCTGCGCAGAAAAGATGATAGGCCCCGGGCTTCGTCGCTTCGAACCACATTTGTTCATAGCGATTCGGACCCGGCACGACATCCTGCTTCATTCGAAATGCAGGAACAAAAAAGCTATGGATCACATCCTCGCTCGCCATAGTAAGGCGGATACGTTTGCCGAGCGGGATGTGCAGTTCATTGATCTCACGCTGACCTTCGGGGTGCTGGAATTTCCACATCCACTGTTTGCCGACGACATAGATATCGCTTGCATTTTCCGGAATCCGATATTGCGCGAAAAAGACGCTTGCACCCCAGAAGAACATGACCATCGCGAGACAGAATGGGATGATCGTCCAAAGTAACTCGAGCTTGATCGAGCCGGCGATCGGTTTCGGAATCGTATGTTCGGAGCGTCTTCTATATTTTACAAAAAAGAAGAGCAGCGTGGACGAAATAAGTACGGTAAAAAAGATCGTCGTCGCCACGAGGAACGCGTAGAGATTGTCGACGCGAGATGCGACGGTCGAAGCCTGCTCCGGCATGAATGGCAACCACGTTCCCATGCGCTATTGGATTACTCCTGTATTTACCGGATGCCTGCCCGGTGATGTGACAACGCCTGTGCCTTCCAACTGATATGCGAGCAACCGCTTTTTACGAATCGAACGGAGCACAATGAAAAGCATACCGAGTGCCAGCAGAGTCGCCGCGCCACTAAAGCGGATCAGACTAACGATCGTCGCTCCATTCTTCGAACGCATTGGATCGTAATGATAGCAAAAGAGTAAAAACTGATCGGTCAGCGTACCAATTCGTGCGTTCGAAGCCTCCATCAGCGCGTACTTTAGTTCTTTCGGCGCATACTCGATTCCGAAGAAATACTTGGAGATCTTTCCTTCCGGAGTCGTAAGGATAACGCCCGAAGCGTGCGCGTATTGCTGGGAGACCGAATCATACACGTATCGAAATCCCGCAGCGCGTGTGACTGCGCCGATCGCTGCGCTATCGCCCGACAGAAAATGCCAACCAGCTTCAGTGCCAGCACGATGATACCGGTTTACATAGTTCTTCTTCTTCGCCGCAGCGAGTTGGAATGAATCCTTCGGATTGAAGCTGATAGCGATCACATCGAAATCTTTTCCTGCATTGAGATCGAGTGGGAGGAGCCCAGCGGTAAGTCCATTGAGCACTTCCGTGCACAGCATTGGACACTCGAAATATACAAACGCAAGCAGCACTGGGCGCTTACCGAAGAGATCGCCGAGCTTGATCTGCTTGCCCGTTTCATTGGTGAAGGTCACAGACATCGGAAGCTGCTGATCGAGATGTTGATCGATCCCGACATTGCTCAGTAACTTAGGCGTGGTGTTCTCGCCGGCGGGACGCGATGTGAGATCGGGGCCGCCTTTCCACATTCGTGGCTGCTGCGCGTGGACGCGTGTTGCGCAAACGATAAGTAAAAACGCGATCAAGAATTTTTTCATGGTCAGTGATCCCTCCATTCAAGCGATCTACCTGCGCTCATCGAACTCGGAATGAGCACGCCTTGCTCATTTTGCAGCGTGATCGAATCAATCGTGCGTGATGGAATGGTTTGACGAAGCAGCATTGCCTTTGCGCTATCGATCGGCAAATGGATAATGCCGCTTGATCGCTGTGCCCATCCATAGCTGTTCAACTCCCCGGTCTGCGATGCGTGAAAATCTTTCATTTCTTCTAATGGATGCTCAGCATGGCCTGGCGCAAGCTGAAGCCGCGGCTCAGGCGGAAGCTTATCGGCTGTCGTGCGTTCGATCGGCGTTAAACGGATCTCGCCGCGAAGTTCGCGGCTATAAAGATACTTGAACGTACCATAGACAATCAAACCAACGAGTGCGAAACCAACCGTCAAGCCAATAACAAACTGAATGATGCCGCGAATATTGACGTCACTGTATTCGTGCGTGACATTCTGGTTGCGGATGAGCGCGACATCCGGTGTTTGATCGTCCGGATGTTGATGGAGCTTGCTCTGATCGTTTGGCATTTGTTCAGTCAAGCTTTAATGAAAATGATCGGTTGGCAGCAGCGACTGCGTAAGTTCTTCATCGTTCGCAGGCATAAGCGGCCGCCTTTGCAATTGCCAGCAGAAGTATGCGAAGACGAAGCCGCTCAGCGCCAGAGGCAGCGCGATATCCATCCAACTAATAAAGAAATGCCTGCGATGATACGCCGGTTCAACGTTCCAATACAGATCGACAAGACGCATCGCGAGCAGCCATGCGGCAACCCATACGAGCGATCGGCCCTTGCTCTTGATATCCCGTGACAATAATAAAAGGAAGGGCAACGCAAAGTGCGCAATGATAAGCAGAATGCCGACCGTCTGCCAGCCTCCCAGCGTGCGGGTCATGTACCACGGGATCTCATCTGGAAGATTTCCAGCCCAAATGATCAAAAATTGGGAGAAGGAGAAATACGCCCAGAGCATCACGAATGCGAAAAGCAATTTTCCGAGATCGCGCAAGTGGCTGCGAAGGATCACCGATCGCATTGGCTCGAACTGCATCAGGAGTACGAGCATCACCACCACGAACGATAGCGCGTTGATCAGTTGTCCGAGCATCACCACGAGTCCGTAGATCGTCGAGTACCATTCGGGATCGAGCGACATCAGCCAGTCGAATGCGGAAAAGGTAACCGTGAGCACAAAGAGCAGCAGCCCGGGGCCGCTCAACCTGAGCGCTTTATTTGTCCAGGCAGGATTTGCCTGCTTATCCTGCTCCAAAGACCACTTATTCAGTAGCCTCGAAAGCAGATACCAGACTGCGAAATAAATAACAACGCGGATATAGAAGAATGGCACGTTAAGATAAGGCGCCTTCGCAGTCAGCGACGCACTCGCTTTGACGACGTTCGGATCGGTCCAGGTGAATAGTTCTTTGAGTCCGATCGCGATCGGAATAAAGAGAATAAAGAGGAGCGGGAATGTGCGAGTTGCGGCCTCGAGAATTCTTCGAATGACGAGGCCCCATGCACCGCCGGAGACATACTGAAGCATCAGAAGTCCAAGCGACGCAAGCGGGATCGCGAGCACGAACATGAAGGCAATGAGATACGAGTGCAAAAATTGCGCACGATCGACGAACAGACCGAGAATGGAGGCGACCATCCCGATCGCACCCACGAATAGACCGACACGCTGATAGCGCGCGATCTCCAGCGGAGGTGCGTATGAAACCGGAACAGATAAATTATTCGCGTTCAAACTTCTGCTATTCAGGTTTGGATGTTACGGGTTTTCTTGAATCGAGTTCGGCGCGCTGCTGAGCTGTCAGATCGGAGGCATGCGCATGCTGCGAAGTTTGCAACGCCTTCACATACGCAACAACCGCCCACCGGTCTGCTGGGTCGAGCTGCATTGCATAATCGGGCATCATGCCAAAACCATTGGTGATCACATCGAAAAAATGTCCGGGCGGCGCAGCAAGAAGCCCGGTATCGGTACTAAAGTTAGGCGGGGGTGGAAACCCACGCCGTACGACCATCCCATCGCCCGCACCCGATAACCCATGACACGGACTGCAGTAAATATTGAAGCGCGCCTGACCGCGATCGAGCATCGCACCAGTGATCGGATATGGGAACGTCGCAACGTCGGAGCCTTTACCGGATGCATCGATGGTCTTGCCCTGATAAAAAGCTGGATCTGCTCGAAGAAATCCTCGTGCAACGGTTCCCTCTACGAGCGGCCGCATGGAGAGGCTATCGTCGAAGACCGCGCTCGAACGGTATGGCTTCATCTTCGGCTGATCGTGCATTTCGTCCCTGCACGCGCCAAGTCCAAGTAAAGCTGCGATCAGAATGAGATATTTACTCATCGATGTCGGATACCTCCCTCGGATTCAAACTTTTTAAGAATTCGTGCGTGCCTTGATGCGTAAAAAGCGGGTCGGCTTTCGCGATCATCAAAAAAAAACGGTCGTTCGAGGCAAGTGCAAACCGCGGTACGTTAAAGGCCGGATGATATGGCTGCGGGAGTCCGTTCAGCGCGAGCATGCCGAGCACCGCCGCGAGCGCGGCAAAGAGCACCGTCATCTCGAAGGTGATCGGAATGAATGCAGGCCAGCTGTTGGTTGGCCGGCCACCGACATTGATCGGATACGTGATAGCAGAGGCCCAGTACTGCAAGCCAAATCCAAAGAGGCCGCCAAGAATACCGCCGATCAATACGATAAGCGCAAGTTTGTTTTGCGCGAAGCCGATCGCCTCCGAAAGTTCTTCGATCGGGAATGGTGTGAATGCGTCGATGCGGCGATAACCTGCGGCATAGGTCGCACGTGCGGCGCGAACAAGTTCGTTCGGGGTATCGAACTCGGCAAGCAATCCGTAAAGCGGTGGTGCGATCTGTTTCATGGCTGGTATTCCTTGATCAATGTTTCTCTTTGATCGCCGCCGCAGGCAGCATGGCCCGCACCTCGAAGATCGAGATCGTAGGCAGGAACCGAAGGAAAAGGAACAGCAGCGTCAGGAAGAGGCCGATGCTACCGACGAAGGTCATCCAGTCATAACGCGTGCCGGCGTACATCCCCCAGGACGAAGGCAGAAAGTCGCGGCTCAAACTTGAGACAACGATCACAAACCGCTCGAGCCACATGCCGATATTTACGATGATCGAGATCACAAATAATGCCCAGACGCTATTGCGAGTCCGGCGCATCCACATAAGCTGCGGGGTCAGGATATTGCAAAGGATCAGCGCTGCGTAAAAAATCCCGTACGGTCCGGTGATCCGGTTGACTGTCTGGAAATGCTCGTGCGGATTGCCCGAATAAAGCAAACCCATGAAGATCTCCATCCCATAGCCATACGCAACTACCAGTCCCATCGCAAGCATCACCTTCGACATATTCTGCAAATGCCGCATAGTGATGAAACCCTCGAGATGATAGAACTTTCGGATCGGAATCGCGAGCGTCATCACCATTGCAAATCCAGAATAGATCGCACCAGCTACGAAATAGGGTGGGAAGATCGTGGTGTGCCAGCCGGGCAAGATCGAGATTGCGAAATCGAAACTCACGACCGTATGCACTGACACAACAAGTGGAGTCGCAAGTCCTGCGAGCAACAAATACATTGTTTCGTAACGGCTCCAGTGTTTTGCCGAGCCTCGCCATCCCATCGCGAGCAATCCGTAGATCACCTTCTGTACGCGGCCTGTCGCCCGGTCCCGCAACGTTGCCAGATCGGGGATCAACCCAACGAACCAGAACATCAAGCTCACGATCGCGTAGGTCGAAACCGCAAACACGTCCCAGATGAGGGGACTGCGAAATTGCGGCCAGACCGACATCGTGTTCGGATAGGGAAAGAGCCAATAGGCAAGCCAGGGCCTACCGAGATGGAGCAAGGGATAAACGCCAGCGCACGCGACCGCAAACAGCGTCATCGCCTCGGCGAACCGGTTGATCGACGTTCGCCAATCCTGCTTCAGCAATAGCAGGATTGCGCTGATGAGGGTGCCCGCGTGGCCGATACCGATCCACCAGACGAAATTCACGATCGCAAATCCCCAGCCCACCGGGATGTTCACACCCCAGACACCGATGCCCCTTACAAACAATACCGATACCGCATACAGGAACATCATGAAGAGAGCGAACGAGATCCCGAATCCGATGTACCAACCGCGCGGAGTTTTGTGCGTAAGTACGATCGAGCTGATCTTGTCAGTGACGGTCGCGAATGTGTACCCCGGCTCCATGATCGGGGGTACTACCTTCTCTGCCATCATCGGTTCTCTCTCTGCCATTGTCGCTTATGCGTTTTCCGTTTTGGTCGGTTTCAATGCAGGATTTGGATTTCGCAGGACGCTTAAATACGTGGTGCGCGGCCGAGTATTGAGATCGTCGAGCAGCGAGTAATTTCGCTTCGACGCCTTGAGTTTCGCAACCTTGCTGTTGGGATCGTTGATATTCCCGAACGTGATCGCATCTGCCGGACAGGCCGACTGACAGGCCGTCACGATCTCGCCGTCGCGAACGAGTCGGTTCTCCTTTTCAGATTCGATCTTCGCATTCTGTATGCGCTGAATGCAATAGGTGCACTTCTCCATGATGCCACGGCTGCGTACCGTCACCTCGGGGTTGCGTAAAAGTTTGAGCGACGCTGACGTCCAGTCGTTGAACAACAGAAAGTTAAAGCGGCGAACTTTGTAGGGGCAGTTGTTCGAGCAATAACGCGTACCGACACATCGATTATAGACCATGTCATTGGTCCCTTCGGCCGAGTGCACTGTCGCCCCCACTGGACAAACGACTTCGCACGGAGCGTTCTCACAATGCATGCAAGGGACAGGCTGAAACACCGACCCATTAGGGTTATCACCCGAACCGGTGAAATATCGATCGATACGGATCCAGTGCATTTCGCGGCTCATCATCACCTGTTCCTTGCCGACAACAGGGATGTTATTCTCCGATTGACATGCGACCGTGCAGGCGCTGCAGCCTACACATGAATTGAGATCGATCGCAAGCCCCCATGCATAGCCGTTATATGGCCAGTTCGGAAATAGCGAAAGGTCGCGCGGCGTTGGCGGTTCCTCTTCGTGGATATAATCAGGATGCTCCCGATACTCGTCGAACGTTGTCTCGTGAACCAGATTCCATCCTTCCATAGAATGGTGCGTCTGCGTCTGAGCCATCACATAACGCTCGGCTGTACTGCGGACGATCAAGCCGGTTGCATTCCATGGTGTTCCTGTGTTCCGAATGAGATTTGCGTTGAATCCTGTCGCAGTCCCTACGTGACCAGCGCGCGTGCGTCCGTAACCGAGATGAAGCGTAACAACGCCATCCGGCTGACCCGGAAGTATCCAGGCGGGCGCCTTGATCTTTCTGCCTGCGAGTTCAAGCTCCACAACATCAACCTCGAAATCGCCGCCGCTCGAACCCATGGAATTTTCAAGTCGAAGATTGCGGGCATCACGCGGACTGAAGAATGCAGCATTATCCCATGTGAGCTTCGTCATTGTTTTTGGAAGCTCCTGCAACCAGCCATTGTTGGCGAACTGCCCGTCGTGGATGGTGGGGTCAAGTCGGAAATTTACCTCGAAGGTATTGGACGCTGGCTGCTGCTGCGGCGTTACGTTGGTAAGGAGCCCGCTTGTCTGTTTTGCGGTGAGTCCTCCGGCGGGCAATGCACTCTCTTTTAAAAAGCCATCGTGCACGGCCTGGCGCCAGGATGCTTCTGTATTCAACGCTCCCTGCGATTTCCAGTATGCGCGGACAATTTCATAGGATGTGTGGTCCGATTGATCGATGATCGCAGCGAGCACTTCGTGCTTCGACTTGCCTTGATAGAGCGGTGCGATCAGCGGCTGCACGATCGAGATCGTACCATCATAAGCGCGGGTATCCGACCATGTTTCAAGATAATGAGCTTCGGGCACATGCCAGTGGCAATAGCTGCTCGTCTCGTCGTTATATAGCCCGTGATAAATGCGGAGTTGCACCGATTCAAGTGCCCCAGCAAAGTTCAAATCTGCCGGGGCTGCATAGACAGGATTGCCACCGAGGATGATGAGCGTCGTGACCTTGCGCTGCTGCATATCTGCGACAAGCTCGCGGAGTCCATTGAGCTGTGCGACCGGATTGACTTCGAGCGGCTTCGTGAAGACGACCGTCGAACCGGCATTCCCCAGCGCACCATTCATTGCGTAGGCGAGCGCGTGGACTGCGGCCGGTTGTTCATCACCCGCGATCACAAGACTCGAACCACGATGAGCTTTGAGATCTTTTGCGACCTCCTCGATCATCAGTGAGAATGCTTCGGGCACTTCAGCTGCGGCACCCACACCGATCGCTGCAGCAACCCCTCGTGCGAACATTTCTACCTCGCTCGGCTTCATCGGAATACGATGATCCGAGTTACCGCCCGTCGCTGTGGCGGTTGTCTCAACCGCGTAAAGTCTGTTCGGCGTATTGCCCGCTTCGGGGTTTCGTTTTTTCGTGTAGTCTTTTATGTAACGGAGATTTTTGGGATGGCTGGCAAGGAAATCGGCATCGAGCGAAAGAATTCGGTCTGCCTTTTCGAAGTGATAGATGGGACGAACAGGCTCGCCAAAGACTTCCTGCGCAGCCTGAAACGCGCCATCGCTCGCAGCGGACTCGTACTGATACCACGTTGCATTCGGATAGAGCTTTAACAGATCCATGATCTGCTTTCCGAGTGTCGGCGATATTACGGGCTCAGTGAGAATGCGAAGTCCCTGACCGCCATTTGATTTTTCAACTCCAAGCGCGACGCGGATCTCTCCGATAAAACTCGACCAGGAATGGATCTCACCGGTGTAGGTGACAGCCTGCGAACGCTCGGGATCGTACAAACCAAGAATAGATGCCTGCGAAAAGATATCCGTGCCACCAAGCGTTGCAGGATGCTCCGGATTGCCTTCGATCTTCGTTGGCCGGCCTTCGTTGCTACGAACGAGCAATGGGGCTGCACCGCCCGACATCGGCATTGCTGTCGCAAAGTAAAGTGGCTTGCCTGCCACGATCTCTTCTGGCTGCCTGACATAAGGAAGGAGCTCTTCTTTTGGCTGATAGGCACAGCTGCTGAAACCAGCCAGCGCGAGCGACGCACCCATCAACTGCAAGAATCGTCGACGCGAGAACGGATCGACGATCACTTCGACCTGCGATGGATACTCGCGCTTTACATAAGCTTCGAACTCCGGTGTGCCCGCCCATTCGTCAATGCTTCTCCAGTACTGTTTGCCGGACTTGCCTTCCACACTTTTTTGAAACGCCAGGACTTCACTGCTCGCAGCGTCGCGTGAGCCCGCCGCAATCGGATCTGGGGATTCAGGGGTCGTTGGCGTGTCCTGTCCGAGAACCGGCAACGAGAATCCGTTGCCCGATCCAAACTGGATAGGCCCAACTTCATCGTTCATCCGATCTTTTTTCTGTTGCATTAGCGGTGACAGGTCGAACAACTTTCAAGCACGGCTTTCGATTGAATATTGTACTCTTTGGCAAGCCGTTTTCCACGTTCGGCTTGATCCGAGGGCACGGTCCATGCCATGTTGAAGATCTCGCTTTTTGGTCGCAGCACTTTTTCGGGATTGCGATGACAATCGAGGCACCACTCCATCTGGAGCGGGCTGACTTGCATCATGAGCGGCATTTGATCGACACGACCATGACACGTCGAGCAGCCTACGCCTTTGCTGACATGAATGCTGTGGTTGAAATAGACGAAGTCTGGCAGATCGTGCACTTTCGTCCACCGAATCGGCTTCCCGGTTCGAAAACTTGCGCGCACCGGTTCGAGGTATGGGCTATCCTTCCAGATTTGCGAATGGCAGTTCATGCAGACGCGAGTCGGCGGAATTCCAGCTGACGCGGCCTTTTCGACGGAAGTGTGACAGTAGCGGCAATCGAGTCCGACATCGCCAACGTGATGCTTGTGACTGAACTGAACGGGCTGTTCGCGAGCAACGAACGCGTGCGTGATGTAATTGGAACGGTTGAATTCGGCGATCGCGAACAGCGCACCAACAATAATGAACAGAGTCCCAAAAATGGTGACTCGGGCAAGCGTGTTCGTACTGTGGTGAAAGATCTGAGACATTCCCTAAGTCTAAGTCTTAGCAAGCGAAGCATCGGCACGGTGCGAGCGTGATGAGTAACGCTCGCTCTGGAATTGAGTTGCGGGCTTAACATGCGCACTTCTGAAATTGATTCAATGAAAAGTGATAAACTTTTTTTATTATTCACAAGATTTGAGCGCGATTTTTGCACGGACAATCATTGCACACTATCATTACGAAGACAAACGACGTATGAACGACTTGAAGTTACTCAACACCTACGGCACCCAGTTCGAGGCTGAACTTGTAAAAAATAGGCTTGAACGCGAGGGCATCGAAGCTGCGATCGAATCTCACGATGCCTCCGGTATGTTCCCTTCTGTAGATTATGCCGACGGCGTACGCGTCTATGTCGAGCCAGATGATTACGAAGAGGCAGTCGCCATTACGACCGTGAGCGATGAGAACCAGCTTGATAACATCGATGCCAGCGAGACGCTCGCAGAAGAATAAACTATTCGAGGTCTCCTACGATGAACGAGAGGAGGATTCCTCCGTATGTCTGCGTGTGATTGCTGACAAAGCCGGTAAGTTCAAAGCCAGCGAGATCCGAGAGTTTATATCCGAAGATTGCTTGCGCCGTTCCTCCGAGTCCAGAAAGCTCATAGGAATATTGTAGCGTTCGGGGTCCGCCCGGCGGGGTGTAGTAGCTGTCGACGGTAGCCCTTGTATAATTAGGTCCGGCTGCGATCGTAGCCCAAAAGTCTCCTTGACGCAAGGTTGCGCCCCATTCAAGGCCGACTAAAGCTCGCAGCACGAAAAAGCTCTGCCGAATTTTTCCGAAGTCCGAAGGTAGACGTATACCGGAGCACGAGCGTTTGCCAGTCATGGTGAACCTCGACCTGTATACCCCCCTCCTGTCGTATTCAGCGAACTCATGACAATACCCGCCTGGAGCCCGGCGCTGAACTGAAATCGAGACGGAGTTAGAGCTGTACTGTGATGATCTACGACTGCTGCTGCCATTTGACGTGAGAACGCAGCAGTAGACGCGGAGTCTGATTCGCCCGCTCTCGCATTTTGATCAACAATGTCTCGGTTCTTTGCCGGGGCGTTAGTTGCCCGGATGTTGCTCGACTGTCCATTCAGCTTGGAAGAGGGATCGCCAATTCCCACCGAAGGCACTCCTGTATCCTGAGCGCGCGTCGAAGTCTGGATCCAATTCCTATTAGATCCACTTATCGGCTTAACATGTGATCGAAACTTCGGTAACACGCCTGCACCAAGTTTGAGACTGGACGAAGCTATTGCGTCCAGGTTCGAAATCGGATCGACGCCCTGCTCTTGACTCGGCATGAGGATGTGTTGCGCGGAGCTCGATGTTATAAATCGCCGCCCCAGTGGCGCGCTTCCAATGAAACGGACAACGAGCACCATCGCAACAGCCAATCCACCACACACAAGAACAAGAGGCCGCTTAGACCTTGGGGTCACGGTGTTTTTACGAACGAACGATCGAAGGTCGGCCAGAGATACGGCAGCGTTGTCGGCGCGCAGGGGCAGGAAAATATCTCCGCTATTTGTAAAAGACATGCGCTGACTTGCGTAAAATTTATCTGGTTATGCCAATTTCTGGATTTTCCATTTCACCGTTGCGACTGGGGCATCGCTCATCCTGAACCGCCTTGCACGTCGCGAATCTCTTCGATCGAGAGTCCGCTAAATTCGAAGAGCATTAACGATTCACGCTGCGCCTCGGGCAGAGCGCTGAGCGCCTCCATGAGCAAGTCAAGATCGTGTGGGGACTCGGATGAGTCTTCGATGCTCGCATCACCGGCTTCAGATTCCGATGCGAAAATTTTGTGACGCCAAACCTTTCGCTTGTGTATGCGAACCGCGATCGTAAAAAGAAATTTCCGGAATGCGAGTTGATCTTTAAGCTTTGAAAAGCTTTTGTGCGATGCAAGCACCGCGTCGCTCACAAGATCCTTAGCATCTTCGCGCGAGCGCGTAAGCCCAAGTGCGAAACGCCATAGTCACGCGCGACTTTCTTCGATCAGTTGCCAAAATCTTTCCTCTGTTTCGTGCATCTGGATTGTAGGTGACGCAGCGATGGAAAAAGTCGCAGAGGATTTGGATGTATGTTATGCTGGCATCTGGAATTCTCGCGCCTCAACCGCCCAACGACGGGATAGACTGCTTCCAGTGCGAGGCGAAGAAAGTACGCAAGTCATTTCACCTCAAATATTCGGCAAGATGTCGAAGTATTCGTTGTCTTCGTTGCTTCCGCCCTCACCCAAGCCAATTTCCTTCTCGGACTCGATGAACTCAATGTGCTCGATCCATTTGACCATTTTGTATCCGAGTTGATTCTCCACTCGAAGCCTCAGCGGTGCGCCGTATTCAAGACCAAGCGGCGCTCCGTTCATCTCGTAGGCGAGGAGGCACTCTGGCTTAAGGACGTTGTCAATGCTCTGTGTGTCGTAATAGATGCCTCCGTACGGGCCTTCGCCAAACGAAAAGAAGGCGACGGTCCTGGCAGTAGCTGTTGGCTTTACCAAATCCACGATCGTTTTCATCGACACGCCTCCCCACTCTGCAATGCCAGACCACCCTTGAATGCAATGGTGCATCGAAATATGCTCCGCTTTACTAAGCGCTTCAAGATCCGAAAGCGACAATTGCATCGGCCGCTCCACCAAACCTCCGATCTTTAATTTGTAATCTCGAAAGCTTCCCGCGGCTAATTCTTTCCAATCTTCGCGGACAGGCCGTTTGCCGTTTGGCCAAAAATAAGGCGAAATCTGCGCTTTGGTATATCGCTCGCTGGGATCGAGTTTGTTGAGCGTCGCGAGCCGGAGCGGTTGAGTGATCGTCTTTTGGAGGTGCTGCAACATTCGTGGATATTTCCAGGACGTATAGTGCGCAACGATCCAGCACGCTACCACAACTGCAATACCGGTAAAGCCGAGAATCATCCCGAGCGGATTCAGATCGTTCGTGCCTCGAACAATGTGGTTCATGTTCTGAGTAAATCCAGTCAGGATAACCAATGTTACATGAACGGCTAAGAACCCAACCCAACCGAGCATCATCAAAAAGTGGATCGAGCGTGCGCCTTGTCTTCCACCAAAGAATCGGAGAAACCACGAAAAGCGATTCGCCATTGCCGGTGACATCGCCGCACCGGTAAGGATCGAGACAGGCGCAAATAAAAATATCGCTGCAAAGTACGCTAACTGTTGCAGCGCGTTATATCCATAAAAGCCGTTGGGTTCAGGCGGAAATTGGAAGTTCGCATAATGTACGAACGTGCTCCAGGCCTGCGGGAATACGACCCACGACGTTGGTACGACGCGCACCCACTGTCCAGAAATAAAAAGCATCGGGATGAAGATCAGCCCGGTGATGATGAATCCATAGACATCGATGAAGTGCCATGAGCGAGCGACTCCGACCGTATGTCGATAGCCGGGCAGTGCAAAGATTGGTGAAATGTAACGATCATCGTCCTTGGCGGTCCACACGCGATCACGTGGTACCTTGAGGGGTGTGAAGCGAATCCATTCGGAATCGGGGGTGCAGCCATCGTTGAAATACAACCGTGGATGGTCCATAAGGATCGAAAGACCACTACGGACGAGCATCGTTAAAAAGAGAAAATTAAAGAAGTGCGCATACCGAACCCACACCGGAAACCCATGAGGGCCAATGGCAGATGCCTCGCTAAATTGAGGAACGAGAGGGATATACGGCATCCCGAAAATAGCAACTTGCAGCCAGGCCACCACTAACACAAGAAGGATCAACAGTCCTACCCAGGTAAGAATCGATGGTCTGATCCAGATCCGAAATCGCCGGTCTGGTGGATAATAAACAGCTTTATGCGCTGCGTCGAAAGACATCATTTGTTTGCGCGAAAAAGAGGTTTATGCGATCGAAATTAGCCCCGAGTTGGACGCGTTCCGAGACTTCGTGCAAACCCCACGGAATACCGGCCGCACATGCAATTTTCACGCCTCTCTTGCAAGCTACACCAAAACTTTTGCTTCGAGGGCGAATCACCACAACAGTGCGCGATGCATTTGAACGGTGAGGAAACTTAGCGCGACGCGGTCGGGAGTATTCGCGCCTCGACTGCCATGCAATGATCTTCTATATAGAAGATACCGGCCTCCTCCGAAAGCTTTTTTGACTCGGCGTTCATGATGCCCGATTGAAGCCATATCGCCATTGGCTTCGCTTTGCGCTTCAGCACATCGCGCACAACGTCCGGTGTCGCATCGCTCACGCGAAAGACATCGATAACATCGACCGCCGTCTCTTCGGGAATGGCCGAGACATAGGGGAAGGCTGGGATTCCTTCCCACTCTTTCAAACGAGGATTAACGGGAATGATCATAAACCCCTTTTGCTGCAACCGTTTTGCTACACCATAGCTCGGGCGATCGGGTTCGGCACTTAGGCCAACGATGGCGATCGTCTTTGCCGAATGAAGAAGCTCAGGGATGTCCATAGCAGAATATTAGTGAGCGGTGACCTTTGGGGCCGTCTTTGTGGCCGACGCTCCAGTATAGGGCTCAATCAAAAGTGGCCGATCGAGCGCGTCGCCGATGCGTACAAGCTCGCAGACCATCTCTTCGAATAGCTCGAACGTCAGCGATTGTCCGCCATCACTCAATGCCCGATCGGGATCGGGATGGACTTCGACCATGACCCCGTCAGCGCCAGCCGCGATCGCAGCTCGTGCCATTGCATTCACGAATTCACGTTTGCCGGTACCATGAGATGGATCGACAAGGATCGGCAGATGCGAAAGTTTTTTAACGATCGGCACGGCACTGATGTCGGTAGTGTGACGAACGGCCGTCTCGAAAGTCCGAATGCCGCGTTCGCACAGGATCACATTCTGATTGCCGCCTGCCATAATATACTCGGCGGCCATGAGCCACTCTTCGATCGTTGCGGCCGGTCCACGCTTGAGGAGGACTGGTCGATTGATATTCCCCAATTGGCGAAGCAACGGAAAGTTCTGCATGTTGCGTGCGCCGATCTGCACGATGTCGGTGAACTCGGCGATCGAGGGAACATGCGCTGGCTCCATCACTTCGCTTACTATATAGAGACCGAATTCCTGGGAGACCTTGCGGAGCATCTCAAGGCCATCGAAGCCCAATCCCTGGAATGCGTATGGTGACGTCCTTGGCTTAAATGCCCCGCCTCTGAGAAAACGTCCGCCCGCCTTCCGAACGCATTCTGCAGTCCGGCGAAGCTGATCTTCTGACTCGACCGAGCAAGGACCCGCTATAACAATAGAAGGTGCGGTACCGCCGATACGTGTACCATCGGCAAAGGTGATCACCGTGTCTTCGGGATGCGCGGTGCGCGAAGTGAGTTTGTAGGGCGAACTTACACGAACAACATCCTGCACGCCTTCCATCGTGGACATCGACTGGACATCGAGCCCATTACTCGAGCCAATGATGCCGATGATGGTTTGCTGCTGTCCGGACATCCGCTCGACGTGGATGCCGAGCGAAGTGAGAAACTTGATTATTTGCGAGATATGGGCCTCACTCGCGCCGCGTTGCATTACAATGATCATAGTGCCTGTCCGAACAAATACAGAGCCGCCAAAGATTTCCGTGACGAAAAGCTGGATCGTACGCTGAATTATTATTCCTCAAAATTAAGCGTGTCGCAATAAAACGAGAGATTGCTCGTTTCACATCAACCCTTGGTGGCATGATTTTGTCTTGCCAGTTCGACAAATTCACTATTTTTTTCGCCATGCAAAAGAACACCGCCGCAACCCATTCACAAACCCATTCACATAAGAATAGCACCGCCCCTGCAAAGAATGGCACGACGCCCAAACCAGTTGCCAACGATGCTTCATCAAGCCCCGCACTCGCTAATGACACAGAGCCAGGTTTGCTCGAGCTTTTTCTCTCTGAGCTTCGCGACATCTACTGGGCGGAGAATCAGTTAGTAATGGCGCTCCCAAAAATGAAAGCTGCATCGACCTCGAAAAAGCTTGCGAAGGCAATTAGTGACCATCTCGAACAAACCAAGGGTCATGTCACAAGGCTCGAGAAAGTCTTCCAGCTGCTCGGACAGCAACCCCGCGCGAAGAAATGCGACGCGATGGAAGGCCTGTCCAAAGAAGGCGAAGCCGTGATCGAATCGACAATGCCAGGTTCGGCAACCAGGGATGTTGGCATCATCATCGCCTCGCAAAAAGTCGAGCATTACGAAATCGCTGCATACGGTGGACTGGCGCAGCTTGCACGCACGATGGGGCTTGAGGATGCCGTAGCCTTGCTCGAGCAAACACTCGCCGAAGAAAAAGCATCGGACTCGCTGCTTACGGACATCGCCGAGAACGACATCAACTATCAGGCTTCTAAAGAAGACTGACCTTACAACAATATCCGATGTGAGGCCTCACGAACAGGCAGCCTCGGGATTCTCTGCATTCCAAAAATTTTACAAACATGGCCAAGAAAAAACCTGCAAAAGACACTTTGAATCCTGCCGTTGGCGATGGCGGCTCGTTCAATCCCGACAACGCGAAGACGATCGCATTGCAGCCGCACACATCCGACGCGACGGGGCAACGCATGACGACCGATCAAGGCGTGGCAATCAATGACGACCAAAACACGCTGAAGGCCGGCAGCCGCGGACCGTCGCTGCTTGAAGATTTTATCGTTCGTGAAAAACTAACGCATTTCGATCATGAGCGCATTCCTGAACGGATCGTTCATGCACGGGGCTCAGGGGCGCACGGTGTGTTTCGAGTTTATAAATCGCAATCGGCGCTGACGAAGGCTGGGTTTCTGCAGGATCCATCGGTCGAGACGCCAGTCTTTGTGCGTTTTTCAACCGTCGCAGGGTCGCGAGGCTCAACCGATCTCGCTCGTGACGTCCGAGGATTCGCAGTGAAGTTTTATACGCAGGAAGGCAATTTCGATCTTGTCGGCAATAACATGCCGGTCTTTTTTATTCAGGACGCTACGAAATTTCCGGATCTCGTTCATGCGGTAAAGCCCGAGCCGGACAACGAAATGCCCCAGGCAGCGTCGGCGCATGATACCTTCTGGGATTTCATCTCGCTCATGCCCGAGAGCACGCACATGATCATGTGGGTGATGAGTGATCGTGCACTGCCGCGAAGCCTGCGAATGATGGAAGGATTTGGCGTGCATACGTTTCGCATGATTAACAGGGCAGGCGAATCGAACTTTGTGAAATTTCATTGGAAACCGTTACTGGGAATGCATTCAGTCGCGTGGGACGAAGCGCAAAATATTTCAGGAAAAGATTCCGACTTCCATCGCCGCGATCTCTGGAATGCGATCGAGACCGGCAATTTTCCTGAATGGGAATTAGGCGTTCAGGTTGTGCCCGAGGCCGATGAGCATAAATTCGATTTCGATCTGCTCGACCCAACGAAGCTCATTCCGGAAGAACTCGTGCCGGTCAAACTGATCGGGCGCATGACGCTCAATCGAAATCCCGACAACTTTTTTGCCGAGACCGAACAGGTCGCGATGCATATTGGCAATATTGTGCCGGGCATAGACTTCACGAATGATCCGCTCTTGCAGGGCAGGCTCTTTTCTTACACCGACACGCAGCTGATCAGGCTGGGCGGTCCAAATTTCCATGAGATCCCGATCAATCGACCTATCGTACCGGTACACAATAATCAGCGCGACGGGCACATGCGCCAAACGATCGATCGCGGTAAAACAAGTTATGGCCCGAACTCTATCGGTGGAGGCTGTCCGTTCCAGGTCGGCGCGGCTGATGGTGGATTTGTTTCGTATCCTGAAAGAATCGACGCACACAAAATTCGCGAGCGCTCCGCGAGCTTCATGGACCACTTTAGTCAGGCAAAACTCTTTTTTAACAGTCAGAGTGAACCCGAAAAACAGCATATCATCGATGCGCTCAGCTTTGAACTCGGGCATGTGCAGACGATCGAGATCCGTGAGCGTATGCTGCGCACACTCGCGCAAGTCGATAAATCACTGGCAGCAGCCATCGCGTTCAACTTGCGCCTAAGTGTGCCCAAGGAGATGCCTGTCAACCATAGCGTCCCCGCCGATGGAGATCCGGAGCACTATCGCTCGATCGTTCGCGAACCGGATCTTCCGATCTCGCCCGCGCTCAGCATGGCGAACACAAAAAAGGATTCGATCGCAACACGCACGATCGCGATACTCGCCGCAGATGGCGTAGATGGTGGCTCGGTAAACGCAATGAAGGAAGCGATCATGGCCGCCGGCGCAGTACCGGAAGTGATCGCACCCCGGCAGAATTATATCATCGCCGAAGATGACTCGCAGATTCCGGTCGCTAAAAGCTTTATGACGGCTGCTTCTGTTTTTTACGATGCAGTCTATGTCCCAGGCGGAATGCAGAGCGTTGCAACACTCGAGGCATGCCCCGAGGCGATCCATTTCCTAAACGAAGCATTCAAACATTGCAAGCCGATCGCAGCCGATCGATCCGCAATGCAAGTCATCGCCGCAACCTACTTTGCGAGAAAGCTGCCCGCAGAGTTCAACGAGTCAAGCGTGCTCACGGAGGGGATTGTTATCGGTGAGGATCCCGCCAAGCTTGCAAAACTTTTCATCAAAGCGATCTCTCAGCATAGATTCTGGGAAAGAGAAGCGCCGCGGAAAGTGCCTGCGTAGCACACATCGTGAATTGCAGAACGGACATGAATGCTCCCTCACTCGTGAGGGAGTTTTTCATTTTGGGTTAGAAGAATATCTTTCTTCGGTAATCTATAAAAATTGATGGTCAAATTACGACTTAACCCACATCCTGCCGATGATCTCGCCTACAAGACTGAAATGTGAGTCTAGTATCGCCATATTTTCAGACGCCGACGACATCGATGTCCGAAAGCGTATCACCCAGGATCACAGCGGCTCCGAGCGCAGGCAGGTCATAGTTCGCACGATAGGCTGTCAAGAGCGAATCGAGCTTATGACGCGAGATCTCACCATGCTGTGCGAAGGCGATCGAAGGAACACCGATGAGCAAAAAAATGAGAAGAGTGAAATGCTTCATTCGGCCAGTTACGCCATTCTTTAATCGAGGTTTCACGATAGGACGTGGCACAGTTGGCTGACACCAAATCAAGCGCATCAAGCAAAAGGGATGCTCCTCAAAAGATGGAAGCCTCGTACATACACATCAAGCCTTCAACCTCTCAAGGAATTTTAGGACGAGACACCGATTCCGCTATTGCCTGCTGCCTATCCCCAACTCACTTCTGCGCCACACTAAACGCATATCCGATTTGCGAATCAAGAGCGGCCTTGTTCCCGGCATCGCGCGGATCAAGCGGTTTGGAGGTTGAACCTTCAAAGACATTTTTGGCGTCTAAGCGAACGTCAACAGTATAACTGTGGCCAGCCAACATGTCAGCCATTGGTTGGATTGGCGTGATTACCCGTTGAGTGTTTGAGGTCTTGTAAATGAAATTCTGCGTCATGCCGGAGTTGTCTGTTAGTTGTCCTTCGATGATAACGCTCGGGCGATCGGCCGTGGCAAAATCGGCAAACGCGGGATCCGAGAGGTGTCCACTTTCCGAGGCATCGAGTTGATGGAGATTGAAGGATATCTGATTGAAAATGCCGGGAGGAATTGATAGCGAAGAAAACTGACCTGTATTGCCTGGCGTGAAATCGGCGATCCTGGATCCTACAGTGAAAGTATCAACCGTCACAGTGCTCGTATCGACCAAGCTGCCAAAAAACATTGAGCCAATCAGCACCCGTACATGAGTGATCCTTATCGACTGCACAGTAGTACCGGAAGCTGGCGAGGCCGACTTTGAGCGAGTAGCTTGCAGTGTAGGGTTGAGTAAGTCGGTCGTGGCTGTTACATTCGCGGTCGTGCCACCGGTTGTATTAGGCCCGGTCGAAGAACTCGAACAACCTGGCATGAGCATGAACAGAATCGTCAACCCAGAAAGTACACGAACGCTGTGACCAAAGAGAATGGAAGTATTTTTCATAGTTGTAGGGAATGATCAAAAAAGAGAGCCACTACCTCTCGACAACGCAGCCGAAAAAGAGCAGAATGCTGAAGATCAACTGCGCACAAAGGTACAAAGTTCGAGCATAGGCTGTTTCAAAGTTTCACGAAGCGAATGAAAAGGTCGTGCAGTACTTTTTCGGGGTCGCTCGTGATTCCCGAATGGCACGGGGACGTTTGAATGATCGTGCTGCGCGGCGCGACAAGCCAATGAAAGCGCTCGTGCTGTGGGAGTTCGCCGATGGCACCTGCCTCCGGTCCGCCGACACAGATGCGCGGGATCATCAATAGATGCTCTTCAACTTCATGCAGATCGATCGTTGGAAATAGCGTCTGAATTCGCGGGGCATCGAGTTCGACGCGCGCAGCCAGATACTTGACAACGCGCGAATAGACGATCACGCCGACGTTGACGAATTCCTCGCGCTCGACTCGCGGCACTACGCGAACGATCGCGTACTCATACGAGCTTTGCTCGAGCATTTTCTGCCTCCGTAAGAAAAATTTCTGATGAACTCACACGTTCGAGTAAGTAGCTGACGTAGGCAGCACGATGCGCATTCACATTTTCAAATCCTGAATCAGCAGGCAGCCAAACCTCAGGGATCTCGGCAACAATTTGTTCGAGCAATTCTTTGCTTACGATGCCGCGCAAATCAGTATCGGCTTCTTTCAATTGCGAAGCGGATTTGAGCAGTACGTGATCTTTGATCTGCGTGAAGGGGCTCTTGCTTTTATCAAGCTCGCCTTTCCATTGGTGATGGAAATAGAGCGATGCACCATGGTCAATGAGCCATAGATTCTTGTGCCACATGAGCATATTCGCGTTGCGTGCTGTTCGGTCGACATTCGTTGTGAGCGCATCGAGCCAGACGATCCTGGAAGCGATCATCGGGTCGATGTTAGAGTTAGCCTTCGGATCGAAGGTGATCGAGCCTGGAAGGTAATCAAGCGCGAGATTGATGCCGGCGCTTTTTGTCAGAAGTTCGCGAATTTCGTAATCGGGTTCGTTCCGGCCAAGCGCAGGATCGAGTTCAACGAGCACGATCTCTGGAATACGAAGGCCAATTGCTCGCGCCAGTTCACCGCTGATGATCTCCGCGATCAGGGCCTTCCTGCCCTGACCCGAACCTGTGAATTTTAGCACATACAATCCATCGTCATCCGCCTCGATGATCGCAGGCAGCGACCCGCCTTCGCGAAGAGGCGTGACATACCGAGTAGCTCTAAGTGTGCGTAACATTCCCCAAATATACCGGATGGAACTGACGAACACCTGTGCAGTTGATTAATCGCGCTAAAACCCATCGACACCTGACACCCGACACCGGACACCTGACCCCTGACGCCCGACACCTGACGCCCGACACCGGACGCCCGACACCGGACGCCCTGCACCCACCCGACACCATTCAGGCCGCCAAAAAGTTGAATCCCAGACGCTTTTGGCTCGTATGCCATTAAAGCCCTGTACCCGACCTGTCACCGACTTTCTTCGCCCAAGTTTTTCATGGCTAAACAGCAGCAACGTACGAACGCGCGCACGCAGCAGGAGCGCAAGACTTCAACCAAATCTTCTTCACGAAGCCTTGACGACATGCGCAACGGTTTGCGCACTGGCGACCCAGCCGGTCTGCTTCCTGAAAAATGGAAAGACCTGATCTGCATCGTAGTGATCTTCCTTTCGCTCATTATCTTTTTTGGGAAGGTGCTCGACAAAGAGCATACGTTCAACGCCGGCGATAACGTCGCAAGCGAAAGCTTTAAGCCATTCGTCGAGCAAGCTGCCAAAGATGGCGTGAGCGTGCCGCAGTGGATACCGAATATTTTTAGCGGCATGCCGGCTTTTGCTGCGCTCGTGGTGACAGGCGAGCGTACGAATGATATCGTTCACGAAATTTTCGACGTGATCCAGCAACTCCCGATGGCGCTCGCCGGCAACAGTGATGCGATGGCGCAGATCTGGCATTATTTCATCTTGGGACTCGGCGTGTACCTGCTTCTTCGTGTCGGTAGAAAAACTTCATGGCTGCCAGCGCTTTTTGGTGCCTTCAGCACGATGTTCTCGACGTGGATCATTACCTACGTCATGATCGGGCACAATACGAAAGTGTTCGCAATCATGACGATGCCCTACATCTTTCTCGCGGTTGAAAAACTTCGCGTCGAAAAACTTGGATGGCGCACCGCGGTTTTCTGGTCAGCAATCTTAGGAATCGCAGTCCACTTTCTTCTCGAGTCGACGCACATGCAGATGGTGTTCTACATCTTCCTCGCGTTGCTCCTTTATTTTATTGTTGGACTTGTCACCGATCTCATTCGGAAATCTGGCGTTGTTAGCACGATTCGCGCTGGGGTGATCGCGCTTTGTATGGTCGGTCTCGCGTTCGCGATGAGTGCGGACAGATATATGGCTACGCTGGGCTATGAGCCTTATTCGATTCGTGGTTCGGCACCGATCGTCGATACAAAAACGGATGCCGCAAAAAGTGCATCGAGCACTGCTGGTGTTGATAAGACCGGCGGACTCGATTGGAATTACGCAACGCAATGGTCGTTCTCGCCCGGCGAGATGATCACGTTCATCGTGCCTGCCTGGTTCGGTTTCGGCAAGCTTCCCTATTCCGGCAGTGAATTGAATGTTCCCGAGGGCACACCGGTCCCAACGTATTGGGGTCAAATGAACGGCACCGACGCCGCGAATTACACCGGCATCGTGGTGTTCTTCCTCGCGCTAATCGGCATTGTCGTGCTCTGGAAACGAGACCGGCTCGTACCCGCTCTTGCGATCATTAGTCTCTTCGCGCTGATATTATCCTTTGGGGGCAACCTGCCGATTCTGTTCGGGCCGATGTTCCATGCTTTCCCGATGTTCGATAAATTTCGAGCGCCGATGATGGCGCTCGTTTTGATGCAGCTAAGCTTCCCGATCATTGCTGCACTGATGCTTGAAGAGGTCTATCGCGTTTGGAAAAACCGCGACCGAGTGGAGGGTCTGCAGCTTGAGAAATATTTCAAGTACGCCATGATCGTCGCTGGCGCACTCCTTGTCATCTTCCTTGTTGGCCGTGGCGGATTCGAAGGTTCGATCAAATCGAGTATTGCGAAGAGCGGCAAACCTTACGTATCGACTGTCGCTGCGCTGAGCGACCTCGCGGCTTCTACGGCTATGAATGACGCGATGATCTGCATGTTCATCGCTGCGCTTGCTTGCGGATTGATCTGGTGGTTCGTAAAAAAGCAGTCGATCTCACCGCTTATTCTGGGGCTTGCTATCCTCCTACTTACTGTGATCGATCTCTGGCGCGTCGATAGCCGTCCGTTCGATGTAACGACCAAAGCAGACTACGAGAACAATTTCAAAGATCACGATTACGATCAGTTTATCAAACAGGATAAATCGCTCTATCGCGTGATCGATATGAACGAACCGATGTCGAACGTGCCGGTAAGTTATGGTTTCCAGACAATCGCTGGTTATCATGCGGCGAAGATGCGTGAATATCAGGACGTCGTTGATATCACGGGAGACGGCGGCGGCAATGCGATCGTCAATCCGATCATGTGGAATTTGCTGAACACGAAATACATTATCGCGAACGGTGCCGTCTCGCAGGATCAACAGCGGTTTGTACCTGTTTTCCAATCGCGTGAGCCTGCTGCTGCTGGACAAGACGGAAAGCCAGGCCAGGCGACACTCGTCTGGATGAATCCGCAGGCATTGCCACGCGTGCTTCTCGTACCCAAATATGAGATTCACGCTCCGCTTGATATTCTTCATGCGATGCACGATGGCACCTTCGATCCACGACAGACGGTGATGTTCGATAAAGAACCAGCGGGACTCGGCACCCTGCCGGGTACGCCCATCGATACGACAAAAGAGCGCGCCGTCGTGACGAGCTACAAGAACGAATCGGTCGAGATCAAAGCAACCGCTGCGACAGATCGACTCATGTTCATGTCCGACACCTGGTATCCGGACTGGAGTGCCACCATCGACGGAAAGCCAACCACGATCTACAAAGCCGATTATGCTTTCCGCGCAGTGAAAGTACCTGCGGGCGATCACACGATCAAATTCACGTTCGAAGATCCGCGATACGCCACTGGCAAAGCGATCTCTCTAACCGCAAACATCCTCGCGATCGTAGGACTCATTGCAGGTCTCGGAAGCGTCCTAACCGGACGCAAGAAGAAAGAAGTAGTCGTCGAAGACGAGATAGTTTAATTTAAGACTTTAGCGCTGCCTATATTGGTGCCCACATTCATGGGCACCTTACGGACACGTGCAATCCCCCCGCCTCTGAAAGAGGAGGGGGTTAGGGGGTGGTGTGGTTGGGGCAGCACAATATTTGGATTAGCAGATGCGAACATTCAATAGAGAAGAATTCAAGGATCTTCGCAAATCATTGCGAAACGATGCAACATTTGCGGAGCGCATTTTCTGGTATTCCTTGCGTGGCGCGCAGTTGGATGGTCGAAAGTTTCGAAGACAGCATGGCATCTTGAATTTCACTGTAGATTTTTATTGTCCAGAAGAGAAGCTGGTGATCGAGTTGGATGGCGACGTGCATGATCTTGAGGAGGTCGCTGCGTACGATGCGCCAAGGCAGCAGGTTCTGGAACGCATGGGTTGCAAGGTCTTGCGCTTCAAGAACAATGACGTTATCGAGCGAAGCGATGAGGTGATCGCGACGATCAAACAAACTTGGCAGGGACGCGAGCGCGAGTCTGTTAGGACTACACGAGTACGATCGCGGCGAGTGCGAGACTCAGGCGATTCGGGATAATTCGGCAGCCATTGAAATTATTCGGCAGCCCCAACTACACCACCCCCAACCCCCTCCTCTTTCAGAGGATGGGGCTTTTTTATTTAAATGCGGCGCACCACCGTCGCGCTCGCTTGCGCCGTTGGAAAAATGATCATCTCCGCGATCTGAACATGCGCCGGCCGGCCTACTGACCAGATGATCGCATCTGCGATATCCTCCGGCGAGAGCGGTGTAAAACCTTGATATACTTTTTCCGCTCGCTCGGTATCGCCGTGGAAACGTACCTCGGAAAATTCTGTCTCGACCAACCCAGGATCGATCGTCGTTACGCGAATCGCTGTCTCAACAAGATCAAGCCGCAAGCCTTTCGTGATCGCATCGACTGCATACTTCGAAGCACAATACACATTGCCCTTTGGATAGACTTCATGTCCTGCGATCGAGCCGATGTTCACAACGTGTCCCCGATTGCGCAAAACCATCCCAGGCACTACAGCCCGCGTTACGAAAAGCAAGCCCTTCACGTTCGTGTCGAGCATTTCTTCCCAATCTTCGATGTCCCCTTCCTGCAGCTTATCGAGTCCACGTGAGAGGCCTGCGTTGTTTACGAGGATATCGATTTCGCGCTGAGCGACAGGCAGGTGCGCGAGTTGTGCAACAACAGCATCCCTATCGCGCACGTCAAGCTCGAAGACGTGAATTTCGGACTTCGGAAATTCATCCGTGAGTTCAGCCTTCAGTGCATGCAGTCGTTCGATGCGGCGGGCGCATAGAAGAAGCCTCGCTCCTTGTTTCGCAAATTCACGAGCTGTCGCACGACCGATGCCGCTTGAGGCGCCGGTGATGAAGACGAGTTTATTGGCCAGAGAGAGTGACAAGGTAGGCGTTTATTGGTTTGATTGGCGGAAAGCTTCTGGAGTCAATAGCGCAAGCATTTCACGAGGACGGAGAATCCCGATTGCATTGCCAACATCGACCGTCAGCAGATCTTTATCACCCGTTACGAGAAATGTTGCAGCGCTCTTTATTGCCGCAGCAAGGATAAGAACATCATTGGGGTCGCGAACAACAAACTGAACTTCGAAAGGAGGTAGAATTATCTCCCACGAACGGGACAATGCTGCAAGGAACACTTCAACATCCTCTGGTTGCGCATAAACTTTCGCGATCAGGACCCTTCGGGTTTTGACAAGGATTTGATCGCTTACAATTATCCGGTGACTCGTAACCAGATAGTGGACCAATGCACGCGAAACTCCATTTGTGGCGAACGCGGAGATGAGTACATTTGCATCTATAAAAATTTTCAAGATACTTCGTTGAAGATATCCTCATCAGTCAAGTAACCCTTCTCGCGCGCAAGTGGGGTTATATAGTCCTCAAATTCCTTGATTTTTTTGAGCAGCAGCTGTCTTCGTAGAAGATCATTGACGATCTCGGTCGTGCCTCTATGCTCGACACTGCTTTCCTCTTCCAGCAGCGCAAATAAGTCAGGCTCAATGATCACCGTATGTTGGATATCCGTTTGGCGTGTACTCATACTCGTTACTACAAAACAGAAATACGGAAAGTTTATTCTTACGTTTTCGAACCCTCTTTCTTCTCCTCCCAGCTTCCCCAGTGTTTTTCCACTCTGCGACTTCTCGGCTGGCAGGACGATCGTGAGCGGCTGGCAACAGCAGCCTTTCTCATGCGTTAGCAATCGCGTGCTGGGCGGCATTAGCCTTGTTCGATCATAAAAGACTTTTATCTGCTCCATACAAGTTCTCCCTTTTTGATTCCATCAGTCAGGTAGGCTGGTATGAAAAAGCCGACACCGTTCAAACGCTTTATGACCGAACAAACGAAGTGTTTCGAATTTTTACTTCGGCTGGGTTTCCTCTTTCTTCTCCTCCCAGCTTCCCCAGTATTCTTTCCACTCTGCGGCCTCGGCGGCGGGGGCGATCGTGAGAGGGTGTCGGGCGTCGATCATCATGGCCATTTCGTTCGTGCGCTTCAGGTTGTTTTGATTGCGCAGTGCCTTCGGATGCGGGCCGTGATGGATGCCTTGCGGGTGGAGCGTCATCATTGCCGCTTCGATGTTGTCGCGTGAGAAGAAATCGCCGTCGTGATAAAACAGCACTTCATCGTAGTCGGTGTTGCGATGGTAGAACGGCACCTTCAACGTGTCCTGATCCTCTTCGATGGGACGCGGCAAGAATGAGCAGACGACAAAATTCTCGGCCATGAACGTGGTGTGTACCGGCGGCGGAAGATGCACTCGTGGCGAGATGACTGGACGGATATCGCGCATGTTGATCTTGAACACTGTCAAGTCGCCGCGCCAGCCGACGATGTCGATCGGATTATAGGGATAGAAGATCGAGGTCCACTCACCCAGGCGCTTGATGCGGATCTCGTATTCTTTGCCGTTCGGGCCAGGGTCAACATATTCCGTGAACTCAGGTATCGTAAGTGCACCGTTATCATACAGTGCGTGCATACCAATGAGCCCCTTCTGCTCAGGCGTCGGCGGAAGTATCTCGGAATGCGCTTCGACGTGGACGAAAAAATTATCGGTCGTCGTCGGGACGAATCGATACGTTGTCGCGCGAGGTATGACGATGTAATCGCCCTTCTCGAAATCGAGCACACCAAAATCTGTTTCGAGTTTTCCTTCGCCTTGATGCACGAAATAGAGTTCGTCACCATCGGCATTGCGATAATAGGCTGGCGATGCCTCCGAGCGACGCGAGATCGAGATGATCAGATCGTCGTTATAAAGGATCGGGATCGACCATCCATTCTTATCCTTCAGATCGGTCGGTTCGACCTTGTTGAGATAGAACGCATGCGGTCGAAGCTTCCCCTCGATGCGTGTCCAGCTCGTGGGTGGATGTGCGTGGTAGAGATGCGACACGCGTCCAAAAAATCCTTCGCGGCCGTGCTCTTCCTCGAATGTACCTTCGGGCAAAGCTACGTGCGGCTGCCGCGTCGCGCGGCCTTTCATGATCGGAAAATTCATACGCTTCCTTATATAGGTGATGATCGCTTATGCAAACTTCACTTCGCCCTCTTTGGATTCGTATGTTTGAACTTCGAACATCATCTTATGGATCTCGAATCAATTCGATCATTTTGCCTGAGCTTGCCCGGAGCGACCGAGCAAATTCAATGGGAGTCCGACCTTCTTTTTAAAGTTGGCGGAAAGATGTTTGTCGTTACTGGACTTGATGCGAGGTTCCGCCATTCCCTCAAATGCACGGCAGAAAACTTCGGAGAGCTCGTCGAACGAGAGGACATTGTTCCGGCGCCGTATCTCGCAAAACACACTTGGGTCGTGCTGCGATCGGAGAAAGCCGTTACCACCAACGAGCTAAAGATTCTGATCCGCGAAAGTTACGCCCTCGTGTTCGCGACGCTTCCGAAAAAAGCAAGGCTCGCAATCGACTCCGAGGCTCAGAGCTAAGCTGGGATCGCTTCGTGAACTATGCCTTCTTCTTCCACCTTATGCACCAGCCGATCCTCGGCACTTATCAATTTCTTTTTCTTCCAATCACCTCGCGCATAGACGACGATCGCAAGGATGGCGGTCAGAACATACGATAGCGGGAATGCCCACCACACGCCGACAATGCCCATCGACTTCGACATGATATAGGCGGGTGGAAAAAGAAAGATCCACATCGAGATGAGCGTCAACACCATCGCCATCATCATACTGCCCGCCGCACGGAGAACCCCGACGAGTGCCATCTGCACTCCAATAAATCCCCATGACAGGCACATGATGCGGATGAATACACTCGCATCGGTGATCACAGCTTGATCTTCAGGCACGAAGAACGCAACGATCTCCGGTGCGCCGAAATATGCGATAACTCCGAGCACAGATAATCCACCAAAGGATAAGATAGCACCTAATCTCCCGATCCTGCCGGCACGTTCGATATTTCCGGCACCAAGATTTTGACCGACGAGTGTCGAGACAGCCATCGAAACTCCCATCGCAAGGATGATGACGACTTGCAAGAAATTTCCTGCGACGCCATAGGTGGCGATAGCTATGGTACCGAACCCCGTGATAAGGAACGTCATCACCATCAGGCCAAGTGACCGTGCCGACATTTCGATCGAAGCCGGAAATCCAAGCAGGAATGCTCGCTTGATATACGCCCAGTCGGGACGAAGATCGCGAAGATGCAGTGTGACTCCGTATTTGCCTTTGACGAGTACCACGAGCCCGATGATCGCTGCAAGGCTTTGCGTGCCGAGTGTAGCCATCGCAGCGCCCGTGACACCATACCCGTGGATCGGTCCGGCTCCAAAAATGAAGAGCGGATCCAAAGCAAAATTGAGCGCGACCGTCCCCATCACGATATACACAGGCAGCGTCGCCTCTCCGACGCCGCGCAACAGCGACTGGAACATGAAGAAAAAAAAGTTGAAGACCATGCCGACAAACGACACACGCATAAACCCAAGCGCACCGTTATAAACCTGCGGACTCACGCCCATCGCATGCAGGAACATCGGCGTGACAAAATAGCCGATGATCCCGATCAGGACGGAGATGATGAAGATCATGAGCAGCGTTTGCCCCGCGACATGATCGACCATCTCGAGATTCCGCGCACCGACATACTGCGCGACGAGCGTTGTGCCGGCCATCGCCAGTCCGATCGCAAAGGCCATACTCAAAAAAGCGACCGGCATCGAAATCGCAACCGCTGCAACCGCATCACCGCCCAACCGCCCGACCCAAAACGCGTCGATCAATTGATAGCCGGCCTGCAGAATATTCGACGCAATGATAGGCACCGACAGTCGCAACAGCGACCGCATGATCGGTCCTTCAAGTAACTGCTTCGACCGAATATCTCTCTGCGACATGGTGTGTGTATCCTCGAAATCAATTGAACGGACGCAGTCAACGACCGAGCAAACACCCTCGTTCTCTCAGAAGCGCCAACGCTCCACTATTCATGAAAGAAGCACCCTTTGCAAAAAGAATACCCGATTTGGAGGCTGGATTCACATTTTTTGGGGAGAACTCCACTAATCGTGTACAAACTTTTTAGTCTGGAAGAATAGTGCTGCGCTTCATTTTCTGCATCCACGGCCTTAGGGTGTGCATTTGGAATTCATAGTTCTCCTTCACACAGAAAGCCGTTAACCTCTAATCCCAAACCAGTTAGCTGTTTTCAGCAGGAGTTTTCAAACGTTGAGCGACCGCAAAATGGACATAGCAAAACGTTGTCTATGTGCCTTAAGTTCCTCATTTTCAATTGTACTCAGTTGTCGAATCGATACATCTTCGGTCGTCCCGCCGATTACCGCCTATTCAAATAGCGGTTGGCAGTCAACTAGCGAATAGGTTGTTGGAAAAAAGCCGAAGATCGTGTGCTCACCCATTAGACCCTGGAAATCGGTTGTACCATTGATGCCAATATGATTAAAGCTGACCGTAATGGTGTCATCGCACGGATGATTCGGATCGTAGACTTTGATCGTGGTCATCGTGTCTGTGATCTCATAACCCCACGCGAGGACCTGGTGATTGAGCTTGAGTTTAAAGGGGTCGGGAGAATGTGTGCAGACGAGCCCCAGCGGACACGGGTGTCCGCTATCGATCACACGTTTGATCGCTGGCATTGATTGATGGACGGTGCGCCAGGATGTGCCACGCAGCAAAAGTCCGGCGAAGAGCATCGTGTCCTGAGAGGCAAGATTCATCCAGCCATAATAATCGAGCACTCCTTTGGGGAGATCGAAACTTTGGAGACTTCTTCGAAGAAGAAACTTGAATGCGTTTGAATCGGCATGCGGAGCAGTTGTTTCTGGAGGAGCCAGCATTTTCCGTTCGAAGAGATCCCTCGCGGCGTAGACCATGCCTCCGCATACTCCATTGGAGGCGTCACCAATTCCAATTTTTTTCGCGCCGATGATCGCAAGTTCGACATAAGGAACATGCGGCCACACGTTCGAATACTTCAGTCCATAGATCGAAGGGAGAAACCCGTCGACCAAGTTCTTCAACGTCCCCAATTCATCCTTCATCCTTCACCCCTCATCCTTGCCCGAAGTGTACCGACAGCCGGACTCGAACCGGCACGTTCCTTACAGAACAACGGATTTTAAGTCCGTTGCGTCTACCATTCCGCCATGTCGGCAACAAGATTTGAATCGGAGACAGATGCGTGTGTGGGTTGCATCATCGATTCCCATAACACCTTCGAAAATCGTCTAAATTTGACGCTTTTAGACGTTTCTGAGCCAACTTATGGACCTTTATTACTTAGGAAAACAGTAAGTTCCGGGTTTTGGTCGCACCAATTTCTCAGGTTGATGCCGAAAATTTGTAGGATTTGCTGAAATTACCTGTAATCTGCGTAAATTCCGTTCCAATAAACGGTGGTATCCGGGAGAATTTTCCCGAGATGGGGACCACGTCTTCGACCCTTTGCAACCTCGGTTTGAATCCCAACACTTTTTTTTCGACTTTTGAAAAAATGTCGTAGTTCATGATTCAAGTTGCTAGCTATCTTTGCACCATGATTTTACATCCCCGCGTTCTTCTCGTGAGTTTACTGTTCATCATCTCCGCATTGTTTGAATCTGCAGAGGCGCAAGTATTCGATGCATCTGCCATCTATCAAGCTGCGGTTCGAGGTGTAGTACTTGTCGAATCTCAAGGCGGTACAGGTTCTGGGTTCTTCATCAATCACGATGGGTGGTTAGTCACAAACCGACACGTCATCGAAGCCGAAGATGGTTCGCTTGAGAACGCGAGTGAAATTCAAGTTTACACCGCGGATTATGCCGACACCCTATCAGTGGTGCAAATTATTGACGCCAGTAACGGGAAGAAAATAAATGGCTATTCACATCCTGATCTTGTCTTCCTCCGAACTGATTTTAGTCCTAAGCTCGTGCTGCCCTTGTCGCCTGATGCAAATACACCTGTAGGCGAACAGGTAGAACGAATCGGCAATGAGCTGAGTGGCAATTGGGTCCAAGCAAATGGATCTGTATCCACGAATAATCTGCCGGAATTCCTCCAAATTCAGACGCCTGTAAACCATGGCAATTCTGGTGGGCCACTGCTAAATAAAGCCGGGCAGGTTGTCGGTGTAGTTACTCTGACGTTTCAAAACATCGCGGAGAATACCAATTTCGCGACCAAGAGCAGCGTCCTCAAAGAACGTCTCGCGGCACATAACATTAAGTTTTATACTCGGGGCATCGTCAAGGTCGGTGAGTCCCCGTTGGAGCTTAACGCCGAGCAGGTAAACCGTGATCGTGATTCGCTCAATGTTGATAATGATCGATTGCGGATTCAGCGTGAGACGCTCGATCAAGAAAAAGATAAATTCAGGCAGCAGCAGATCGAGAACGCGGCGACGCAGGCATCCGCGATTGCAATCCGGAAGGAACTTGCAAACAAAGAAAGCGAATTGCAAATACGGGAAGACAGCCTTGTAGGCCGTCAACGGGAATTGGAATCAGCCGAAGCATCTCTACGATACGCGAAGAAATCATTTCAACAGGATTATGATGCAGCCCAGTATCTTTCGCCACCACGTTTCGCCATAGAGCTCATGGGGGGAGTCGGTTATTGGTACGTCCGCGATACAGTAAGTTATGCGCAGCCCCGCTTTACACTAACAGCGCTCCATCGATTCGATCTTAACAAACAGCAGGGTCACGAGAGCGACGCAGCGAATCGCATTGGCGTGCAGTATGGCGTGCATGGCGTCTTCGATGGTAAGAATGGAATCCTGCAACGCGGCTTCGCACAAGAGTTATCGATTCTGCTCGACCTCCACGAAGTTACTCGGTTTCAATTTGGTCGAGTCGTATCTCGAACATATTCCTCCGCTGCCGGAGACGAATACTGGTTGGTCGGGTTTGGCGTGTTTGTGCATCCCTATCCGCTGCCTATCACGATCTATGGTTCAATGGTGAGCGATAACCGATTTTTCCAGAATTCCTTCGTCGTCGGTCTGTCCATCGGTTACGGCGATAACTTCCTCCAGATGTGATTTGATGCCGGATTACGGCCGTTGTTCACGGCATCAAACGGAAAGCGCCGTGGGCTCAACCTTTTAGGTTTCACTGATCTCGCAGAGTACGCCAACAAGCAAGAACATCCTAACGGTGTTTGCGCGGGTACCATAAGCTTTGCACCGACCATGCAAAACGTTATGACGCGGAACGCCATCGACGGCGATAATTGGAAGCTATAATCAATAAGTCAGAGTTTTGTTGAGACGAGTTGTTGGTATCTTAGCTCTTGCTTAAGCAGCAAAGCTTCAAGACCGAGAAACTACATGACTACATACATCAGATAACTGGTCGCTAGCCATTTTGTCCCGGAATCAAGAGGTTACTGCATACTGCATCGCCGTTCTGGGGGCGAATGTATTCTGCTCTGAAGAAGATTGACTTCCGAATCCCAAGAGTCGAGGTTGGGTTGAAACCCGACCTACGTTTAGCCGATCGACATTCGGAATGGATAGAGAATGAAGAAGCGCTTTTCGGGATAGAAGCGGAAGGCTGGCGCTGGAAAATGCCAGTAGTCGATGCCTCGCTTAAAGAATTGCCAGATGCCGTTGTCCCAATCGGGTAAGAGTTTGCCGATGTCGTAATCGAGCGAGATCTGCCACGCCTTGTGACGTAGATCGAAGATATGATCTGGATGTGCGTTGTCGAGGGGTTCGAGATATTCGCCCGAAGCGCCAAGAGCAAGGTTCAGCCATTTTGGCCAGTATTGTTTAAGACCTTCGGGAAGCATGCCGTGAATATCGAAGCAGAACCAATATGCCTGCCCGCCATAGTCCTCAATAAAATTAAGCGACTGCCCAGGTATGTCCGGCTTATTCTCGAGATATTTATTGCTTGGAAAATAAGACCATTTATACTGGAAATTTCTAAGAAACGGAATCCGATTGCGCGCGAGGAACATCGTCGCCCCTAAGATATCTGCCTTTGCATCGCCACGGGAGAACCCCCACTGTGAAGCGAATCCATCTTCGATCTCCACATAGAATTCCCAAAGTGCGCCGCTAAAGGCTGCCAGGAGCGTTGAAGTGGCGCTATCCATTCCAGCCCAGGTGTAGGCTTCATCGAAAAAATGCGAGCTGTAATAGGCCCCGAAGGTATGCCCAAATTTGTCAAACTCGGCCTGATAGTCGGGATCTTCGATCACATGAAAGCGTGTACGGTCATTCTTCCACCATGCGTTACTTTGATAAACATGGAACAGTCCCACCGCAGCAGCAAGAGATCCAAAAGAGATTGCGACGCGGTCCCACTTAACAACTGGCTTAACCGAAGTGTCGACCCGCTCAGGAGCACCCGGATGTTCCAAAAGGACATGGTCGGACCTATGGAATGGCGCCATTATTGGCGTTCCGCCGGTGCTATCGCTTGCGTTCATTCCGGTAACATACCTTTGCTGCGAGATCGCCTGCCCCGGCAGAAGCCAGGCGCAAACTACAATGCCAACGGAAACCATGATCCAAACGATGTGCCGTTTATTTGTGCGCATTAGTTGTCCCGAAAGCGTAATCCAATGGTGATACCACTAAAGAGCCCGGTCGCCTGACCGAGATAGACCACCGGCGTAACAAATGCACCGGCTTCCAGCGCAAGACACTTACCGAGCGCATAAATAATACCTGCGTTCAGCGGAATGCCGATCGACACTCGCGTCAGTAATGCGGAAAATTCTGGACCGATCGCAGCGTAACCTGCCAGTTGCTCTCCTTCTCCGAAGAGTCGCTTGAGTTTCAGGGTAAATCCATACGAATCGAGATGAAACTCATGAAACGTAAAAAAATCGAGCGTCTGGAAGTTTTCATAACTCAGCATCAACTCAACACAAAGCGCCAAATGATTGCCGACCGAGACATCGTAGAACGGATTAATGACGGGCTTCGGGCCATCCAGATTCCCTCGATGCGCTACACCGAACCGCACACCGTATGCACCTGATGTCACGATCGCTCTGGAATCGCCGGTATGCATTGTCGCAGTCGAATCGGTTGTCTGGGCTCGCGAGAGTTCGAAGGAATGCAGGAGGAAACATCCGATCAGGCCGATGGCAATGAAGAATTTGGTCATTGCTTGGTTAAAAGAATTTCAACATAATGCGCCGAATCTGCTGGTAGAAAAAGGCTCCCTTCGGTAATATTCGTTAGCGTATTGACTGTCACATCGCAGGCGATCGCGGTTCCATTCTGCTTCGACTGATCGAGCGTTTCAGCTTTTGGATACAAGTATCCGTTGATGTGTGCAAAATAATTTGCGTAGTAGGCAATGTTCCCAGCGTACGCGTCATCGATCGCTGCCAGTCCTTCGGGTATCGTGTTTCCTGATGATCGGCCTGTCCCTGTGACCGCACCATTTTGCTGCGATAGCACAAGTGCGAAATGCGCCGTGTCGGTGGGGACTGTAGTACCGATCGAAGAGAGCGATAGTTTGCCGGTATACGTGCCATTGACACTGAACGAAGTGAAATCGCTCGACCCGAAATCATTCATCACCGCAGTGCACGAACTGAGCGCCGCGCAAGCGGTCAAAACTAATATCAGTTTCCTATTCACAACTCCCTTTCCCATTTTAACACTCGTTCGCGTTATGCGTTGTGGCCACTATCGTTCGGGGCCGAAGGCGATTCTCCCAAATGATGCTGCGCGCGAATATCGCGTTCATGCAATTCGCGAACGTGCTGTTCGTGCAAATGCTCCTCGACTTCCTGCACTTCAACGGCCAGCGCCACTTCGTCCTTCCGCGATGTTCGTTCGATCGTATAATACAACGCAGGAAGCACAAGCAAAGTTAAGATCAATGCGCTCGCAAGGCCGCCAACGATCACTGTAGCGAGCGGTCGCTGGACGTCTGAGCCGATACCCGTAGCGAGCGAGGCAGGAATAAGCCCGAGCAGCGCCACGAGCATCATCATCAGGATCGGACGAAGTTCATCCTGCGCGCCTTGCCGGACTGCATCAAGCAGCGGCATTTCATGCTCGGAGCGAAGCGAATTGATCCGCGAAATAAGAATGACGCCGGACATGACTGCTACGCCGAAAAGCGAAATAAATCCTACACCCGAGGAAACGCTGAAGTTGATACCGCGAATCCATAGTGCAAGCACACCGCCAACGAGCGCGAGCGGCACATTGACAAGTACGATTAACGCGTACTTAACGGATTTGAAGGTGATAAAGAGCAATCCAAAGATGAGAAACAACGTGATCGGGATGATGACGATCAAATGTTCTTTTGCTCTTGTCAGATTTTCAAATTGTCCGCCCCAATCGAGCGAATATCCTTTGGGTAATTTCAGGATCGCGTCGACTTTTTTCTGGGCCTCGGCAACAAAGCTTCCCTGGTCGCGGCCCCGAACATTCGTCCGCACTCCAACCTGGCGATGACCATCTTCGCGAGCGATGAGCGTCGAGCCGTCTTCGATGTGAATATCGGCGAGTTCTGCGAGCGGAATATGCTGACCGCTTGGCGACGTCACTTCGAGCCGCGAAACATCTTCGACCGTCGAGCGTGCGTTCGCCTGATATCTGATCACGATATCGAACTTGCGCTCCCCTTCGTAAAGCGTGCTCACCGGCTTTCCTGCGACTGCCAGTTCGATCACATCCTCTACATCGCGCACGTTGATGCCATAGCGGGCCGCCGCCTGTCGGTTCACCTCGATCTTGAGTTGCGCCTGATCGCCTTCTTCTTCGATCCCGGTTTCTGTTGCGCCTCGGATTCCTTTGATCGCGCGATAGATCGTATCGGCATACCCACGAAGCTTGCCAAGACTATCGCCATTGACAAGAATGGCAAGATCGGCGCTGGAGCCTGTCACTGCCTCGGTAACGTTATCGAGAATGGGCTGCGAAAAGCTAAAGCCTGCGCCGGCAATTCTTGATTCCAGATTTTCCTTGATCTCTGCAAGCAGCTTATGCTTATCCATGCCCGCAGGCCACGTATCGTATTGCGTGAGTTCGACATGCGTTTCGATTCGGTTCGGGCCATAGGGATCGGTGCCGTCATCGTTGCGGCCAAGCTGCGTGATGACTGCGCGAACTTCGGGATACTTTCGAACAACCTCGCGAATGATCGGCGGATAATGTGCCGCTTCCGTCAGCGAAATACCGGCAGGCAGCACCGTCCGGATAACGATGGCTCCTTCGTCAAGCTCCGGCAGGAATTCGGTACCGAGTTGTGAACCAATGAGGAGAGCCCCGCCAATCACAAGCACCGTCGCGCCCAGGACGATATAGCGATATGCAAGCAATACCTCAGTGATGCGACCGTAGAGCTTATCGAGAAATGTAACGATCGGATTTTTCCACTCGCTTACCTTGCCAGATCGAAAAAGATAGGTCGCGAGTACGGGGATAAGCGTCAAGGCGAGCAACAGCGAGCCGGCGATGGCAAACGACAGCGTGTAGGCCATCGGAGAGAAGAGCTTGCCTTCAACACGTGTGAGCGTAAAGAGCGGCAGATATGCAAGGATGATGATGATCACCGAAAAGAAGATTTGGCGATCGACGGCCTGCGTCGCTTCTACAATGAGCCTGAAGTTGCCTTTCTTCTCACGCTCTTCGGCAGGAGTGTGTGATAGCTTTGTCATGATCGCTTCGGTCATGATCACGGCACCATCGACGATGATGCCGAAGTCGATAGCACCAAGCGAAAGCAAATTCGCTGGGATACCGGTAAACCGCATCACGATAAACGCCCACAGGAGCGAAAGCGGGATCGTCACCGCAGTCAGAAGTGCTGCCTTGCCGTTGCCGAGGAAGAAAAGCAGAATGATCACGACGATCGTAACGCCTTCGAGGAGCGTGTGACTGACCGTGTGCAGCGTATTTTCGACAAGCTCGCCGCGATCGTAAAGTGTATAGAGCTTCACACCTTCAGGCATTGCTTCGCGAGCCTCGTCCAATTTTGCGCGGACATCCTTCAGAACCTCGCTCGGATTTTCACCGCGGCGCATAAGCACAATACCCTGCACGCCGCTCGTGATATCTACGTGCCGCGTGTTATCGCTATAACCAAGTATTCCCGACGGTGGGAGCGCGGTGATCTCGACAGAACCGACGTCGTGCACATAAACTGGTGTACCCGTCGTCGTGCTCGAAAGAACGATCGAGCCGATATCGTCTTCGGATCTGATCGTACCGATGCCTCGAATCGAAAGCGCTTGCGATCCGCGCTCAAGTACGTTACCGCCCGTGTTCGAGTTGTTCGCCTGAATAGCGGTCTGAACATTATTGGCAGTAAGCCCGTATTTGCGAAGCTTGAGCGGATCGAGGATGACGCTATATTGCTTGACGAGACCGCCGAAATTCACAACGTCTGCCACACCTTTGGCCTGCAACAGTTTGGGCACGACGACCCAATCCTGCAGCGTGCGAAGACTCATTGGCGATGCGTTTGGTCCGCCCTCGATGACGTATCGATAGATCTCGCCGACCGGTGTCGATAGCGGTGCCAGATCGGGACTAAGGCCGTCGGGAATATCTGCTCCGCGAAGTTTTTCGATCACTTGCTGACGCGCAAAATAATCGTCGGTGCCTTCGTCGAACGTAAGCCGAACGATGCTCAAGCCGAACATTGTGCGCGAACGCCGGTTCACTACCCGTGGGACGGCGTTGAGTGCGCGCTCGATCGGGATTGTAACCTGCTGCTCGACTTCCGCTGCGGCCCGTCCGGGATATTTTGTAATCACATCCACTTCGGTATCGGCAACGTCAGGATATGCTTCGATCTTGATCGTCAGATAGGAAGCGATGCCACCCACAATAATAAGCAGCGCGAAGAGCAGCGTGAGCACCCGCTGCCGCATCGCAAAATGAACGAGTTGACGGATCATGATCGCGAACTGGGATTAATATCCGAAACTCAAACCCTTCAACAGTACCGCGCCTTCGATCACGACCTGATCGCCATCGGAAAGTCCGCTGGTCACGATAAAATCATTGTTCGACTGCTGCCCCAGCATCACTTCTTTGCGCTCGAACGTCCTGCCGTCTCGCGTGACAAATACGAACGACTTCCCTTGAACGGAAACAATGGCCGATTGCGGCACGACAAACCGGTGCACCACATCGACGCCGAACGAAGCGCGGGCGAACATGCCCGGACGAAGAATATGTTTTTGATCGGCAAGTTCAACGCGGACGTTGAAGGTTCGCGTCGTCGGATCGACTGCGTGACCAATGTCGAGCACACGCCCATGGAATGTTTCGCCCTTGAATGAGTCGAATAATATCTGCACGTCTTCGCCCATCTGCACTGTCGAGATCTCACTCTCAGGTACATTCGCGATCAGGAGCGAACTGTTCGCACGAAGATGATCGAGTTCAGTCGCGGAAAGTCCGGTCGTAAGCAATCGCGATTCGAGACCGGTGAGTGTGGTCTGCGCCATTACTTCATCGCTCTCGGCTTGCGTAACCTCTTTTCCCGCAATGGCATTGTGCGCGTAGAGATCGCGCAGGCGTTCCAGTTCGCGCCCCGAACGGGCCATGTCATGCTTTGCTCGGAGCCAGTCGGTATAAAGTTGTGTGAGGTCCGACGTTTCAAAAACAGGAACAGTGATCTTGGAGCCCTGCATCTGCATCGTTGTGAGCACGATGCGAGCGGGAGCCGTCGTCGTGATCGAGACATCTTTGTATTCGGCAGTCCCGATCTTAAGTACACCGCGCGCCGAATCGCCCGGCGCAAATTCGATCGTTGCCCCGTCCTGCGAGATCAAGGGATGCCGGAGTTCAGCCTGTGCGAGCTTGACCGGCTCGACAGTGACCGCTGAATGTTGCTCCGACTGATCGCTGTGCGTGCATCCTGAAACAACGAGTGCAAGTGCGACAAGCGCCGAGAGGGCCGCGCTTGAAGCACCCGTTGTGCACGTTCGTTTCACGATGCTCCGCGGGAGTAACGCGAGCATTTCCCTTGATCTCGTTCGACTGTTTTTTTTCATGTTCCTATTGATCCTATTCCTATTGATCCTATTCCTATTAAACTTATTCGAATTCATTAAAGACATCCTTTCCTACGACCGCATTAAGTACGACTAAACTTTTGGCAAAATCGCCGAGCGATTCGACATACGATTGCCGAAGCTCATTATAGGTTCGCGCTGCATCGAGAAAGTCGATGAGCGAAGTGCCGCCGCGCCGATAGGCATATTCGATCGCCGAGCGAACGTCGAGCGATTTGCCGAGAACGCTCTCGCCGAGCGTCCGCAATGCCTGCTGTTTATTTGCGGCGTCAAACCACGCGTTCGTCACATCGGCGCGCAATTGGATCAGCGCCGATTCCGTCTGCGCTTTCGTTTCCGCCTCACGTATCGCGGCTTTCTCGATCTCACCCTGATTGCGGTTGAAGAGCGGAAGCGGAATCGAGACGGTTGTGCCGTAATAGGTGATCTCCTGCGAGCGCAAATAATCGAGCGAGACGTTCAAGTCGATCGTTGCGAGCGAACGCTGAAGTTCGGTGTTCGTCCGGGCTTCTTCTTCGGTCGCACGCAGGACGCGAATATCTGTTCGCCGTTCTTCAGCGATCGCAATGAGCGAGTCAAGCCTTGGAAGCGGCTGCATTGCGACCGAGCGAATCGCGATAAAGGCCGACGTATCCGGCTGTAGAGGTTCGCTTGTCTTGAGTCCCGTTCGTCCCATCAGCGCGTAGAGCGTGACGCGGGTCGCGCGATTATCTTCGAAAGTGCGAAGCGTCTCGAGTTTGAATTTGTCGCGTTCTACTTCGGAGCGTGTGAGTTCGACCGGGGCAATATCCCGATCCTTGACGCGGATCTTGCTCAGACTCACCAATGAATCGAGAAGTGTGAGGTTTTCGCTTGAAGCATAGGCTCGTTCGGCCGTGCTCGCGAAGTCGATATACGCAGATCGAACGGCAAGCGTTGTTTGCCGCAAAGCATCTTCATATTGAAGCTGCGCAACGTTCAGCGCGGCATTCGATTGCTTCAGACGCGCATCGCGCTTGCCTCCAAGTTCGATTGGGATGCCGAGCGAGACGCCATAATTTTTATCTTTGGCGGTCAGGCCTTCGCTCGGCAGAATATCTGCGTTGAGCGTCAGTGAGGGATTTGGCAAGAGTCCGGCAGTGATCTGATCCGCTTCAGCTGCATGCTGCTCGTAGCGAAGCGAGCGGAGTGAAGCATTGTTGGCTATCGCTTCGCTAAGCGCATTGTGCATCGAGAGCACCCCGCCGGATGCCGCAGGCTGCGCATGTGCATTGCTGAGCGCACAGCAAACAAGTGCGCTCACGATAAAGGAAAATGTCTTATTGATCTTGTGCATACGTGCATCCATCGACGATTGCGATCCTGATGCTGAAAATGTTTAGCAAGGAATAGAATCAGTACCGAATCACACTCCAGTACTGGGAGTGAATCGGATAATGGGAAGGATCGGAACCAGCTAAATGAGTATTCGGAGGAAGGAGATCGTGCGATCCACGAGTGGGATCACCAGCGCACGTGTTGGTTCGGGAGCCGAAATGTAGACAGCAATTTCATAGACGAGGTCCGATTGCGATTCACCATCAAGCACTGTCGGCGAATCGACATCCTCATAAACGATCGTACCGCTAAACTTTACAGGTGCCTGAAGCGTCGTCGCGGAGTGCGAAGCAAGCTGAACCGGAATTCCCACGACCGAAGGAGCATCGGCTGTTGTACCCGAATCAAATTGAGAATCGAGGATCGCTGGGTTATCATGATAGTGCATGTCACCAGTGACAGCTGCATAGATCACGTCGATATTGATCGCATCCAGCAGATAGGTCATCATTACCACGCAGGCGAGAACGCGCGCCACATGCCGCATCACTCGCACGAGGCGTGTGGCGTGGCGTGGGTTTTCCCCGAATGCGATATGTCGGATAAGTGATAGCACTGTTCGAGTGAACCCGAACGGGATCGCGTTGGGTTCCAAACCAATATTTCAAATAGGTAAAGATGGAGCAAAAGATTGTGACAGTACCAAATCGGGACAGGACGCAGGGCGGTGCCGATCGGAAGGAAATTCTCCGGGGCGAACTCGAAGCGCTTTTAAGCATGGATGAACCACTCATCACACTTTTTTCCAATGCCGCCGCTTTTATTTACGACGCACTGGATCGGCTCAATTGGGCAGGCTTTTATTTTTTGAAAGGCGATTCACTTTTTCTTGGGCCATTTATTGGCAAGCCAGCGTGTACGCGTATTGAGAATGGAAAAGGTGTTTGTGGAGCAAGTGTGATACGACGCGAGGTTCTGGTTGTCGATGATGTCGATGCGTTTCCGGGTCACATTGCCTGCGATTCGGCTTCGCGTTCCGAGATCGTGCTTCCACTCATTCTCGCGAGTGGTCGCGTTCTCGGTGTGCTCGATGTCGATAGTCCCGATCTGGAAAGATTTTCCATCGAGGAGCGAGCGTTGCTCGAAGCGCTGCGAGATGTGATCGTTTCTAAGCTTGACCGAATGGTGAGTCTTGACGAAGCGATCTTTGTTTGATCATTTCGTCTGCAGTTCGGCTGCGAGCGGCGTCTGCACTTCGACCGTGACCGTTCGGCAATAGTAACGCCCTTCCGGCAGGTCGTTGCTATAGACCTGACGGTTTGATCCGACGCCTTCGGTCCTGAGAATCTGCGTGTTGCTTTTATCGGCAAGGATAAGATCGCGCACGGCAAAGGCTCTACCCTGCGAAAGTTGCTGATTGTGTTTTGCTTCACCCAGATTATCGGTCGAGCCGATGATCGTCGATTTCGAACTATCGAGAATTGAATGCGCGACAAAGTGCGAGATCATCCGTTGATTTTGCGGAGTGATCGCCGACTTATCGAAATCGAAGACGATCAAACTCAGTCTGCTTAGTTCAAACGGATTCGTCGACTTCGCACTCGGGATTGATGTTCGACTGGTTGAACTAAGCCCGTCGCGGCCGTTTACGATCAAATTGCAATGAAGAGAATCGAGCGGATGGGTAGCGCTTGCGACGTTTGCGGTTGCCTGACTCGTGATCGGCCAGTTGATATTCGTCGGAGGTCTTCCGAGGCCCGAGGTCTGCCAGATATTTTTATCTCTGGCGTCGACTGTCAATTTCCAGTGTTCGACATCGGCAGGATGATCCGTCTCAACGGCGAATGGTACCGATGCCGGTTCGTACGCATATTCTTTAAAGCGTTCGTGCAGGATCGGTCGCAGCAATTCGTCGTTCGGGCTGGTCAGTTCGACGCGTCTGTTTTCCTCGATGCCTTGCGGAAATTCGAGCGTCGATGGGAATGTCGGTCGCGTGCTGGTCGAAATCGTTATCCGCTGCGGCGCCACGCTCCAGGTATTTACGAGATACGACTTCACGCTTTCGGCACGCGCATTTGCGAGTTCAAGCGAGGCAGCTTCCGATGGGGTTTCTTTTCCATCGGTGGTTCCGTTGAGCACAAGTGCATAACTGCTGTCACGTGCCATCCTGCTTCCGATGACATTCAGAATATGATGATAGGCTTCGAGCGAATGGTGCGGCAGATCGGTCTCTTGGAATGAACGGGTGTCGTTGACGGCGATCGGATGATATCGAACGGGAAGCTGCGCGTTCGCGCTATCGAAGAAGACATAAGGCAAAAGTGGGAATGTCTCAGTCACGATCGTTTCGACGATCGTCAAGTGCGGAGCATTTACCGTAGAGAGCAATGCGATCGGCGGCACTGGCTGCATTTTTTTCTGAGCAAGCACCGGTGGCACGAGATTCGGCGCATCGGGAAGTTCGAGGCCCGGAGGTGAATATCGAAGTGCAAGTCCAAATTCGAGCGAGCTTACTTTCCAGCTATAGCCACTGACAATTCCTGTAAAGGGCAAGTAGTAGCGCACTTCGGGAGCGGCAGTGAGTCCGACACCGAACGGAAATTGATAGCCGAGCGCACCGGCCATTCCAACCGGCATCTTGATCCCGGCGATCGCACCCGTCGCAACATCGCGCGTTGTCGTGTGCGTCTGAGGATAGACGACCCCTTGCGGCGAAAGGATCTGTTCGGTCTGATGATAGCTCGATGAGCCGAGCGGCGCACTAACGTTAAGTGTCGCCCGCGCATAAAGTGGAAATGTCGCTATCGGTTTATATTCGAGTCCGACATCGAGAACCGCGAACCCAAGATTTGCACTCGCGCTGTTCTTGCGAAGCAAGGTCACATACTGATTCGTGTTTGGATCGAGAATAGGAAGTAAACCCGAATTGACAACGCCGAACGTACCTCCGCGCTGCGCATATTGCAGGCTTGCGTAGAGCCCCATCCCCTCCGTGAAAAAAGGCAGCGTACCGAACGCGCCTAACGAAAATCCACTGCCTGTTCCCTGATCAAAATTTCCGCAGTTGACACAGTTCTGAAATAGCTGCTCCTGCGTTTTATGGAAGTTGAGGGAGTATCCGCTTAAGAGCCCGAGCGAAAAAGATTGCGGCGAATAATTTTCAGTCGCCTCCTGCGCGAATGCAGAAGTCGCAATCATGAGCATGAGCATGCCGGCAAGTGCGCAGCTCACTGTATGAAGAGATTTAAAAAGCAATCGGAACAGCGTAATTATTGGTCTAACGGACGATCATCATTCGTCGCGTATCGTGATAACTTCCAGCCTCGAAGCGGATGTAGTAAGCTCCGGGGGCACATCCTGTGAGGTCGAGATCGACGGAATATTTTCCGCCTTTCATCAATGTATAACCATCGAGCGGCCTCGAAACGACTGCACCGGTCGCACTGTAGACTTTCATCGAAGCGTAGGCATCTTCAACAAATTCGACATCGAGCTTCACGCGGCCGTTCGATGGGTTCGGCGATGGGATCGAGATCGAATTGATACCACCTTTGAATTCAAGATAGGAAATATTGCAGCGCGGATCGACGCGCACGCTTGTTGTGTCGCCCATCGGCACTGGCGTAATCCAGAGATCCGAATCGCTCGTGAAGAGCGCCGGCGCAAGGATCATTTTCGTAACAATACTATCCGGGACTGCGACAACAAACTTGATCCGAGCGATCTCACCCTTCTTGACATTCTGCGCTTTGGGCAGTGAGATCGAAAGGCCTGCGCCAATTTGTTTTATTACCGGCGTCGCATAGCTCGAGGTTGCGCTCACATATTGCAGCGCACGGCGATCGTAGACGAGCGAATACTTGATGTCGATCGGATTCAGCGGGAAATCTCGATCGATCATGATCGGTACATACACCGTATCCGAAATCACTCCGGCAACTGAATCGATCGAGCTTACGGTACCGCCGATCACAAGGTTTAGCGGAAAGGGCGGCGCATAGCCGAAACTATGCAGGCTCCCGCTGTCATTGATCGGACAGGGACTATTCGAGACCGAAAAAAGCGAGGTATCGAATGTTGCTTGCGCGCGCGGACAAAACCTCACGGTCAGTACGATCGAGTCACCTGGCGCAAGGATCGCTGGGTATGGCTTGTTGCTTGCGACTACGGAATGCCACTTAGGCAAGCCTACAAGCGAATCGAAGCGAACCGGAATCAGACCGGGATTCCTCACCGTCACAAATCGATCGTCACACGAACGCGCATTTACCGTATCGAATCTGGTGCCTCGCGAGATCGCGATCATCGGCTGCGCGATCTCGACATATCCTTTATCGATACCGGCGACGATCTTAAAAAAGACAAGCGAATCGCTATCGAAGAAAATACTGTCGATCGAAATTGGAAATTTCGTCGCTCCGCCCCTCACGACGAACTTCACATAGGCGATGACTCCCGCCTGCACGTTGCGCGCATCTTTCAGATTTGCATGCGCACCGTCTGTAGAATCTTTAATGGTTGCAAGGGCGGTGTATTGCGACTGGATGCCGATAATTCTGAGCGCTGTTGTGTCGTATCCAAGCCTGAAAATGATGTCGATGATATTCTGCGGGATCGCGCGGCTGAGCATGATCGGCAGCGTGAGCGTGTCGCAGGTGTTCAGTACGATCGTATCGCGATCGACCTTGGCGGTGTCAAAAGCCATTTGCAATCCAAAGGCTGGAGCGAACCCACTACCCATGACGAGTATCGATGTATCGATGCCATCGCACGGAAACACCGTATGCAAAAGCATCCTCGCGATATAGGTCTTGGGCGCACGCGGGAAGAAATTCACCTTGACCGAAAATTTCTCACCACGATGGATCACCCACGGCAGCGGTGCACCTGTCGAGGCAACGACGCTGAATACTTTTTGATCGGGTTGAAACGAGACCCAATCGATAACGACACTATCGCCGCTCGGATTAACGAACGGATCGGGCACTGCAATATCGACGGCGATCGCCTGCGCGCTCGTGTCGACGCGGGTTGCAGGAAAATTGACGAGCACTTTGCTCGGTTGAAAATTGAGCTCTCGCCGTCCGCTTAGGATCGTGGTATAGGTTTGCGACCAGCCCGGCGTATGTGCAGCGATATGGAGCGTTGCGTTGAGCAGCACGTTCGCCTGAATAGCCGGGATGTTGGGACAGAATGAAATCGTGAGCGTATCACCCGATCCGGGTGGAATCCTGTAAGGCGCCGTTGTACCAGCGATGAACGAACTCCAACGATAAACCGTCGGATTCGGATTTGGCACACCGGCTCCGTCGATCCAGATCGAATCAATCGTGATCGGAACGAGATTGCTGTAGTTCGGAAGCGGTATCGATCGGTTGAGACAATCGCACGGCTTGATCAAGCTATAATTGACAAAGCTGAGTGGAACCTCGAGTTTTACAAGTTGCCCATTGCCGGTTAGTACACCGCCATAACTGATCGTACATGGTTGATCCGTCTGCACGGTGATGGGACCATCGTAGCTCGTCTGGGTCGTTGGTTTGAACTGCACATAAACCCATAGGCTATCGCGCGGCTGCAGGAGATCTGGCAGCGGCGGGTTTGTGCTGAGCACAGTGTAGCCAGGCGGCACATTGATAGCTGTGATGTGCAGCGGGATCGAACTATTATTTTCGAGTAGGATGCTATCCGTTTTTTGCCAGCCGACTTCTACGGTTTGAAATGTGGTGAGTGGCGTTACATACAGTTTCGGCGCAAGGCTCGTCGCACGAATGAGCAATTCATATTTTTCGCCATTCGATAGATTGATATCGATGTAGCCATCGTCGGCACGATCGAGCACGAGATCGTTCGGGCAATAGGTTACGATATACTGGATCGCAGTGCCCGCTTTGAAGAGTCCCGCATGCGTTGCGCTCACGAGTTTCATCTTTCCGCTTGGATCGATGAGTTGATCGTTCGTGACCGTAAGATCGGAACTTGTGATGTTCGTCGCCGTGATCGTATCGGTTTGACACTGACATCCGATCACATCCGTGATCGGCAGATAAGGCGGCTGAAATGAAAGATCCTGAAAGACACCCGTGCCCGTGATCGGAATTTCGATCGTACTAAAACATCCTTCGTCGAATACGGCAAGTGTGTCAACGTAATTCTTTAACTCTCGCGGCCTGAATTCGACGGTGATCGTTTTGGTCTGCCCCGGCTGGATCGTAAACGATTTTCCTCCGACGATCGTGAAGACGTCCCCAATCTTTAAATACGAAGCAAGATCGCGGGCATTGGCTCCGTGATTGGTCACCGTCGCAGTTAATTGCAGTGTCTTACCGATCGTGACATTTCCATACGCGATCAACGCTTGATTGAACGAAAAGTCGACGGATATGCCGCTGCCACTTAATCCTATGCGCTTGACGATCGTGCATCCATGATAATGGGAATAGACTTTCATTTCCCCGGCCACAGGACCCGGCGCAGTAGGTTTGAATCTTACGTAAACAGCCTGATACGCATTCTTGGGTGCAAGCTTGATCGGGAAGCGAAAGGACGGTCCAAAAAACTGCGGCTGACTGTAGGTGATCGAATCGATGTAGACCGTATCGACGGTGAGCCCGCGATATTGATAGAGTCTCACGCTCGAGATCTGCGTTGGACAAACAGCTTCGAAGGCCATCGTATCGACGATGCGCTTGCCATCAGTTGCGAGCAATGCGATCACCGCCTGCGACCTTCCGTAGATCGGGATCACCCCGCTGCCCGGGCACGCATCGTTACTCTTGATACGAAGTGTGTCATAGAGCGTCTTTGAAGAATCGAGCTGATCAAAATGGACCATCATGATCCAGCACTGGCCTGGCTGAAGTGTCAGCGGCAACGCGCCAAATCCTCCAGCCGGATGCCACGTGAAATAATTCGAATCGAACTGTGCACCGGAGATGGTGACAGGCGTGCCGGCGATGTTGCAAATCTTTACCGTGTCCTCATAGAACTTCGTTTCTTCGCATCCGACATAAAGCGTATCGAACTTCACCGAGCCTGTAGAGTAACTTAGCTGCGTTGTTCGGTTGATCGTGATCGGTACCGAGAGCGGTGTGCCGCACCTGTTCGCGCTTGTTATCACCAGATTCGCAGTGAGCGTCCCGATCTGGTTGGCGTGCAGATCCATCGTTACCTGCTGACCTACATTTTGCGACAGTACGAGTGACTTTGAAGAAAGCGTGAACAACCCAGCTGAGGCACCGCTCACACTTAGATTGACCCGATCGCCGCAAAACGAAGTGTCGGTGATCGTAAAAACAAAGGTTGTATCGCTTGTGCACGCAAGCGATGTTGCGACGGATGCGGGAAGTACCGTATAGGTTAGCGGGACGACGCGAGTGCTTACATCACAGTGTGCACCGCTTCGCATCCTGCCGATCATGTGACCTGCTGCATCGCAAAGGAATTGGGTGCCTACAGGTTCGTTGCACCTGAAATACATGATGAGCCCAGGCTCATTTCCACTTAGTGAAAGAAGTCGCTGGCAGTCGACCTCATGCTGCGAAAGTGCGCGGCGCCACAATCGGACTTCGTCGAGTTGCCCAAGGAATGCACGGTAGCGCGACGAATCATCATAGAGCGCGTTGCAGCTTGCGAGCTGCATGCCGAGCGCCGAACTTTCGATCGGATGAAGATGCGTGATCGGATATTGCACGTTGCCGGTTCTCGCGACTTCCTGACCATCGACGAGTAACCTTCCCTGCGTCGATTGTCCATCCCACACGGCTGCGATGTGCACCCAGCCTCGCGTATAGAGGTCGGGTATGAGCGCCTGCACAATCGTGTTATCGAGATCGCCTTTAAATGATCCATCGGGACTGAGCGCAAAGACAAGTTCGTTGTCCTCGATATAAACGACCCACTGATCGTTGTTGTCTTTGTTCGGTCCCCAGAGTCCAGCGACAAATTGCCGCTTGCCCGGTTGCGGCTTTGGTGCGATCCAGGCCTCGAACGTCATCGCAGTATCCATCGCGCGCATGACATAAGACGTATCGATATCGACATACTGCGCGCCCTTGCCAGCCGTCACCCGAATCGTAAGCGCATTGCCAACGCATGATTTATCTCCATCGCATTTCGCTGGATACTGTGCACGTACGTCGCTGCTCAACAAAAGCGCGATCATCGCGACGCAACCCAGGAGCACTCGGATGGCCGAATGGTGACGATTGAAGTTCATGCCCGGAAGCGAATTAAAGCTGTAGCAGTATTAACGTACACATTCGATCATGTGCGTGATCCGCTCTGTGCCTGCACTTACCGTACAGATGTAGGTACCGCTCGCGAGCGGCCTTCCAGTGATCTGCATTGGATCGAACGGGATCTGATGCAGCCCGGCCGCAAGTCTCCGCTGAAGGATCGCGCCCAGATGCTGACCAGCGATGTTCGAGATCTCGATCGAAACATCGCTCGCATTATCAAGCGAAAGCTGCAGCATCGTAGTCGTCGCAAAGGGATTCGGATAATTCGAAAGCACCATTGAGCTTGCCTGAGCGGGAGTGCTGTTGATCCCGCGCTGCGTCTTGATCACGCCGAGCGGCTCGACGGTGATATCATCCGAAGGCAATTGCAACACTGCTTTCGCATCTACTGCGGCAAGCCCAAACCACTTTGTCAGCACGTCCATATAGACGCGGCGATAGTCGATCTGCTTTGGGACATCCCCGTTCTCATCAAGATTGCCGAGGTCGGGTGTTTGACCGAAGACGCCGGAATTGACCTGCGTACCAAATACGAACTGCACTGACGCAGCGCCATGATCGGTACCAAACGAGCCATTCTCCGCTGGGCGGCGGCCGAATTCGCTGACGGTCAATCCGATGACGCGATCTGCTTCGCCGAGCGCTACCATATCGTGCATGAACTGTGCGACACCATCGCCCAAATGACTCATGAGATTCGGATGCTGACCGCTATTAGGATCGGTCTGCTGCGTTACATGGGTATCGAATCCACCCAGCGAAACGACATACACTTTTGTTTGCAGGCCACCTGCGATGAGCGCTGCAACGGAAGCCATTTGCTGCCCAAGACTGTCGCTGCCGTAGGTTGCCTTCAACTTGGATTTTCCCGCAGCGTAGGCATTCCGGATATTCAGCGCATAAGTGTTCGAGCGGCTCGCGATGTCGGAGACGAAGGCGTATTCGTCCGCGTAATGCGTGCCGGTCGCATTTGCATCCTGCGCATCGAGATCGGAGCTTACCCCTAACTGCTTGCTGGGATCGGAGACTTCAACGCCCATTCGCCCCTTATCGCTAATGAGCGTCAGCGAGAATCCGCCGAGCTGAATCGCAAGCGGATCGGGCGGCAGCGTTTGTGGAAAGCTCGGATATTGCTTTTCAAGCATACGCCCGACCCATCCGGTCGAGAGCAGATGATTCGGATCGGAATCGTTTATGCCGCTGAGCCAGATATCGGTCGAACGAAAATGCGAAAGATTAGGATTGTCATATCCAACGCCTTGAACCACGGCTGCATACCCAGTCTGTAGAAGCCTCACCATGCCACCCTGACTTCCAGCTGCGAGCTTCGGCGCAAAGTAAAGATTGCCGATGACGTTCGTTGCATCGGTCTTCAGAATACCGATCGTCGGACGAAGATTATAGTAGTTGGCATCGTCGACTGGTATGACGGTATTGAGTCCGTCGTTGCCACCGAAAAGCTGGATCACGATCAGGATCTTATCGGAGGCATCTTCCTCCATCTGCGCGAGCAACGGCATCGGTGAAGATGCTCGAACGGGAATGCCATTGAGCAGGATCGGCGCTGCTGCTGCCGTCGCGGCGAGCGACTGAAGAAATGTTCTACGCTTCATAATGCTCCGTTGATTTATGCGTTAGAGCTGTACGTGAAAAATTGTTATGATTTGCAAGCGGTGCGTGCTCAGCAGAGTTGAAAGTCGGGCAGTTCGCTGATGGTTGTCAGCACCTGACGCATGTTGCTTGCCGCAGTCGATGGACTTTGCAGGATCGTTGGCCATTCATACGACGGTGCGTTCCCGGTCAGCTTATTGAGCAGATCGGTCGATCGCTGCGCCGAAAGTGCTCTTGGCAAAAGCAATGCGGCGACGTTCGTGATCAGCTTTTGTGCCTCAGTATAATTCGGGAATTGCATGATGAACGCAGTAACGGTTGCGTCGTCGAGCGCCGCGATAGCAGCTGTCGCGACGTTCGCGCGAACCGGATAGGTCGTCGTCGTGATCCAATCGTGCCAGCCCGGCCAGCCGCTCACATTCGGCGGATTGAAGAGCGTCTGACCGAGACTAACCATCGTGGTATCGATGTTGAGTTTTGGAGCGATCTGTCTGGCGAACCCAACCGAAAATTCGGCCGGTGTTTTGATCTGCGCACCGATGTTCGCATTATCGAAAAAGTGTGCACTCTTTAGCAGCGCACTCATCACCGGTTTGATCGAAAAATTATTTTGCACCAGCAGATCCGCCATCGCCTGAACGACAAGCATATCGGATGAGGAAGGATTGCTATAGACAAAGAACTGATAGAGCTTCGTCGAAATAAAGAGCGCAGCCGCCGAAGCGCGAACGGAGAAAAGCGTATCGATCAATTTTTGAACTTCTTCCTGCCGCACGATATATTCGGTGTTCGTCGTCGCATCGCGCGCGGGGAAGCTCACGCCGAGCAATTCCTTTTGGCCGATGTCATGCTGATCGGGCAGAAAGTACGTATTGAAGATCTGGTTCGGTGCCGGCTCGTTGCTATACTGCGCGATGCGCCAGCCGGTAAGGATCCGGGCGGCGTTCTTCACGTCGCCTTCGGTGTATTGTCCGAGACCGATGGTAAAAAGCTCCATCAGCTCGCGCGCATAATTCTCGTTCGGAACGCCAACGGAGTTTTGATTACCTCCGAGATAATCGAGCATTCCACCATCGAGCGTCATGCTCATTGCAAGATCGTTGAATTTTTCAAGACCATGCTGGCGAAAGTGATCGTTCTGCCGATAGAGTAACGGCGCCACGACATACGATTGATCGGCAACGAACTGCGTCGTGAAATGTCCCGACCAGAACATCGTCATCTTCTCCGCGATCGTTGTACCTGCATCGCGCATGACGCCGGCAAACCATGTACGAAGCGTTGCGGCATCCGCCGCCCATTTGGCCTCGAGTTGGCCGATGAGGACAGTATCGAGACCGTTCGTATTTGTCGTAAGCGAATCGGCAACCGCTGGCCTTGCAGGAGTGCTGGGTGTATTGAGTAGTAGATCTACAGCGTCCGATGGAGTGAGCGCACTGAGCGCCGCCATGTTTGCCCAGGTCGGCAGCATCGTGGTTCTGCGTAGCAGGTGACCAATGCGTATCAGATCGCTATTCCACGGTTCGGATCCCGATGGCACATAGGGATCGAGTCCGGTACTTAGCGGACGATTGATCGAACTGGTAGGTACGAAGTTCGCACCGGTTGCACCGGCTACACGTGTCAGAAAGGATCTGCGGTCCATAAAAGCCTGATAGACATCGCCAGCTGCCAAGGCAATCGGCAGCATAGCGAAAATGAAAATTAAATTTCCTGCAAACAGGAGCAGGAAGCGACAACACAATAAAAACCGAGCGTTTTCCTGTAGAGCGATAGATGCCGCTCCTATGAATAACCCGTGAAAAGCGCAGAAGTTACTTACGGGCGGTTCGGAAGCTCATCGCAAGCAAAGCAAAACAAGAAACGCTAGAGCAAGAAACTCCGAGCAAGAAGGAATCGAGTGTTACGGCAAACTTCGATCAACAGCAACCGCCCTCCGAGCATCCTAACTCCGGTGCAACGCCTCAAATTCTCGCAATGATTCCACAGTGTCCCGCCGCATTTGCGCAATGCAGAACGATCCCAAACAGCATCAGACGTTCACGTTTGAATGCATTTTTTGCCAGAGCTTAGTTTTACCGGAGGACAACGTAAAAGGATTCACGGACCCAGTCCGGAATTCCGTGCTACGTGTTATGACCTCGATCCTACGAGATCTTGAACATTAATCGTAGGACTGCGAGCGGGGAGCAGCGTTGCCCGGCGTGAAGACATCGACATCCCCGAGATAATCTTCAACGAGACGGGTCATGACATGTAGTTCGTTGAGTTCCAGAGCGACGTAGATCGGGTCCCGTTCGCTGTGCTTTTCGGCATCGCGCAATTTCTGTGCGAGAGCCATGAGTCTATCAAGCGTTGCGATCATTCAGATTGCGAGTTAGGCGTGCGTTTCCACTTATTCCGTGACAACCCTTTGTCATCCACATCCTCCCACAAGATATCCACAGGGCTTGCGGGAATAAGAGTGAACAAATATGCATCAAAAAAAACCCGAAATCAAGTGCTAAACCAATTTATTTTGCGTTTTTCGCATTTATTTTTCCATAATCGTACACCGGGACACTACTTATCAACATTTCGTGCTCCCGAAGAGTCAAAGTCAACCACATACGTTGACTGCTGAGTTAATTTCACATCGTGCCCTCGGGATTCAACCTGATCGATCTGAACCAGGTCATAACGATTCGTTGATGCAAACGCACGGTTGCCCAAAACTTTATCGCGCTTGTTCATCACGAATTCTTCACGTCCGCGTTCGCTGCATAAGAATGCGCGGTGCCTCCCTTTTTCGTCAAAACGCTCACTCACGACTCTCGCCTCGGCACGGCCCGGCTGCACAAACACATCCCGAATGTTGCCCGCAGATTTTCTTATCGTGAAATAGGTCGCTTTGAGCGAAAGCCGTAGCGTCCCGACCTCGTCATCGATCGTCTTGATGAACTCGGGCCGCTGCCACTCGATTTCGGTATGGCACCAATCCGTTTCGCTTTTGAGTGCCGGACAATTCATCGAATGCGTACACGGTGAAAAGATCGTAGCCCCGAGCGTGAGCGCCGTATCGTGAAAGCGGAGCGCACGGCGAGAGATCGCGCGCGAACTCGGCTCAACAATGATAAGTGCGCCATCCGATTCAAGCAGATCGAGCAGCGTCGTCAGAAGTTCGGCATCCTTCGATTCTTCAATCTCGTTGAGCGCATTCATCATCGTGATGAGTTTGAACTTCCCGCTTCGCTTCGCGAATGCGTTTAGTGCTGCGATGTCGGAAATATCCAGCGGCTCGTACTGTCCGTGACGAAGGTGCGCAAGACCTTTGGAAAGTTGCTCGCCGAATTTCCTGGCATCAGCCAGATTTGTACGTAGCAGATCGGTCGCAGTGAATTCATACGCTTGCGTAGGGCATTCTATCTGTATCCAGTTAGCAACACTCCAAACTCCCGTGCCGGGACCAGAACCGAGATCGAGATGTCTGAGCGGCACAGTGCTGCGAAAAAAATCTGCATGCGACAACTCCCTCAATGCCGGCCAGAGCTTGAAGAAATTTGTCGTCATGTAATAGAGTTGATACGCTCTTCTTGCGTGAGCGTTCGAGAGATACGCGCCCCTCGACGCCTTCGATCGATCGAGCGTTAAGCCATGACTCAGTTCGGCAACGGCCGCCAGAAGTTCTTTCCATTTCGGATCCTTCGTGGGATTTCGTGGCGGCGGATCGAGCTGGATGCCGAGAACTGCTTCCAGTGCTGAGGTGTAGAGTTCGGATAAAACGAATGGAGACCTGTTCAACCGCTGCTAACGATGTTGGCTAATGCACGATGAATCGCCGAATGATTTGATCCCGGAAACAACTGATCCGGCATCTCCGATCGCCGAGAATACAGAAACGACTCTGCTGAAGAATACGAAATCGGCTCCGGTCTCGATCAAACCTGAGACGTGTAACACTTCCCGCCGCAAACTCTCCGTTCGCTGGATACTCAGACTTGCGACCTTTGCGATCCTCTTTCCCATCGTCCAGGTTGCGCTCCTTCGCTTTATCGATCCGCCAATAACAACGATGATGATTTTTCGTGCTTTCGATCACCTCTTCGCCGGCGAGTCCATTCTCTGGCACCACACAAGTGAATCGCGGAGCGATGTAGCGCCTTCGCTTTACAAGGCGGTCATCGCAGCCGAAGACCAGCGCTTCTTCCAACACCATGGCTTCGACATGGCGGAGATCGAGAATGCCGAGCGCACACATGCGAGGCATCCGAACCGGCCGATGCGCGGCGCGAGCACGATCTCTCAACAAACAGCCAAGAATCTTTTTTTACCGCCCTGGCACAGCTTCATTCGTAAAGGTATCGAGGCCTATTATACGGTACTGATCGAATTCATCTGGCCGAAGATGCGAATCCTCGAAGTCTATGGAAATATTGCGGAATTCGCACCGAATGTTTATGGTGCAGAAGCCGGCGCTCAGTTCCATTTTAAGCGCCATGCGAAGGATCTGACTCCGATGCAATGCGCCCTCATGGCTGCGGTCCTTCCCAATCCGACTCGCTGGAGCGCGTCGCATCCATCGGCGTACATCCAGCGCCGCGCCGCGCGGATCCTGCGTCAGATGCAAGGCTTCCCCACCGACGAAGAAGACGACGGTTCGCCCGATTAAGAATTGAGACATGAAAAAAGGGACCAGTATGTGGTCCCTTCTTTCTTTCAAGCAAACGTGCTCGTTACTTATTGACCACGATCGTCCTCGATGAACTCGTGTTCGGGGTGCTCAAGCGAATCGTATAGGTACCGCTTGGAAGATCGACCGGATCAAATGTCGCGCGATATCCTCCAATATCATGCGGCTCATTCTTCATGATCGTCTGGACATGCTGTCCAAGCAGATTGAATACTTCGATCGTGACCAGAGCATTCGGCGAGCGGATCTCATAACCAATTTGCGCAGCCTGCGAAGTCGGGTTCGGCGAGATCTGCGTGATCTGACCATCGACAACTCCCGTACGGATGTAGTGACGAATGGTAGAATCGCCACAGAGATCCTGCGGGTTGAAGAACCCCGGAATATGCATTGTCGCGATATAGCAAAGCGGCAACGAATCCTGTCCGAGGAATTGCCCGCCCGAAATATCGATCGAACTCTGCAGATCCTTCGCAACCATCAACTGGAAGTGAAGCGTCGCGAGAACGTCTGTGTTATCAAGCGGACGGCCACCCATAGCTCGAATGGTTATCGTCTCGAGGCCATTATTATCCGTGATCGGGCTGACACCAACGAAGGAATAGCCAGGTGCAAGATCGACGTTACTCAATGGGCTCAGCTGCAACAGATCCTGCCGGTAGCTGACCTTGAAGGTATAACCGAACGCAGCCGCGTTCGTCGGAAGCATGTGCGAAATGCGAATCGGCACATCGAAGAATTTTCCGGTCTGAACCGTGTACGGCTGCGCGTTGGTGGTTAAGGCAGTAAGCGTATCGCTCAATGCATCACCGGTCCCGTTCAGGAAGCGATCGGTCGTCCAGGAAGAACCGGCAGAAGCAACAGTGTCCCAGGTATATTCAATGATCGCCGACGAGAACTGCACAAGTGACGGATGATAGATCACGTGATACTGTGCGGTGTCGCCTGGCATCATTGTGCGGCCATCGATGATCGACTGCGAACCATCGCCGAAGCTAAATTCCCCTGCGTCAGGATGTGTACCTGCGCCAAGAATATCGACACGGCGAAGAATGACATTCCTCGTACCGGTATTCGTTGCGACCGTCACGCCTTCGTTTTGCTGGCAGGTGTAGGTCGTCGGGAAATCCTGACCTGTGGCCTGGACGTTGACCAGATCTGCGCTCATCGCCATATTGACAATCCTCTTGTTGACGCAGTTCGTAGCGCCGTTGAGCGTGATCGACGCATTGATGGTGCCGCTCTGCGTCAGCGTACCAGTCACCGAAACGACAACCGGAGCATTCGGAACGAGCACATCGCCGACATTGATGCCCGAAACAACGAACGCAGGATCGCTGACGCTAACCTGGGTGATCGTGAGTGGTGCATCGCCTGGATCGGTAACCGTGAACGTCTTCGTGACCGGGGTATTCAGTGGTGCGAGGCCGAAGTTGATCGACGTTTGATCGACAGCAATATCGGCATGAACGATCGTAGCACTAAGATCGACGTAAGGATTCGTATTCGATTTATTGAATGCGATCAATTTCGCAGTGCGGGGTGCATATCCCTTCGTCAGGTTCGGCGTGAAGAGCACATCAACCCATACGCTATCGCCCGGCTGCTTGAAATCAACCGAGAAATTACCAAGCGGTGTATAGCCCGCCTGATTACGCAGCAAGGTAAATTCATCCTTGTCCTGACCCTGAATCACGACAGAGTCGACGTATTCGATCGCGGTGTTATTATTATAAAGCCACATACGAATCGTGTCCGGCGCATCGCATACTGCAGGGAATGCCTGCTTGATACGGTCCCACTGTACGCCAGGCTGAACGCCACGTCCGAGCAGGATCGAGAAATCGCGATCGTGATGCGCAAAGAGTGACGGCAGATTGGTACCCCAATCCTGATTCGTCGAATCGCCGCCAACGTGGTGCGCAGTGTAGCAGAAGTTCAGCTGTACCGACTGCCCTGGCTGAAGCGTCAGCGGAAGTTTCGCATCGTCGTTGAAGGTAAAGTCCGTGGTATTGTGAAGCAACCACTGCTTGGTCAGGAGAAGTGGCGCATCGCCCGTGTTCGTTACAGTCACGTCCTTGCACTTCGTTTGTCCGACGAGCAAGGTTCCGAAATCCGCATCCTGTGCAACGATGATCGGTGTTACGCCAGAGCCCGAAACCGGTACGGTATCTGCGATACAATCGGCGATGAAGAGCAGGCTGTCGAATCGTACAGATCCCGTATCGATCGGCGAATAGCAGACGTTTACGACCAGCGAATCGCCGCCTTTAAGCGTCGCTGGCAGTGCTGGCGTTGCTGCAGAAACGGTGAACGCTCCACGGTTCACTTCGAAGGCAGTGCCGCCGATGGTTATCGGCTGCGAATTCTTCGAACCGATATTGCGGAAGACGATCCGTTGGCAGGAATCTGCCGAGACGAGCGTCTTCAGCATATCGGCACGCGACGGCGTTACACTGATCTTCGGTGCGCTGTACGAGAACTCAAAGACGGTATCATTGCCTGCGCGGTCGATCGCATAAATGGCCGCATAAGCATCTGCCAGCGGGTTGATGACCTCGACGCGGAATTGCACCTTCGGGTCACCGGCGACAAATACTGGTTCGGTCGGATTGAGGCGCATATTCACGCTCACTCTACCTGGCCGAGCATAAACGCCGGCGGGATCTTCGAGCAGGACGACATCTGCAAGTCCGTCGTCGTTAGGCAGCGAATCGGTCACCGTAACATCCCACGAAGCGCAGCCAGGTGTGGAGCGCATTTTCGGTGGGTTGTTCTCGTCGTGTGCGCCATAAGCCTGCCCGCAAGGAGCAGCATAGCCCCAGCCGTCTTTGTACTGGCCTTCTGTGCGGCCATAGCTGTAAACGACAAACGGGGTATTCGCATTGAGCGCATAGTCCCCGGCCGACAAGCGATAGCGAAGTGCAGTCCACTCCGGATGGTTCGGAATCTTGAATTGCCCGACCGTCGACCTGCTCGTCAATTTTGTCGGAGCGGCGCCATTGAAACTCACCATCAATGTATTGATCGAATCGGTATACGTGATCACGTTGACGAACTGCGCATTCTTGTAATTACTCTGCGCCGGAATCTTCCAGACAGCATTTTTCCGCCATCTGCTGGGCGGGACAACGTTCATCTCGTTCGGACAGGTATACGTCGTTTCATCCTGCGGGTTTACCCCTTTGCCCTTTCCTGCTTTAGAGCCGGGATCGGAATCATGCTGACCCTGAAAGTAATCGTACATGACGACGTAGATCTTCTTGCCGTTCGTGCTCACGATATCGACGGGGTCGATAACGTTATTGAAGGCGGCAATCGGATTCTGGTAGGCAGAAAGCTGTAAGTTATATGGGGAGATATTTCCGCCCACCCACATATCAACTCCACCGCTCGATTGATCGGTGTAGATTCGGTACATCTCGCCAGTCCCATTGACCAGCAACCGAGCAACCGATGGAGGGGCGACAAAGGGCGCCGACGGGTACTCGACTTCCCAATCTTCGACCGGCGTCATTTGCTCGATCATGAGATCGCGAACATCGTTGTCAAGTGAATGCCAAAGGCCGGAGGGATCGCCGAGCAGTGCACGCTCATGACCACCAAGCACGGCAATCGGCTTGTCGGAAGTTACGATAGATCCAGAAATATCATAGGAAGGGTCGACCGAAAATGAGCGAACCCAAAAGACCTGCCCGCGGCGAAGCGTGACCGACGCTGTATGCGGAATGCCGGTCGCTCCTTTGCCAGAATTTACGCCAACGACACCGGCATAGGTAGTCGATGCGGGCGTATAATTGATGGTCGTGCCTTCATAGGGAGCAATGACCATGAATTCCGAGCTGGAAGAATCACGATTGATGAAGCCAGGGTTACTCTGGATCGGATTATCGAACCAACTCGCGATAACATATTTTTTGCCAAGCGCAGGTGTCGGGATAGCCTGGAGCAATCCACCGGTAGCCGAACCTTGAGAGTAGCACTGCACGCTGATCGGAAACTTGGCCTTGATGTGCGCTGCTTTGAATTCTGACAATTCGCCAGGCCGGGTTGGACGCATGTGCTGGCGATCGAGTGCGACCTGAGCGCAGCGTCCCTTTTGGAGCTGCACCGTCGATCCACTGGTTTCGACGCCATTGTCGTCGAAATAATTGATCGTAACAACATTGTTATCCGCTTCGGAGCCGAGCAGCACCCAATAGGATTCGGTCACACCACTGAAATAGGAGGAGTGGATGATCCCAGGCATGTAGCCGATGAAAAAATCGCGGCCATCGGACTGGATCCCATTGCCTTGAGCGCGCGACTCCGAGAAGCCACACACAATTGCAAGCATCAGTACCGCAGCAATCACGCTATGATTGCGCGACGCACGAGAAAATCTCAAAAGTGATTTCATAGACGTAACAAGCAGATAGGAATCTATCACACAACGGAAAATCTTACACACACACAACTTGAGTGAGTCGAGATACTGAAGTAACGGCGACGCACATAACATTGACGGCAGTCGGGCCGCGCCGGATGGATTTGGCCCTCTATCTGCAATGTATGAATGCAAAAATAAGTTCATATCATACAACGCTAACAATTCATCAATGAAGAGGAAATTCCTGCTCGGTTCGCCGGTTTTTATAGCCTTTATGATCCTGCTCTTTGTTTCAACAAGAGCGAGTGCTCAGGATTATCACTGGCAAAAGACGCTTGATCATGTTACTCCTTGCGTAGCGCTTAACCCGCTTGCTCATGGGCGGGTGGTCTTTACTGCAACTCCGGACACGACCGGCATCTATCGCTCCGATGATGGCGGAATGACGTGGCAATCATTTGTAGCAGGACTCGATCCCTTCAATAGCGTCTCGATTAGCCAGTTTCTTTGCGTGCCTACCGATACCAACGTCGTAATAGCAGTTGGAAAAACAACGCTCTATCGCTCAACAGACGGTGGCCATACCTGGTCGGTGAGCCTTGATCCGGGCGGAATTGACGGCGAGGATCTCGCTTACAACGCTCCGGCCGACGCACTTTATTACGGTCAGAATTTTCAAGGACCGACCTGGCGGTCGCTCGATCATGGACTCAGCTGGAAGGTTACCGGCGCCGCAGATACAGCGGTTGGCCTATGCACACTCTCGGTTTCGCCCGACGCGGCACGAATCCTTTTGGCAGGCTCGGGAAATGGTGTGATAGCAAAATCGACGAATGAGGGCGCCGATTGGTCGGTAGCGTATCCGGCAGAACGAGACCCGAATTCAGTCGATCAGCCGGAGGTTCCCAAGATCGTTTTCACCAACGATGCCCCGGCGACGGCGGTCGCTACGCGGTGGCATTCGCTCAATAACTCGATTGTAGAGACGACAAATTATGGCAGCACCTGGAGAGCCCTCGCTTCACCCGAATATCACGTTTGGGCACTTGAAGTCGATCAGCGAAGCGTGATTCTCAATACCCCGCAACGGCTTTGGACCGGGTTATTCCTGCAAGGTAAAGACGATACGACTGCCGGTGGAATGGTCGAAGTAACTCGTGATGGGGGACAAAGCTGGCACTCGACAAACTTCCCAAAAGCTGCAGGAGTCCACAACGTATTCATGCTGAAGCACGACACCTCGAGCGGGATCCTGATCGCTGCAACCGAGCGCGGTCTCTTCGTGGGACGAGTACCGGCAGGGGTTGAGTCTAAGAATATATCAGAGCTAGCAATACACTTCCTGCAAAATCCTGCTCTTGATAAGCTGGAGTTATCATGGAACGGCAATCAGCGGGCGATCATCACGATCACCGATCTGCTGGGCCAAAAAATATTCTCGGCGCGTTCGACGAACGGGCGTTTCGGTTATTCGCTGGCAGCACTTGCGGCTTCTACTTATTTTGTCGAAGTGCGGCTGGAAGATGGGCGTGTGCTTCGGGACAAATTTGTCAAGGCGCGATAGGATCATCGACGACGACGCGTTCGATATCGGCGCCCAAGCCCAGGAGCTTCTGCTGGATACGTTCGTAGCCCCGCTCGACGTGATGGATTCCCAGGATGGTGCTCTCGCCTTCTGCAAGTGCTGCTGCGATGAGATAGACGAATCCTGCGCGCAGATCGGGAATATTGATCGTCGAACCTTTGAGCTTGGTTGGCCCGAGGATGACTGCCGAATGCGGATGCGTCATCGTCTTGAACCTGCATGGTGTTCCGCCGAGGCATGACTTATAGAGTTCGATGTGGGCGCCCATTTTGCGAAGCTCTTCGACGTAACCGAACCGGTTCTCATAAACTGTTTCGTGGACTACGGACATGCCCGTCGCCTGGGTCATAAGCAACACCCAGGGTTGCTGCCAATCGGTCATGAATCCTGGATGCACATCGGTCTCGATGGCAAGTGGCTTGATCTTATCCTTGTACCAAAACCGGATGCCTGCACCCGTCACATCGTAGTCGGCACCGACGCGTCTGATCGCATTCAAAAAGGTGATCATCGAAGATTGGTGCGCACCTTCTATATAGACGTCGCCTTTGGTCGCGATCGCAGCGCAGGCGAAACTTGCTGCCTCGATTCGGTCGGGTAATACTTTTTGCATCGCACCCTGCAATCGCTTGACGCCTTCAATGATGATCCGGCGATTCGTTTCGATCGAGATGATGCATCCCATCTTCTGAAGAAATTTCATCAGCTCGATAATTTCAGGTTCGACTGCAGCATTTTCGATGATCGTCGTTCCTTCGGCGAGGGTGGCGGCCATGATGATATTTTCCGTCGCACCGACCGAGGGAAATGGCAGCATGATGCTTGTGCCTCTAAGCTTGTCGGCCTCGCACGCGAAGTAACCATCTTTATACGAGATCGTCGCGCCCATTGCTTCGAGCGCCGCGGTGTGGAAATTTACCGGTCGCTGACCGATCTTGTCGCCGCCCGGCATCGGTACGTATGCAGAGCCATTGCGATGAAGCAGCGGACCGATCATGAGGATTGGAATGCGGTTGAGTCCGGCAAATGCCTGCGGCACGATCGTCGTTTGGATCGTCGGGGTGTTGATCGTGAGTGTGCCGTTGGCTTCATCTTTGAGCATCACGTCGCTTCCGAGCGATCGTGCGATCGATGCAGTAATATCAACCTCGCCAAGATGCACCGGCGCATTCGTAAACGTGCTCGGCGTATCGGCGAGCATGGATGCGACCATGAATTTCGAGATCAAATTCTTCGTGCCGCTTACGCGAACAGTGCCATGCAGCGGATGGCCGCCGCGTACTTTGAATGCATCCATCAGTTCATCCTCTCGTTTGATCGCATGGAAGGGATTGAGCGTATTGAAGGCACCATGTTATTTGATCGTTGCAAGCTCGAGCGTCGTTTTTTTCTCGACATTATAGAGCGAAAGCTTTTTGACGCCGTCAGCATTTTTCGAAACATACGCGATCAAGTTCTCTCGTGGCGCGATGCCGATCGCGATCGGTGTTGCCGTTAGGGGCAGCGCTTCCTTCGTCGCCGTTGTCTGAACAGCAATCGTGCCGTCAGCATGCTGCTGGAAACGATACTTTCCATTTGGCGAAAAATCGAGATGCGTGATGTCACCCGCTGGCTCGCTGGTGAGTGCGTTCGAGCCGACTGCTTCATGCGCCATCTCTATGCTTCCCGATGCAGTGCGTTTTAGCAGGATCAACTCGTGATTGTCCGGACTCAGCAACGCTTCGGTGATCGACTCGCTTCCGTTCGGAGTCAGCAACAATTTACGCTCGGTTGTTTCTACATCAAAGAGCGAAAGCGATTGATCGGCTGGATCCTTCACGAGCAAATTGGAATGATCCCGCGACCACGCCATCACCTGATAGTCCTTGTCATTCGGTAGATCGAGCTGCGAAATATTCTGGTTGTTGTCGTAGCGATAGCAATCGATCTTCGCGAGGTTCTCCTTGTTCTCGGTGTAGTAAATGAACTGCCCGTTATACGATGCTCCGATGATCGTACTCTTAACGCCAGGTCCCGACGGTGTAATGTCGAGCGCATCGCCCGTACCGTCGTCGGCTATGCGATAAATATGATAGTCAGAATCCGAAGGAGTGTTGCCTTTCATAAAAACGACATATCCCCTGCCAAGCATGTGCATCGCGCGAATAACGGGTGCATCGGCAAACTTTGTGATCTGTTGCGGCGCGCCACCCTTGACGGATACACGGAAAATATTCGCGATGCCCGATTCGCTCGATAGATAATAGACGAACTTCTCATCCTGCGAAAAGCTGATGTCATAGCCCGAGTTGGCGCCGACCGGCGGAAGTGCGGCCCAGAACTGTGCGGAAGCGATACGTGGCAGAAAGAAGATCGAAAAAACCAGGAAGCGCAAAGATCTCACAGGCAATTGCTTAGTTTGATGTGAACGTAGGTGCAACAGCGGGGCTGGGTGTCTGGTGTCGGGTGTCTGGTGTCGGGATGCCCACCAACCAAAACCGTGTGGAGGGAAGCGCTGCTTACCTCTCTCTCTTCGGAAGCGCGGATCTCGCGAATGCGTTCGAGCAGTTCGTCGAAGTAATCCCAACCGCCAGGATTCTTGAGCCGCTCGTCGTCCATCACGAATCCTTTAACGAGATACTCTCGCAGATTGGTGGTGGCCCACTGTCGAAACTGTGTACCGCGAGGTGAACGAATACGGTAGCCGATAGCAAGGATGAGGTCGAGGTTGTAATACGTTATCGTCCGTTTGACCTCGCGAACCCCTTCAAGTTGAACTCTCAAGGATTCCTTGACAGTTGCTTCCGGTGTCAACTCGCCCTCCTCGAACACGTTGATTACATGAAGCGAGACGTTTTGCTTCGTCGTCTGGAAAAGCTCTGCGATCTCAAGCTGAGTTAGCCAGATCGTCTCACCTTCTGCTCGAAGCTGAAGCCGTGTCAGGCCGTCCTGGGAAGTATAGAGGATGAGCTCGTTCATTCGTTGACTGCGTACTTTGTGCGCTGCTGGCTATGCTCCCACTCTAACCGCTATCCAACCCTCAGTAGGTGAAGTTTGTGGCCCTGCAGGTGGAAAGAAGATTATTGAATCGCAAGTGGATAACCTTCCGGGCTTGGAGAATAGTTGTCTGAACCTTGATTTTATGAGATTCTAGGGATTAATCGGATTGGGAGAAGTGTGGCTGAGGAGAAATTTTGCGGTAATTCTCACAGTTGAGTGTGAACATTTTTTAGATTTTTTTTCGCTTTTTAATCAATCGAGGGAACAATCTTTCATTGCTTTTATGTTCTATTCTCCGACTGACCTTATTAGGTGCGGGCGACGAATGCCTTTTTGATCCGGTTGCCCATGTCCCACATCCCATTTTTTTATGGCAAACTATCGCCAGATCAGTACTCGGTTATGGGGAAACGATGACATCCAAAGCATCTCCCTTCATAGCACACACATCTTTATTTATTTCATTACGTGCACACACCGCAACGAGTCCGGTTTATTTCCGATCACGTTCCGGACGATCATGCATGAGACCAAGATCAGCGAGGAAGCTCTCAACGCGTCACTCCAGGAGCTTGCCGAGGTTAATCTATGTCACTATGATCGCGACACGAAAGAATGCCTGATCGTCTCCGCGATGGCGTGGGCTACCTACAAAAATGCGCACGTCTACGCCTCCATCGTCCGATCGGTATTACAAGCAAAGAGCAAGCGGCTGCAGCGCATCCTTTTGGAACGTCATGCTGAGTCGCAAATAATCGAACTCTTGCGTCCATTAGTGGAAGCACTTAGCGTTGAAATTCCCGAAGCGAAGGATCGTCAAGAAGTCTCGGTTAGTACAGAGCCTATACAGCGTCCCCACTCTGTCCAGACAGAGTCTATAGAATTAGATTTAGCATTAGCATCTTCTTTAAATAATAGATCTGAACTCCGCATTCATCGTTGGTGCGATGAATGCTCCGTTCAGGATGACAGGCTTTGAAGTGTCGTCCTGGCGCGAAAGTTTTAGACCATGTCATCCTGAACGAGCTTTAGTGAAGTGAAGGATCTCATGGAATCTCTCAGGCGAAGGGACCCCTCGACTGCATGGAATGAATACACTAACATTCCATGAGATCCTTCACTCCGCATTCATCGCCGGTGCGATGAATGCTCCGTTCAGGATGACATGCTTTGAAGTGTCGTCCTGGCGCGAAAGTTTTAGACCATGTCATCCTGAACGAGCTTTAGCGAAGTGAAGGATCTCATGGAATATTGGGGACAACTGACTC
>JBBSDW010000002.1:0-66404 GCA_038240295.1 Kapaibacterium sp. (SeqCode)
GTTTGGATCGCCTAAGGATCCTTCGCCCGTGATTCCACCTTCCGTCAGCATTCGCTTTTGCGCGTTGCGGATCGTCTGTGTAAAGTCGATGTTGCTCGCCTGATCGCCGAACGCGTAATTTTTTGTATTCGATGTTCGATCAACTCCAGAACCGGTGTGTGGGGTATCATGAGCGCCCGATGGAGCCTTCCTCAGCGATCGAAACATTTCGAGGAGCGCATCGCGGCGAATATTGCCGATCGCTTTGTTCGTCGGCTTGAGCATCTCGTCTTCGTCTTCTTCGAGAAGGCCTCGCTCTTTGAGTTCGTCGATGAACATGTCGAGTGTCATGTTCTCACCGAAGATGCCATATTGCTGCGCGAGATAGCGCATCCATTCGAGCGCTTCCTGTGCGTCGCCCGAGGTTTGCAGCAGGAGTTGGCTAAAAAGATCGATGAGTTTCTTGAGGCGGTCTTCGGCCGTCTCACTTTCACCAGGGATCCATTGTGAGTAATTGATCTGCATGCTGACCTACTAACGGTAGCGGATCAAGATCGGTTTGTTTTTAACGACGGGCGAGTGCTTCGATCGCCGCACAGATCGCTTCGAGCGCTGCGGGATTAGCTGCAACGGGAATAGGCGATCGTTTCCTGAGGAGCGGAAGCATTTGATCGCCAGATGTGATGTCGATCATTTTACCCGAACGAACGAGTTCTGCATCGACCGCACCTTGCGGACCTTTGAAGATATTTGCGACCGGAACACCGAGCGCAGTTGCCTCGCGGTTCATCGTGCCGCCGCCGCCAACGACGAGATCCGAATGATAGAGCAAATTCATTCCATCAAATGCCTGCTCGGCAACATGCACATTCTGTTTGCTGTAGGCCTCTTTCAATCGAGCACGCTGCTCGCGGGTTCGGGCTGACAGCAAAACATCCACATCGTCACGTTCTGAAAGCAGATTCAGTATTGCGTCAAAGAGGCGTTGTGATTCATCCGAGCGGTAGTGCGCTGTATCCGAAGGAGGCCGGACGGTTACGATGATCTTGCCCGCGTCGAGCCCCAGCTCCCGATAGATCCCCGCATCCGGTTCGAGGTCACCGGCATAAACATCTTCTTTGATGCCCGGATAGGTCCTCAGTTTTTTCTGATTGATTTTGCGCACTTTCAGCAATGTGTTGCCGACAACTTCAGGCGTCATCACCCACGTGCTGAGCGTGTTAAAGAGTCCCACACTCGCACCCTCGTAATCATAGAGCGTAAGCGAAGGCACGCGCAATAACTTCGAAGCGAGCAGCAGACCGCGAGAGCCATGACCGATCGCAAGATCCACTCTCTCAGGCTTCAGCATTGTGCGAAGCGTGAGTGCTCTGGCCGAGAGTCCGAGCATTTTCGAAAGTGTGTCCTTGCCATATTCTCCACCCACGATTTCTGCGTTGAGCCGGTGCCGATCGAGAAGCGCTACGGTCTGTGCAAAATCTCGCGCAGTGAGAATAACGGTGTGGCCGTTCGCTTCCAATCTGCGAATGATCGGCGCAAAAAATGGGACGTGCGGTGTATTCTCGAGATCGATCCAGATCTTCGGCATGCTCAGATGTTTGCGGGCCTCGTGATTTCAGCAAGCGCGCGGAACATCCACGCGTTCGACCAGCGCATGTACGCGATTCGGTTCGTATACCGAGGATGCACCTGATAGTAAAAATATCCTTTTTCAGATCCAAGTAACTCGATCGAGCGCTCCGCAACTTTCGTCGCCAGCGCGCGATCTCCGAAGGTAAGCAGCGTCAGGATGCACTGTGCGGCACTGTGAGCATCGATCGGATACGTGCGCTGATAATAATAGCGCGGCAGGGCGTCCGGAGTGATGAAATTTTTTCGAAAATTCTCAAAGCCTCGCTGTGCTGAATCCTTGATTTGAGCATCGTTCGTCAATGCCGAAATTCGCTCGAGCGAGCAGATAACGAAGCCGGTATGAAACGAGTCGATCCAGGTCTGAGAGGGTTCGAGCCCATATTTCCAGAGTCCCGTTTCGTCCTGATAATGTACGACAAACGCTGCCGCTCGATTGGCCAGGCGGAGATATTCCTCATTTCGCTTCAGCGCACCAACCCGTGCGATAAGCTCTGCTCCGAGAAGCGAAGCATTGAAGACGACCTGCGAATCATTCGGACCATATCCGAAGGCGATGCCAAAATTCGATTCAAACCGTGGAATGTCGCACAGCATGAATTCGACAGAGCGTTCGGCCGCAGCGAGCAATGTTGGATCCTGCTCGAAGTCATACAGATCGAGCAGTGCGTTGGCAACGAAGGCCGTCGCCACGATTGTCGGACCATCGGCCGGTACAAAGTGGGTTCGCGATTGCCAGGCGAAGGGATAGCCCCATGCGTATTTTTCGTTTTTGAGTAACCGAGCCGCGAGCGCTTTCGAAGTTGCGAGCCAATCGGGAGCAGCAAGCTCCTTTGCTTTCACGAGTCCCGAAAGAAAAAGCGCGAGGCCTTTCGGATTTTCCTGCGAAGGTACCCCGAGCATTGTATGCAGATTTACCGGCGATCGCCGGCCCAACTGCAACAGCACGAGCCGAGCAGGCGAGGGCATTGAACCCACGACGCTTCGGACGAGCGGAGATTCAAGGAGGTCATGCGGATCGTGTCCGCGAAAATCCTTCGACCTTGCCCATGCAAAAAGTCGTGTTAATCGATCAAGAAAGAGGGTCTGCTCCACGCAAAAACTTGGCTCTGGAAGTTCTTAAAATGAGTGCCTGTTTGGCAATTGAGTTTTCTTCAGCCCTGTAAAACTACGATTATTTCACGCCTCGCGCCGAACATTAGGTTAGCTTCGTATCGCAATAAACAATGAAATTTTCGAGGCAATGCTCAGGGACCCAAATGAACTCTCCCTGGAACTGACCTTCGAGCCAAAAGGCAAAACGAAAGAATGAACCGCTACACCCCGGATCAGATTGAAGTGTTGGAGCCAAGTGAAATCTTTGTTTTTGGCTCCAACAACATCGGCCACCACGCCGGCGGCGCTGCCCGACAGGCTCTTGAGCAGTTCGGTGCCATTCAAGGCCAGGCAGAAGGGATACAGGGACAATCGTACGCTATCCCTACGATCGCTTTCGATGGCAGACCGGTCACCCTGGACAACATAGCGGCCAGCGTCGAAACATTCATGCGCTTTGCTACTGATCATCCGGATCTAAAATTTCTCGTAACCAAGATCGGCTGCGGAATAGCGGGGTGGTCCGAGAAGGCTATCGGCAGCGTTTTTCAGAATCGTTTTATCCCACCGAACGTATGGCTGCCGGAGAGTTTCGTCAAGGATGTCGATGCGGCCAAATCCGACGAGAACGTTGAATATTCGAGTTGAAAAGCTTGAGGAGGTCCTCTGCGGCGGTTCACGTTGCAGCGTGTCCGGGCAACCGAGAAAGTCCGAGGCAAAGATGAGCAACAAATATTTCACAGCGCTTGCCGAACTTTAGCTCACTTTCGTGTCTATAGAGTAAGTATAATTTGTGTTGAACCTGTCCGTGCTTAAATGCTTCCAGCGACTTCGCTTATGAGAACTTGTGCAATGAAATGCCTGATCGTTATCTTTTTGTGCTTTACTTCGACCGCCATTTTTGGGCAGTCGACAAACCGGCGTGGTAGTGGCGTCACGCGGGGGAATGCGAGAACGCAGTTTCAGGTCGTCGATTCCGATGACAATCTCGACATTGCTCCCGTCTATAATTTCGTCGATACGGCGTTTGGAACCTGGACGCGCATCAGTACTTTCACCGGCGGCACCGATGACGGTTATGCGTTCCTTCCTGCGAGCACTCCGGCCAGCGCGATCCAGTGGTATCAGTTTAACGCGCATCTGACGACGACAGCGGCAAACCGGCCCTATGTAACCACCAACGGATTTATTGCTCTCGACACGATGTACCGAGGCATGGCTGGCGGGAATGGAGTCTTTAATTCTCCGGCAAATCAGGCGCTCCCGACCACAACCCTGCCTCAGGTCCCGGCAGTCGCCGCGCTTTGGGCAGACTGCGAACTTCGCACGAGCGGTGATTCTTCAAAGATCTTTGTGCGCACCACCACCGATTCCTGCTACATCACCTATTATAACCTTGCGCTCAAGGGTACCAATGGGAAGATTCGCGCAACATTTCAAGTTGCCTTCACCAGTAACGACACATCGGTAACGATCAACTACAAATCGTTCGACGGTTCGATCCAGGGTATCTCTGCTGCGCAGATCTGGCAAAAGCACGCGACGATCGGGGTGCAAAACAGCTACGCATCGCTCGCGACGAATTACCTCGATCGCGGGCGCTATTACGCAACCGGTACGAGCTCTACAACCACGCAGAACCTTCATAATCAATTGGCGGTGAAGTTCATCCGCCGCCAGCAGAACTTGATCCAGGTGATCTCGATCAACAATCCTCCTTACGAACATTACGAACTTGGCGGTAACACGATGGCACCGAGCATCACGGTTGAAAATCTGACCGATACCAGCCAGATGGTCTATTTCCAAAACACGGTCAAGAATCTCGGCACCGGTATCACGGTCTATTCACGTCAGGATAGTCTGCTTGTTCTTGGTAATTCGCAGGGCACGCTGGTGGGCTCTACGATGGCAGCGATCGCGTTTGGCAGTTATCGACTTACGACAACCATCACGGATCCCAAGATCGGGCCCGATGTCTGGACGGCCGATAATACACTGTCCCGCACCTTTTGCTATTTTCAATCGGCCACGAGCGGGGGACTCTTTGAAGATTTCACCAACGGTATCAACTATGCCGTGTGGTCTCCAGTGGGTGCAAAAGCAGTTCGGGACGATTCGGTGATGTACGATCCGATCGCTCCTCGCTCAGCAACGACCGGCGCGTTACTGCTCGACCGTCGCGACATCGACGGAAATTATTACAACGTCCAGGGCGCCGGAGATACAATGTCGAGTGCACCACTCAATCTATCCGGTCTCAACACGGTCTATTTAACGTTCAGCTATCAGCGCGGAGTTAAAACCGATAGTTCACAAGCCGGAATCATGAACCGCATCTTGAGCGGTCCGGAACGTACGATCACCGGCGCATCGGGAGTGATCCAGCAAGGAGATTCACTCGTGATCGAAGCGATTCAAAGTAGCTCGGTAACGCTCAACCCGACGTCGTGGGTGCAGATCGGCGTGATCGACGGCGGGCTCGATTTTGCTCCGCAGCAGTATCGAATTCTGCTCGGCTCTGCTTACCTACACGATCACTTCCGTTTCCGCTTTCGCCTGAAAGCCCATGACAACTCTCCGGCCTTCGGATTACCTGTCGACGATGACGATAGCTGGGTCATCGATGGTGTTCAAGTCTTCGGTACCACGAGCAAGACCGACCTTGCAGTACTGGGGGCTGATCTCGGCAATGGTATCTACACGCACATTCCACGCAGCGTCAATGGCCTGACGCCGCATGTTCACATCGCGAACAACGGTACTTTCGTCACCAGCGCCGTCTACGTTGCGCGCATGGTCATCAAGGATCAGCTTAACCGAATCGTTTACTTCCGGACGGAATCGTTTACGCTTCCTGTATCTCGCGCTGATTCGACGATTGCGATGCCGATCTGGCCGATCGCCGGAAGTCAGGGTGGGACGTTCTCGGTCTACGTGGCGCTCGAACAGCTTATCTTCGATTACAACCACGGCAACGACACGAATACCTTCACGCGGAAGATGTACATCGACGATGTCTATGCGATCGATGATGCCTCCCCCGATACCGTCGGCTCACTGACCGCCGCGCACAATGAGTTTTATTATGACTTCACTCCGTTTGCCAGTGATTCGTTGCGTGGTACCGATTTTTACATGCTCAGCCAGTTCGGCGGGACCATGAGCTGGAATCTCGCTATTAAGCGCGATACGACGACGATCGCGAACCGCGCTTTCGGCGCTACTTCCACAACCGCAGGTTTCGTGCGAGGCTCGTTCACGCCGGTCTATCTGACGGCGGGCACCACCTATCGGTTGCATTATACCGAGACTGCCGGGCCGGCGCTTGGAGGCGATGCATCGAAGGCGCTGGTATGGCCTACCCCCGATAACACGGCCTATCAGGCCCTGCACCCCGAGATCGATACGAATTTTTATGAGCCAGGTCAGGTCAACTATGTGACGTCCGCAAGCACGACCAATGGATCTTCCGGTGGCTTGTCACTGCCGATGTTCCGGTTAGTCTATACAGGTTCGAGTACCTACCTTCCTGTGGAGCTGGTCAATTTCTCGGGTGCGAGATTGATGAATGGCAATGCAAGACTTGACTGGAAGACTGCGAAGGAAGAGAATGTTTTTGAATTCTCGATCGAGCGCCAGGCAGGTTCCGATTGGCTCGACATCGGTTCGAGCCTTCCGAAGCCGGGACCGAACGGCGGCCTCTATTCGCTCGTAGATCCCTCGGCTCCGGCGGGCGAAGTTACCTACCGGCTTACCGAGCATGACCTTAACGGAAGCTCGCATGCGCTCGGTACCGTTACAATCAACGGAGCAAATGCCGCTGCGGCCGAAATGACGCTCTATCCGAACCCATCGACAGGAGTTGTTCGCATCGACCTGCAGGGTATCGGGAGCCCCGAAAGCGTGAGGGTTATCGATCTACTTGGCAGAGTGATCTTTGAGGATCGCGCGATATCGGGAGGTATCTACCAGCTTGATGCATCCAGATTCGCAAATGGGATGTATCAGATCGAGGTTGCAACGCCGGCAGGCGTTCAGCGCAAACCGTTGACGCTGGTTCGTTAACGAAGAACCCGATCGGCGATCGGGCGGTGTAACAACATCGCGTGCGTTTGGTTATTCTATGCAGGGGCCGAGTTTCTCGGGCCCTGTTCTACCCTATATGAGAAAGTTCAGGATTGTTGTTTTCTTTGTTCTTCTCGCGATTTGCGGATCGGTCGTTTCGGTTAGCGCACAGCAGCTGCCTCTCGCCGGTACACGTTTTTCTTTTGCCATCATCGAAGGGCCCGATAGCCTCGGGAGCACGCAGGAACAACTGACTTCCGACCTGATCCTGAGCGTAGTCAGCGATAGTTCGGGTTGCGGCATTATTTTCTCACCGAGTGGGTATCAGCAGAATTTTTCGTTCAATTCGCGGTCCGTCACGACCGTCTATCTCGATCACTCACTCATGCTCCTTTCCGACGACGGAAAATCGAACAAAGCAATTCTCATATCGACGTCGCAGCCTGTTACCATGAATCTTCATGACTACGCACCCGCCGCCGGAGATGCAACCCAGTTATTGCCGGACAACGCGCTTGACACATCCTACATCGTGGCTTCGTGGGGTATTTTCAATGATATCCAGGAAGATAACCACACCGAATTTGTCGTCACGGCGACCTCGAATAACACATCGGTCACGATAACACCAACCGTAAAAACGTTACTCGGCCAGCCTGCGGGGCAACCATTCACGATAACGCTCGATCGTGGCGAGTGCTACATCGTCAAAGCCGACGCAAGAAGTTTTCCAGCAAATACCTCGCTCGTCGAATCTCGCATTTCGTCCGATAAACCCGTGAGCGTTGTCACAGGTCTTACATGTGCGTATAATCCGCTCGGTGTTGAGTCGTGCAATGAACTCATGGACGAACTCATCCCACGATCGGCCTGGGGGACGGACTTCAACGTGCGAACGCTCAGTCCTTTCAATGACGAGGATATCATCTTTATTACGAGCGACGTTAAAAATTATTCGGTGGTCGTTACGGGCGGCATTACCTATTTTACGAACAACGGACATCTTTCGATACCAATAACGCAGCCCGAGCATTTTATTGCAAGCGTTCCGGTTCAATGCCACGAACTCACGGAAGGCTCGAACACGGTATTCACTGGGGAGAGCGATCCGAGCATGGTGACGATCCTTCCCATTCAGCAATATCGCGATACCCTTCTATGGGCGACCCCCGATCTGCCTGACGTTAGAATGATGCCGGCATTCCTCGATCATTATATAACCCTCGTCTATCCAACGGCCGTCCAGTCGCAGGTATTGCTCGATGGTACGCCGATCACGAATCTTGGTCAGATCGATCTGGTCCCCAGAACCACTTTTTCATCTGCGGCAATCGGGATTTTGCCAGGACGCCATACACTGACTTCTCCGCAGCCAATTTTTGGGGTAGCGACCGGTTTTTCGACCGCCGATGCCTACACACTCGTTGCCGGTTCTGTCGCTGCTGCCGTTTCGAATACTGTCAAAAAGATTGATTCTCGTATTGTGCCTGTCGACAGCGAAATATTCTGCCGGGAATTTTCGGTGAGCCTGATGACCGATTCTACGTTGAGCGCCGGAGATGACATCAGTACTCTCTCGCTCCGCATCGGCTACGATGCGGCAAATTTGCAGTTACGCCGAGTCACACTCGCCGGTTCGATCACGAATGGTAACACGGTGGTGGTCGATTCTTCAGTCCTCGGTCTGATCACTATTACAGTCACCATCGCACCCGAAGCTACTATTTTGATTTTACCAGGGGAGCTTTGTAGCGTGACGTTTACCGCCATCGATCCTCAGCGAACTCCAACCACCATCTACGATACCTGTATTTCAACTTCGATCTTCGCGTGTCTGCAGCCCGACTCGACCGAGGACGCACTTCGCATTGCGCCGATCGCGAAGATCGACACCCTACATGTTGGGTTGACGATCGATGCTGGAAGCGCGACGCTCGGAAATCTCGATACCGCTACCATCTCGATCAGTGCCCTTTCGCGTACGACGGCCGTTAAGTCATTCAGCCTCCTGCTCGATTACAATCATGATATTCTGAGCTATGGCTCGTATGAGATAATAGGCACACAGGTCGGTAGCTGGAACGTGGTTCGCGACAGCGTCGACACTCATACGGACCGGTTTACTTTTTCAACAATAACCGATTCGCTCGAAGGTCCGGGCGCATTACTTCGCGTCTTTTTCAAAAGCAAGGTTAGCGATTCGGCTACGGCGCTCATCAAAGTATCGAGCACGCTTACGAATACGCGATGGTGCCCGCTCTCGGTCAGTACGCCGGACGCCGAAGGGTTATTCCTCGGTAAGGATCTCTGTGGCGACCCAGAAATACATGCGGCGATCCTGCGGACAGCGATGACGCTCTCATCGATCATCCCAAATCCCGCAAAAAATTCGTTCTATATCAATGTGATGTCTCCAATGGAACAGGATGCTCGTCTCGATATCATCGATATTCTTGGTCGAACCGTCTGGTCGAACCCTTCTATTCATCTTGGCTTGGGGAGTCAAAAATTGACGATTTCGAGTACAGAATTGACATCGGGGCGCTATATTGTGCGTCTGCAAAGCCAGTTCGGCAGCCAAAGCCGATTGCTGGAAATCGCCAGATGAGCCATGAGGGTGTAACTGTGGCCTTCGGGTGGTGTTAATAAGATAGATGTCAACGATCTCGCTTGTGCTGTCGCGCTCAATGGAAGGTGAGGAATCACCTGCTGGACGGGTGCGTGGGAAAAAGTCGTTTACAACACCAACGAGTTTCGAGCGAACGTCTGCGGCTCGCTTGACTCCTTCCGTTCTGGATGAGCCCGAATACGTAGCTTCGGTACCAATCGAACAAGTGGCAGCCGAACCTCTGACCAGAAACGATCGATCGGGCGCACGCTCGGATGTCGATCTGTTGCACGCATTTCAGGCCGGTGACGAGCATGCCTTTGCCGAGCTTTATACTCGCCGCAAGCGTGAAATTTATACGTTCTGCGTACGAATGCTGAGCGGCGACCGCGATCTGGCGAGTGATGCATTTCAGGAGACGTTCATCAAAGTTTACGAGAAAGCTGAATCCTTTCGTTCGGGATCGAACGTAATGGGCTGGCTTTTTATGATCGCCCGGAACACCTGTCTCAATCTGCACCGATCGAAACGGACGAGCGAGGCACTCGAAGATCAGCCGTTACTGGTCTCGAACGATCGAAGCCTCGGCCCCGAGTATGGGGAAGAGCAACATTTTTTGCGTGAGTTATTAGAGAATGCGATCGCGACACTTCCAGAAGAATTTCGTGAGCCATTCATCATGCGTGAATTCGATGGTTTCTCCTACGGAGAAATTGCCGACGTCACCCATACCACACTCGCCACGACGAAAGTCCGGATCTACCGGGCAAAACAACGGCTTCGCGAATTGCTTCGGCCCTATCTCCAGGACGATGCCAATTCGGGCTTAAGTAATTTAATAGATCATCAACACTTCGGAGAAGGCTCTGAGGAGGATAGACCATGATATTCGAAGATAAGATTTTAGCGTATTTGGATGGTTCGCTCGATGAGGCTTCACGGGCGGAGTTGCTGCATACGCTCAGCGTGAGTCCGGAAAAGCGCGCGGTGCTCGAAGAGCATCTGCGTTTGCGCGAATTAATGTCGTTCGGCCATAAGCCGCTCAACGTGCCGGTGCTCGCAGAACGTGCGCTTGCCCGACGCATCGCGGTGCTCGGTGAAGAGATGCCACATCTTGTCGAAGATGTTACCGCCTTCACGACTGCTGGCTGGATGGCCGGCGCCCTCCAGGCACTTCGCTCGGTTGTTTCATTGTCGTCGGTGCGGTTTGGCGCCGGAATCGTTGCGGTTGGTGCGATCTTATGGCTTTCGACTGCGCACAACAACAATTCGGCAACCCATCTACCAAACGAACATCGTAGTGCGGGTCAGTCGCAGAACCTCACGAAGGGAAGTTCACTCGCAGATAATGCGACGACACCCCAATCGTCCAATGGCATCGGTGCCAATCTTTCTGACCCAAATAGAAATTCCGAAAGCGCTCAGATGATCGGCGGAGAATCCGATCAGCAGGTTGCTGCGCTGCGTCTGAATGTTGCGCCTGCTGGCGGATCTCATTCATCGAATCAACGCACACGCGCAATTTCACAGTTGCCGGACCAAGCGTCGCGAGATCAGGATTCGCATCGTTCGACCAATAGTGCACACTCGAATAAATCTTTAACTGAGCTCGAATCATCGGCATCACTGAAGGATGCAGCGACACCGGGCATTCAAAAGGATAACGTTAGTTCGCATGGAGCAGGCCGCAATGCCGCTGCCGAAAATGCGGCTCTCGAAAATACTGCGGATCAAAATGCTACGAACGCAAGCGGGATAAATCAGGATGCTTCTTCAGGAAGCCAATCTGAAATGGTCGCTGCTATCAATTCCAATCCGCGCATTCGCAATGCAGAAGTTCCGAGCTTTACGCTGCAGGATCTCTCGAACGCCCAGAACAGTCTTACTCGCCGGCCGATACGATATGAGCCCGAGGAGCCTTCTTCCTTCGCCGGTAGATTTTCAGCATGGGTCGGCTATGGCGTAGGACAAAGCTATGGAGCTACGCTTGCAGGAAACCTTGCAAGCAATTCAGGAATCCAAAGCGCTCCTGTACTGGGACTCAATTACCGCGTTGGCGATCTTTTCTCGTTCGGTGTTGAATCAGGATCTGGCAATTATTCGAGGATCGCATCGAGCGTTAAAGCGATCGCGCTGACAGACCAACCGCACGTTTATCAGGTGCAATACTCGGCTTCCGTTCTTGCACAATCCACACGCTGGATTCGCGGCACCTTCGGGCTTAACCTGCTGACCGTCGACAAAGTCCACATCGGTACGAACTTCGGCGGCGGCATGACACTTAGCGGTGGGAGCGCTCCAATGATCTCCGGTTCGGCGATAGCGACGTACGATCTTTTCGAAAACATCGGACTAAATGCGCAGCTTACGTACAGCGGTGTATGGCTTAAGCCGCTTGCACCAGCCGATTGGCGCACTCAGATCACCAACGGAAGTGCTGCGGTCGGGATCCTGAGCGATCCTGTTGGTTCGCGTACGCTCTTCACGCCTGCGCTCGATCTCTTCGTAGGGCTTCGTTACACATTCTGATCTGGGCATGACTCAGAGCCAATTGTTCCGGCAACGACGCGTTGACACACTTCAGTGCGTCATCATGCTTACGCTTCTTGTCGCGAGCGGATGTCGAGAAGTGCTGCCGGTTGCGCCGCAATTTTCGTCGGTGAGCGCACTCGATTATTTCTGGAATGGCACTCCCTACAATCCGACGTACGATGTGACCGATTCAAATTCGGCAACACAAAAAGATCAGCTGAATCTTCGATCGACTTCGGATTCGATCCTTGTTACCGACGGTCTCGACTCACATCTCGAGCTTCATTTCAGCCTAACGAAGGATAGCGTCATCATCGATCAGTTTGCCGCGAATAAGCTTTTTGTTTTGCCCGATGGCTACTATTTTTCGAGTGGTATCGGACCGACCCGCGTTGTGCAGCCCGTCCACGTTCGCTCGCTCTTTTACGATCGAGCTGCGCGAATGCTTTTTGGGGGCACCGATTCGAATGGTATCTGGTACACCTCGAATGGTGTGACTGGTACCTGGCTCCATTCGGCAGGCGCTTCGCACGCGGAGATCACTGGGTTCGCGCGAACCGAAGATTCAGCGATCTTTGCGCTTGGCACCGACTCGGTCTATCTATCTACGGATGGCGGCATGACATTCGTCGCTGTTGCACAAGGAAAATTCACTGCGATCGCTGCCCGCGGCAAGAGCGTCTTTTTCGGAGGAAGCGATGTCGAAGAGATCACGCGACCCTCACCCACGATCCATCTTTTTACGCCGCAGCTTCCGGCCAATTTTACAAGCAGCATTCTCTCGCTCGCAGTTTGTGGAGAGCGGTTGACCGCAGGCGTGTATCAATCTTCGAGCACGAATCATTTACTTACGATCCCGATCGGCGGCAGTGTGTGGGAATCGCCGCCGCAACAGCCGATCACCTCGACAAATATGTTCGCGCTGATCGCAAATGCACCACGCGTGTTCGCGGGCTCCAACGGTGATTCCGTTATTGTATCTTCCGATAGTGGCCGCAACTGGAGGCCATTCGCCACCAGCTCGACACATGGCAATATTTCTGCGTTCGCATCGGGCCTTTCGAGTGATCTCGATTATGCAGGTACGACGGATGGATTGCTCTTGTCTTTGCACGTTACCGATTTTGGAAATGTCAACACACTCGTCGGCGGTCGCGGAAATATCACTTCGCTTGCCGTAGAATCGGCCAACGGAAATTTCGATACCGTAATTATTGCCGGTGATAGTCTTTCGTACTGGACTCCCTATCAGAGCGCGAAACGATTCACGGCACCATATACGGAAATCTCTGTAAGTCATCCCGGCGTATTGAAAGTGCTCGATGCGACAAATGGCGGCTTACGCGTCGGTTCAACATGGATGGCTGGATATTTGAGTAGTCGCAATGATACCGCCTCGAAACGGATCACAGGCCGTGTGCTCGAACATCTCGACAGCCTTGTGCTGCCGCTCAAAAATCCGAAGGCACCCCGAAAAGATATTCTTGTGACGCGTTACGCGATCGAAGATGCTTCGCAGAATCCGGTGCCTGGCACACCATACTGGATCTTCTATTTTGAGAAAGGCCTCGGACCTGTCATCATCGATCTCTTAAAGATCGATCCATCCGCGATGCAACCGGTTCTTGTTCACTCGTCGGTTTACGATCCTCCCAATTAGCGGGGCTGGGCATCGTAAATTTGTAGATGCCTGAACTACAATCTTTTTCCGCTCACTCTGCCGGCAAGCCTTTGCTCGTTCTTTTGCCAGCATTTCCGTTATCTTCTTCGATGTGGAACCCGGCGGTCGCACATCTGAGAACGTTAAGCAATAGCTGCACGATCGAGCTTCTCGATTTTCCGGGATTTGGCAGCACACCATTCGTTGAAGGCTGGTCGATGAAGTCGTTTGCAACGATGCTCGCTCACAAATTGGACGAGGCGGGCATCGAAGATATCATGCTCGGTGGATGCTCGATGGGCGGCTACGCGGCGCTTGCCTTTTACAAGCAATTTCCCGAGCGAGTGAGCGCACTCATTCTTTCAGATACGAAAGCGGCCGCAGATACCGAAGCTGCGAAAGAGGATCGCGAGGTTTTTGCTCGCGACGTTGAATTGCGAGGAGCGATCGCGGTGACCGAGCGAATGCTGCCGAAATTTCTGGTGGGCGATTCCGATCTTAATCCGCCGTCGCGTAAGGAGCGGCTCAGCAGCTGGATCGAGCAGGCGAACCCCGTCGCGCTCGCTCAGGCTTTGCGTGCAATGGCCTCGCGCGAGGATACAACGACACTGCTACCGAGCATTGACGTACCGACGCTTGTGATCGCAGGCGAATCCGATCCGATCATGCCTGCACGAGTGATGAACGAAATGGCGGATGAGATTTTTTACTCATCCTTCGTGCTCATGCAGAGCACGGGTCACCTTGCGCCCTTCGATCAGCCAAAGCAGTGGGCCTCGCACGTCGCAAATTTCCTCAGCGACTTCCATGCCTGAACTCCAACGGACGATCACTCCCCAACGGCTCGCAAAACTCAACAGAGCCCTCGACCTTCGGCAGCCGACGCTTGCAGTCGTGATCGAAAACATTCACGACCCACATAACTTCAATGCGATCCTCCGATCGCTCGACGCTGTCGGCGCTTCGAAAGTGCATCTTGTGTACAACATCGAGCAGCCTCCGAAGCTCGCGCATTCCTCTTCGAGCGGCGCATACAAATGGATGGACATCGAATCGTTTGATACCATCGAAGCATCCTATGACGCATTACGAACGGATGGCTTTCGCATACTCGCGACAAAGCTCGACACTTCTGCCACTGCACTCTACTCCAACGACTTGACCAATCCGACTGCGTTCGTACTTGGCAACGAACATCGCGGCATCTCGAATGCGGCAGCCGAAGCTGCCGATGACTTGCTGTTTATCCCAATGATGGGTATGTCGGAAAGCGTTAATGTTTCGGTTGCTGCTGCTGTCTGTCTCTTCGAGGCGATGCGGCAGCGGCTCGATCGCGGCATGTACTCAGCGCCGCAACTTTCGCCAGAAGCGCTCCGTTCGAAGAAGGCTGACTGGCTCAGGCGGTGATGCTCCCTGTTGCCACCGACAGCGCATGCGCGGTTCGTTTTACTTTGAACTCTCAACGTTGGATCACCTTTCGATCGGATTACTCGGCGGGCCGCTGTGGCTGCTTCTTACTGCGCTCGCGGTCGGCGTAACGATCGCGGTCTGGACCTATCAGCATACCATACCGCGCACAACACGCGGTCGCAAAAACCTTTTGATCGCACTTCGCTCGCTCGGGATCGGATGCCTGCTCTTCGCGATCTTCCAACCGATCTTTTCACGAAGCTCGACAACCGAAACCCGCCCTTCGATTGCGCTGGTGCTTGACAATTCGCAGTCGATGCAACTGCTCGCAATGAATGCAAAAGGCGATTCGAATGCGACGAGACTTGCGCAATTGAAACAAAGTGTTCGCTCAGTTTTCACGTCCGAGCTTCTGTCGGATTCCAACCGGTTTCCAGGCTATGCCGTCGGCGAAAAAACCGACCCGCTTCGCCTGCCTCGAGGCCTCGATGGCCTTCATGCTGCCGCATCGGTAACCGATCTTGCTTCGATCTTCAAAGAGATCCGCGAAGCGCGCGCTCAAAAAAACATCGAGGCGATCGTGCTCTATTCCGATGGTGCGTTCACCGCTGGCTCCTCACCGGTATTTCCTGCGATCGATCTTGGTGTGCCCGTCTATGCTGTTGGACTTGGCGATTCCGCGGAAGTTCGCGACGTCGCTGTCACCGAAATTTTTACGAATGAAGTTGGCGCAGTGGGTGCAGCGCAACCTGTCGATGCGACAGTTCACGTTGCAGGCGCTCGTTCGGGCGAACGTATCACCGTTGGACTTTATGCGGAAGGCCAAAAGATTGACGAGCGGGCGATCTCACTTAACGACGGCATCTCCGATCTGCCCATTAGCTTTAGCTTCACCCCAAAGTCGGAAGGCATCGTAAAGCTAAGCGTTCGTGCGAGCACGATCGATGGGGAGATCACCGAAAAAAATAACATTCGTCTTCAATACGTAAATGTGTTGAAGAATAAATTCAAGGTTGCGCTTGTCGCCGGTGCGCCGAGCCCTGATGTTTCGTTCATCAAAGCCTACTTCGAGAACAACCTTTCGCTCGAACTTCGAAGCTTCATCCAAAAACAGGGCGCCGAGTTCTATGAAGGACCGATGACGGCCGCAAAGATGAGCGACGTCGATCTTGTCGTACTTGTCGGATTCCCCATCGCGGCAACTTCCGACGAGAGCATGCACGTCATTCGCGATCTGCTGACGAAAGGATCGAAGCCCTTACTGTTTGTCCCTTCGCATACGACCGATTACACGAAGCTCGCGGAATTGCAGGATGTCATGCCGTTCAAAGTCGAAGGTTTTCATCCCGTTCCGAACGAGATCAAAGTCAGTGCTTCGGTCGATCCGAAAGGTGCAGAGAATCCGATCCTTCATATTCCAACGACCGAAAAAGATATTTTTTCCTGGGAGAGCCTTGCGCCGCTCTTCAAAACGGAAACGCACATCGAGCCTCGCGCCGAGAGCGATGTATTGCTTGGTGCGTCGGTCCAGGGTGTGAAGCTCGGCGAACCGCTGCTACTGAGTCGGCGTGTCGGCGCGTCCCGTGAGATCGCGCTGACTGGCTATGGCCTCTGGCAGTGGAAGCTTACGAGTTACGGACGCCAGCAAGCTTTTTTGGCCGAGAGCCATTCGAAGGACACTGCCAAACTTTACGCACAGTCGGCCCTCGACCTTCTGCTGAACAACAGCATGCGCTGGCTGACAACACGTGAGGAGAACAAACGCGTCAGGATCGAGCCTGAGCGAAAGTTCTACGAAGCTGGTGAGAAGATCTCGTTCACCGGTCAGGTCTATGACGAAAGTTATCTTCCCATCGAAAGCGCGACGGTTACTGCACATATCACCGGTGGTAAGCTTTCGCAGCCGCTCGAACTGAGTCTGCAGCCGCTCGGAAATGGCAGATACACCATCGCGATACCGCAAGGATTGCCCGCCGGTGATTACGTCTATAGCGGCAGCGCGATGCGAGACGGCAAGCAGATCGGCACCGATGGCGGAAGATTCAACGTCGGCGAATTCAACGTAGAATTTGCGGAGCCTCGAATGCGTAGCGATCTCCTGCGCGAGCTTGCAGCACGCACGGGCGGTAAGTTTTACACGCCAGAGACCGCGCAAAATATGTTGCGCGATATCGAGTCGAGCCGGCAATTCGCACCTAGGAAGATCGAGAATTCCCGTGAAGTAGAACTCTGGAATGCATGGCCGCTTCTTGCTGCGGCGCTCGCCTGCTTCAGCTCCGAGTGGTTCATTCGTAAACGGACTGGAATGTTATGATGAACAAGAACTTTGCAAGAATTGGAACATTTGTTCTGATGTGCGTGACGATGCTCACGAGCGCTTCGACCGGATCGGCACAAACCGGAAAGTCAACAACTGTCTATAGCGCAACCGCTACCTTCGAGACTGGTCCGCCAGACACTACGCTTCATGACGCCTACCGGCATTTTATCATGCCGACTGCCCGTCCGATCAACGGCGGTTACGTTGGTGTGTGGGAGCTTGCTTTTTTACAAGGGGGCGTTGGCTTTGGCGATGTGCTATCGCTCTCGGGCGGCTTTACCGTGATGCCGACCGTTTCGTTCAAATCGCAGTTTGCATTTTTGCAGGGCAAGCTCACCGTGCTCGATGAAGGGCCGTTCTCGTTCGCGACGGGTCTCAATCTTTTGCGCCTTACGAGCGAGCATCTATATACACATCTCTTCGCGGTTGGTACGTACGAACTTCCCTCACACGTCAGGTTTACGGGACTCTTTTTTTACAAACTCTCCGGCGACGATTTTCCGCTCATCAGCGTGCGGCCTTATGGCGAGTTTGGCTTTAGCTATGGCGGAGCCGTTGGACTTGGTGCGGGCTTCGATGCACCGATTCCGCAGGTCGATAATCTGCACGTCGTCGCCGAGGCCTGGAATCATGACATCGCCTCGCCGACAAAACTCGCGGCACTCCTCGCCTTACGCGTAGAGAACGCCAGCTTCAGCTCCGACTTCGGCTTCATGTATTTCACCGCCCCGCTCCTCGTGCCCGTCGCCAATTTCGTCTGGCGATTTTAGGGGGCGAGTTCTTAGTTCTTAGTGCTTAGTTCTTAGTTCGGGTGCTGAATTATAGTTCTTGGTACTGGTACTTTAAGCGTATACCTGCCCGCATTCCAACTGAATATGCAAGACGCGGTCATTGCGAGGAGGCCCCCAAGCCGACGAAGCAATCTCCGTGAGCGAGGTACGCAGTTTTTGCATTTTGCTTTAGACACTGATCGCATTGGCAGCAACTCATAAAAAGAGTCCGCCACCAATCCCCAAACTAAGCACTAAGAACTCAGAACTAAGAACTAAGCACTCCCAATTAAGAACTAAGCACTCCCAATTAAGAACTAAGAACTTAGGAAAAGACGTTCATGCCTTCGTGGTGCTTTGACCGATAGCTTGCCGCCACTTTAAAGAAAGCGCTAAAGCGTCGATGCAGAAATTTTTACCCCGCTGCGTCGCCCTTGAAACGGTCTGCGTTCGGGGTTTTTCTTTTGTTGATGGCTGAGCAAGATAACATCCCAGGTTCCAATCAGGAAATGCGCCTCGTCTTCGATCCCCTGACCGAATTCATGGCCCATTATGCAAATGCCAAGTCGGCAAAAAAAGAGGATCACTCCTACGAAGGCCTCACGATCGAGGAGAAGCTCAAGCAGCGCATTATCGATGGCGATAAACTCGGCATCGATTCCGATCTCGCGCTCGCGCTGAAATCGCATCCTGCGCTCGACATCATTAATGTGTTCCTGCTCGATGGTATGAAGGTCGTCGGCGAGCTTTTTGGCTCGGGCGAAATGCAGCTTCCCTTCGTACTCCAATCTGCCGAGACGATGAAGGCGGCCGTGAAATATCTCGAGCCCTTCATGGAAAAAGTTGAAGGCGAATCGTCAAAGGGTGTGATGGTGCTCGCGACCGTCAAAGGGGACGTGCATGATATTGGTAAAAATCTTGTCGATATTATCCTTACGAATAATGGCTATCGTGTTGTAAATCTCGGGATCAAAGTCGGCTTGCAGGCGATGCTCGATGCTGCCGAATTGAACAATGCCGATGCGATCGGTATGTCTGGCTTGCTCGTGAAATCGACCGCGATCATGAAGGAAAACCTCCAACTCATGAAAGAGCGCGATCTCGCTATTCCCGTCGTGCTTGGTGGCGCAGCGCTTACGCGAAAATTTGTCGAGAAGGATCTCCGCGCACTTTATGCCGGTCACGTAGCATACGCGCAGGATGCTTTCGATGGCCTGCACTTCATGCAAAAGCTAAAAGCAGGCACGCTGGATGCTACCGAAGATAAACTTGTCGCGATCAAGCAGCCCGAGACGCTGCAGGAAATGCTGACGCGAATGGATCTCGTGAGAAGAGATCTCGTAGCCGCGATCGAAACGGTTGACGAAGAGGAATGGCTCTTGCCGCAGACATTCAATAAATGGTCGTTGCGTGATGTCATCGCGCATATTATCGGATGGGAGGCATTTGGCGCGGTTCGCATTGCACAAATGCGCGAGGGCATCGAACCGCAAAAACTTACCGCACAGGAATGCGATGACTACAATGTTGAACTCATCGCAAGGATCTCATCCGAGTCGAAAGAAGAATTGCTCGAACAACTCGTCGAGAGCAGAAGCGCACTCGTGAAGGTTCTTGAGAGTGTTTCTGAAGAGGAGTTTACCAAAGGCTTGCCGACGCATCCGTCTATAAAGGGCTGGCTTCCCGGACTCACATTCGCACATGAAGCGGAGCATCTCGCGAAGATCAATGCCTGGAGAGAGTCGCAGGAAGAAGAACTCGATAATGCCATCGGCTCCGACGCCAAAATTCTGCTTGCGACGCGTGCGCTGCCCTGGATGAATTCTGGGGGAGCAGCAGCGATCAAACGATCAAGCACTCAGGCGACCGCTCCACTTCCCGTTGCCCATGATAATCCAATCCCGACGCCGCCATTTTGGGGCGCGAGGCTCGAAGAGAATATCAAGCTCGAAAAAGTGTGGGAGTATTTGAATGAGACGGCGCTCTTTCGAGGTCAGTGGCAGATGAAGCGCGGCAAGCGAACCTTGGAAGCGTTTGAAAAACAGATCGTGGAAGTTGCCCGGCCGACGCTCGAACAGTTCAAGCTCCGCGCAAAACGCGACAAAGTTTTAGCGCCAAAAGTGGCCTATGGCTATTTCCCGTGCTGGTCCGAGGGCGATGATTTGGTGGTGCTCAAGCCCAAGTCGCTTACTTCGAATATTCAGAGTGTATGGAAGGAAAGCTGGGATAGCGTGGATGAGCTCGAAGAGACCGAGCGATTCACATTCCCACGACAGACGACCGCCCGCAAACTCTGCCTTGCAGATTTCTTCCGCAGCCGCGATGAGATTTTTTCTTGTAACCAGCCGGACGTTGTCGCGTTCTCGGCTGTGACGGTCGGCGCGGCGGCGAGCGAGTACACGAAAGTGCTCTTCGAATCGAACCACTACGCCGATTATCTCTTCATGCACGGCCTATCGGTCGAAACGGCCGAGGCGCTTGCAGAATACTGGCATAAGATCGTTCGTACCGAACTTGGCATTTCGGGCAAGGATGCTGGCGAAGTGACGAGGCTTTTCAGTCAGGGCTATCAGGGATCGAGATATTCATTCGGTTATCCAGCCTGTCCGAATCTCGAAGATCAAACGAAGCTTTTTTCTTTGATCGGACCAGAACGGGTCGGCATTACGCTGACGGAAGAATTTCATATCGAGCCCGAACAGTCGACAACCGCGATCATCTGTCATCATCCAACTGCGAAGTACTTTTCCATCAAGTAAGTCCGTGGGCGGCCAAATCGGTGGGAGGCTGGAACTATGACTGATTTTTGAGGGCTTTCACTAAGCATCTTTCGCTTACATCTCTTCATAATTTTTTGAGTGTGTCGCTTCGAGGGCCGTAGTGTTGTGATCCGAAGCCACGAAGTCTGTTTACATCTCGCTTGATTGAGGCAACGACTTGATCGAAGGCAGCGAGAAATATTCATTGTTGAGAAAATTCATTTGTTCAACTTTCCCCGATAGGTATCTTATGACGAAACGTCTTACTATTTTTTTAGCGCTGGTGCTTGCTTGCACGGGCCTTAGTACTCAGGCATCTGCGCAGAACCATCATGCGCTCATTGAGGAATTTACGAGCTCGACCTGCCCGCCATGCGCAAGCACCGACCCCATCATTCGTCAGGCCATCGCAGATCTGCATGACAGCATCACGATCATTCGCTGGCATCAAAACTATCCGGAACCGGGCGATCCGAGTAATTTGCTCTATCCTGCGGGTCGCAGCCGAGCAGACTATTATCAAATTGGTGGTATTCCTGCGATGTTGGTTAACGGTGGCGCCAATTTTTTTCCGAGTGATGTGGCAACCGTCGAGGGCAATGTAAATTCTGCGATTGCAGCCATGCCTAATTATTACACGATGAGTGTGAAGCAGACCGTAACGGCAGATAGCATTATTGCTTTCGTTACGGTCACAACGGGTGCTACCGTGCCCGACTCTGCCATGCTCCGTATGGGCGTTGCAATCTGCGAACGTTATGCAGTTTACCAGGGGTCCAATGGACTGCCCATTCACGATTACATGGGGCGTCAGATGCTTCCTGGATTAACGCCGCCTCTGAATTCGGCCGACTTAGGCGGGAAACTTACCGATGCTGCCGCATTCAATCAGGCCGCGAATACGACAAAGACTTATCGATACGCGGCCATGCTCAAATCGGGCTGGAATCCTACAATGCTGGATGTTGTCGCATTTATTCAGAGCGCACAGGACGTCAGTGCTTCTGAGAAGCCCGTTTATCAGTCGGCCTGGACAGAAAACTTGAATGTCGATGTTACCGCAAACAATACTCCGGGTATGCTCGTAGGAGACGGGACGACGCTTGACTTTAACGTCATGAATAATTCCTCATCGGATCAAAAGCTGGTGGTAGCGCTCGTTTCTGCTCCAACGCTCGCTTCAACTCCGTTGACGCTCAAGGGGGTCGACCTCAAACCGGATGGTTCAATTACTATTCCGGGCAATACCTCCTCTACGATCTCAGTCGTAGCACCTGGCACTGGTCCGTATAAAGGATGGGGAAATATCGGGCTGACTGTTCGAACAGTTGACAGCATTGGCGTTAGTGGAGGGTGGGGATTGGCAATTGGCAAAGATATTAAGACACTTGTTTTGGATAATGGCGCTGGTTTTGAAGGTGCAGGTTCATACCACGCTTCAATTCCTGCAACATTGACCTCGCTTTCTAACCTTGGCATCCCGGCAGCCTCTGTAAGATATGAGCGCATGACGGAGGCTTTCTCCGATGATTGGAGCAACTACAATAACATTGTTCTTGATATGGGCCCAAGCTACTATTGGTTCACGGGTGATGCCGTAATGGGCAACGTAACGACGCTACTTGGTAGAGGTGGCAACGTGGTTCTCGAGAGCCAGATTGCTTCGGTCGGGCTTGAACGATTTGGCAGCACGCCTTGGTGGGAAGCAACCTTTCAGAGCGATACCACTAAGTTCGTCGGTACCGCATGGACTTCAATGTCAGGTGTTGCAAATGACCCCATTGGCAATGGCCTTACCTCGATCCTGATTCAGAATAGTACATCCACTACGGGTCTAAAGCCGATCGCACCTAACGGCTATGCTATTTTTACCAGCAATAAAGGTGACGTCATTGCCACAAGAGCGACCGTCGGCAAAGGGAAGACTGTTTATACGACGTTCCAATTCGGAGACATCAAGACCTCGATCAACCGTGATACAGTAATCCGCCGTATCTTCGATTGGTTTGCCGTCCCTGCAGCAGTCAGCGAAGCAGCTGCGCCAACATCTGTTGGTCTTTCGGCATCTCAGAATCCATTTAGTTCTTCGACGAACATCTCGTATGTGTCCGCCTCAAACGAGGCGAATGTGACTATGACCGTTGTCGATCTGCTCGGTCGCGAAGTCGTAAAGCTCGCTCCTGTTCGTTCGAATTCGAACACCTATTCGGCGACTATCTACGGTGCGCACCTCGCGACGGGCGCATATCACGTTGTCGTCCGTTCGTCTGCTGGCATGAAGCAGATCCCGGTGATGATCACGAGATAAGTTTAGCACTGCTAAAATGATAAAGGCCGGAGAGTGATCTCCGGCCTTTTTAATTTCAAGTTGCGAAAAGGTTACTAATTCCCGGAAGCCTTGAAGCCGGTCAGGCCACCGTCCAGGTCGAAAGCATTTTTGTAACCAAATGCCCTCAGTAGTTTGGCTGCCAGATGCGAGCGCACGCCGCTATCGCAATAGACAACTACTTCCTCATCGTGATTTGGGTGTTTCTCCAGGATGCGTTTCAGAAAATCCCGAAGCGGGATATGCTCGGCTCCTTCGATATGTGATTTTTCAAATTCCCATGGTTCGCGGACATCGATAACAGCGGGTAACTTTTTTCTGCGAAAGGCTTCACGAAGCTGTTTCGGGCTAAATTGAGCAATCATGACACTGGTGGAGTAACTTGTAGAAATGTCCCGATTTTCGGGTCACGTCTACAATCATACTCAAAGTACGCGCCAATGTTCCAGCTTAGGTGTTAATCGTCATTCATTCTTAATTTGAGAAATTGTCGCGTAGGCCAATGTCTTCCTCACGCAGGAATGGCAGCCAACGCAGATTTGATCGACTCAAAATCTGGCATCATACCCGGATCCTCGAAAATCTCGATGTGCCTGATAATGCCTTTCTTATCGATCACGAACGAGGCCCGCTTTGCGACGCCATGGATTCCGCCCGCCCATAGTGGATATTCAACGCCATAGGCCTTGACCGCTTCATGGTTAAAATCGGAGCCGAGCGTCATCGTGAGTTTAAGCTGCTGCTTCCACTCCAGCTGTGAATAGGGAAGGTCGCCAGAGATACCAATGACTTTGGCATCGAGCGCATCGTAGTCGGCGGTTGTGTCGGTGATCGTGCACATTTCCTTGGTGCAAACAGGAGTAAAGACGGCTGGAAAAAAGAGCAGAACAAGATTTTGCTTGCCGATGTGATCGGAAAGTTTGAAACTCGTGACCGGGCCGGATGTCTTCTCATAAAGTGTCACGTCCGGAGCTTTGTCGCCAATTGATAGTTGCATGTTGGATTTTGGAAAATGTTACGCGAGGCGGTGAAACCGTTTTATTTGGTGTCTGGTGTCGGGTGATTTTCGCGTGGGACGGACGTCTCGTCCGTCCAGTGGGGAAAGGAAATGCCAGATTGTGGATGAGAACTATACCCGCGATCCCCGATCGATCATCGCGGCAACATTAAGGGCCTCGAGGCCTCCCAACCAGACGGACCAGACGTTCGTCCCACGCGAGACTGGCTTATAAACTTATGCACAGTAGCTGGATAAATAATCCTGTATCGCACGCCTTATTGCGAATCCAAATTGCTGCACTCTGAGTTTCGATATCTCACTTATCTGCCCTAACAACCTGTGAGTCTCGACCCCATTCCACAAAAGATCATTCCAGGCGCGCGCGGCGCTAAGAATTATCTTCGTTCGTTCTCCGATCTTTACGAACGCCTCGCAACCGAAGGACTTGTTCCTCCGCAGTCGCTCGATGTCGAGCAGTCGGTGCTTGGGTCGATGATGATCGATAAGACCGCTGCAAACAAAGTTCTCGAGATCATCGGCGAGCGCTCGCAGGAGGATAGCCCGTTCTATCGCGAAGCGCATACGATGATCTATCAGGCGATGACCTCGCTCGATTCCAGATCGGAACAGATCGACTTGCTCTCCGTCACGAATCAGCTTCGCCTCAATGGGAAGCTCGAGCAGATGGGTGGCGCATCCTATTTAGTTGAACTTACGACGCGTGTTGTCACGACTGCGAATGTCGAAAGCCACTCACGCATCATTCTCGAAAAATACATTGCGCGCGAGTTGATCCGGACCTGCGAAGAGATCAAGCTTCGCGCATTCACCGGCGAAGAGGATACGTTCGAACTTCTCGATCAGGCCGAAGGCTCCATGTTCCGGCTTTCCGAAAGCCGCCATCGCAAAACCATTCAGGGCATCAAGCCGCTCGCGCTCGATACGCTCGAGATGCTCGATAAGATCGACGGCAAGCACTCGGGAATTACCGGAGTTGCCTCGGGGCTAACCGATCTCGATAACCTCACCGCAGGGTGGCAAAAATCCGATCTTATCATTCTCGCTGCGCGACCATCGCAAGGCAAGACGGCGCTTTCGCTCACGTTCGCGAAGAACGCAGCGATGGCTGAAAAGAAGGAGGACCGAATCGGCGTCGCGTATTTCTCGCTCGAAATGTCTGCGATGCAGCTTGTGCTCCGTTTGCTTTGTTCGGAAGCAAAGGTCGATATGCAGCGCGCTCGTAAGGGGCAGCTCACGGACGAAGAGTGGCGCAGAATTCCAAACGCGATGAGCCGACTGACCGAAGCGCCCATCTTTATCGACGACACTCCCGCGATCAGCTCGCTCGAACTCCGCGCAAAATGCCGAAGACTCAAAGCGCAGGAAGACATCGGACTTATCGTCATCGACTATCTGCAACTCATGGGAGTCGGTCGCAGTATGGAATCGCGCGAGCGAGAGATTTCAACGATCTCCCGCGGACTCAAAGCGCTCGCCAAAGAACTCAACATTCCAGTCATGGCGCTCAGCCAGCTGAACCGCTCGGTCGAAACGCGTACGGAGAAACGGCCGATGCTCAGCGATCTTCGAGAGTCAGGCGCCATCGAACAGGACGCCGATCTTGTGATGTTCATCTATCGGCCAGAGACTTATGGCATCGAACAAGTGATGGTGCGCGGCAACCAGGTCGCAAGCGAAGGCGTCGCCGAGATCATCGTCGGCAAACAGCGTAACGGTCCGATCGACGATATCACGGTCAGCTTCGTAAAGCAATACGCCCGTTTCGAAAATTACGCAAACTGGCCCGAGTTCACCTCACTCCCCGAAGGCGCCCCAGATCTGGGAGGTCTGCCGGCATTTTAGCACCGCCTCAGGCTTCGTACGGTTTTTGAGTGAATCCAGCAAGTACGTACTTGCCTTCACGTTCGAGCGGGGAATGACTATCCCGTGAGAATGTTTAGCCCTCTCACTATCTCTAAGAAGCTTGCTATGCCATTCCAGTCGCTGAACATTATTGAGCCCATCCTTCGATCGTTGCACGAGGAAGGCTACCGCACGCCCACGCCGATCCAGGAGCAAGCGATCCCCATCGTGCTGGAGGGCAAGGACCTGCTCGGCGTCGCACAGACCGGCACCGGAAAAACGGCCGCGTTTGCTGTGCCGATCATCCAATTGCTGACCGAGCACAGAACAGCACCCGGCGACAAAGGCCATCCGAAACGCCGCAACATTCGCTGCCTCATCCTCACGCCCACACGCGAACTCGCAGTGCAGATCGACCAGAGCATCAAAGCCTACGGACGCTACGCGCATTTGAGCAGCGTCGTGATCTTCGGAGGCGTCAAGCAGGGAATGCAGACCACCGCGCTTCGTCGCGGCGTTGATATTGTTGTTGCGACTCCGGGCCGTTTGCTCGATCTGATGGACCAGGGTTTTGTGCACTTGCAGCATGTCGAAATCTTTGTGCTCGATGAAGCCGATCGCATGCTCGACATGGGATTTGTTCGCGATGTGCAGGACATTCTTTCGACAGTTCCGAAAAAGCGGCAGTCGCTCTTTTTCTCGGCAACGATGCCGCCCGCCATCGTAAAGCTCGCGCATGACATTCTCGACAATCCTGTTCGCGTTGAAGTAACGCCCGCCCGCGCGACGGTCGACCTGATCGAGCAGTCGGTCTATTACGTCGATAAGTCACGCAAGCCCGCGCTGCTGTTGCAAATTTTGAGTGACGAAGATATTAAGAGTGCGCTTGTTTTCACGCGAACGAAGCACGGAGCCGATTCCGTCGTTCGAACGCTCGAGCGCAATCATATTAACGCCGAAGCCATTCACGGAAATAAATCGCAGAACGCGCGTCAGCGCGCACTCGATAATTTCAAGGCACAAAAAACGCGCGTGCTTGTCGCGACCGACATCGCAGCGCGTGGCATCGACGTCGATAATCTCGAATATGTAATTAACTACGAGATCCCGAACGTCCCCGAGACCTACGTGCACAGGATCGGCCGCACGGGCCGCGCTGGCGCTTCGGGCACCGCGATCTCCCTCTGTGGTCCCGACGAGAAATCATACCTGCGCGAGATCGAACGCCTGATCAAACGCCGAATTCCTGCAGCGACCGATCACTCCGTCGCAAAGCTCGAACGTATGCCAGTCGAACAGGAAGTACGTTACCGCGATCCTCGCGCCACGAACGATCGCCGCGAGCCGAACGAAAGGCGCCAACAGAATAAATCGCGACCACAAACGCAAAAGCCTCAGCACGACAAGCCAAGATCTGATCGCTCGGAATTACAACCCTCCTCCGAAAGACCCGAGCTAAAACTCAACAGGCCGCAGCATCCACGCACTGAGCATCCACGCTCGGAGCATCCAAGAGCGGAGGCGCCAAAGGCAGAACACGCAAGAGCCGAACATGCCAAGCCTCACCAACAGGCTCCAAAGCAAGACCAACGGGGGATGAAACCTCAGCAACCAGCCAAACCCAACTGGCCTGGCCAGGGAAAAAAGAAGACGAGCCACGGCAGCAAGCGCCGCAGACCGAATTAGATTGCGGGGTGGTAGTGTGCTTTGGCCGTCGATAGCAAAATTAGAAAGTCGTACTTGCTCGGGCGGTTTTCATTGATTCTTGCCAGATAGCCGTCTACCGCAGGGTCTGTTGCATATGAAAATACTCGCAAGCTGAAGCTCGTACTAGGTTTGGGATTGTAAGTTGGTTTTTGACTTGTTTAATCGTATATTGTGGCCGCTTGTTGCTGCCAATGGTACTTGCCGTGACATTACCCTCGTTGTTCGTTGCAGGCCGTTTTTCGGAGATCGCCCAATCAATCGTTTCAGGTTGATCTCCTTGTTTGTGTAACACTCTTCAATCGCTCTTATGAAACATCTTGTTATTTCTGCTGCTCTGATTTTCGGCGTCGTCTTTGCCGTGTCCCAATCGGCGATGGCTCAATGGGAGCCTGATCAGCGAATCTCAAGAGGCGATTCGGGCGTAACGCTTAACGAAAACATGGGTCAGTGCCTGGCTGCTTCCGGCGATAGTATTCATCTCGTTTGGTGCAATCCGCACAGCAATGGGGCGCACATTTTTTATCGTCATTCGTTTGATGGCGGCGCGACCTGGGCCGCCGATCTTCCGATCGCGGGAACACCTGCAAACACCGGCTTTCCTTCTATCTCCGTTTCAGGCCCAATGGTGCATGTGGCGTTTCGCGACACGACCGGAAGCGTCTACACTTCTTATTATGTCCGGTCAACCGACGCTGGCATGACATGGCAACCAATGATCTCTCTCGGCGTATATTTTTGGTGGCCTTCGATCACGTCGTTCGGCAATGTTGTTTACGTCGCGCTTAATGATAATCATCCGGGCAACACCGAAGTTTATTTCAGGCGCTCGGTCGATAATGGGATGACCTGGGACACGGTTCAGCAGATCTCGAATGCACTCGGCAGGTCGGAGGATCCCTCGATCACAGCGAGCGGCTCCTATGTTTATATGGCCTGGAACGACAACCGAACCGGTATCATGCAGACCTGGTACCGGAGTTCGAGCGATAATGGTCTCACGTGGGGACCTGAAACGCAACGTTCACATGCCGCAACGTTTGCTTATTTTCCGATGATCCATGCCGTCGGCCCGAACGTCGATATTGCAAACGGCGAGCGGCTCGGAAATACATACCAAATCTTCTTCATGCATTCGCCCGACTTCGGCGCAACGTGGGCGCCGGAACAACAGGTAACCTTTGGTACAGGCACGGCCGCCTATCCTACGATCGCACGTAACGACCACTCAGTCGATATGGTCTATTCAAGCTTTGGCGCGAACGCAGCGTATATCAATTCGACCGATGGGGGACTGACGTGGTCAGCGCCTGATGCAATCGCGTCCGCCGCGAATAAACCTGGCAGCACCTTCATCGTGAAGGTCGGTGACACGAACCACATCATCTGGCTCGATTCGCGTAATGGATTTCCGGCGGTCTATTATAAGCGAAGTAAGATCCACTCTTCTGCGAATTTCGAAGCGCCGAGCGTTTTCGATTTTGGCACGGTAAAGCTCAATGTTTCGCGCGATACGAGCCTCATCGTTCGAAATACAGGTTCGAACGCGCTGACGATCTTAGGCTACGCACTCAACGATCCGCATGGTGTTTTCGAGTTGGCCGATACCTCGCTTCATTCTATCGCCGCTCAGGGTAAGGGAATAATCTGGCTTCGTTTCCACCCAAGGCAACTCGCAAGGGATTCTGCAATTCTCACGATAGCAACCGACGAACCATCGATCAGCGCAAGCCAGATCGCCCTATATGGAAGCGGCGCCGACACGCTGAAGCAGTCGGTATTTCTGCAGCATTCAATCAGCGCGTCGATGACCGAATGGCCGAATCCCGTTACGCAGTTTGCCACGCTCACCCTCAACAACGATGAGCCGATGAGCAATGCCCGCATCGATCTCTACGATGCCGCAGGACGCAAACTCACTTCACAGCAACTCGGGCAGCTCTCGATCGGTCATCATTCGATACAATTCGATCTGTCGCAGATGCATGGAGCGATCTTCGCGCGCTTATTCTCGGGACCCCTCATGCAAGGAGTGACGAGCTTTGTTGTGGAGTGATGCATTCGGAAATTCTGAGTGGTGGAGTCATCTATCTCCACTCCATGCCTCGAATCGCATCTTCGTAGCTTGATGGTTTTTTAGTAGGATTACTTCCGCTTCCAGACCGTCCCTTCTTTTGAATCCTCGAGCACAATGCCGATCGCGTCCAGCTCATTGCGAAGCTGATCGCTGAGTGCGAAATGTTTGTCGGAGCGCGATTGATTGCGCAGGCCTATGATCAAATTCATGAGAGGCTGTTCGAGATTCTCCTGCGAAGCTGCAGGCTGCGTCGGGATAATGCCAAGCACATCGCCAGCAAGTCCGCGCCAAATGTTAAGGAGGCCTGCTAACTCGCCGTTCCTGGAAGCATCTGCCAGAGCAGTATTCGTTTCACGGGCGAGGTCGAATAACACGGCAATCGCTTTCGGTGTGTTAAAGTCATCATCCATTTCGATGACGAATTGCTTGACGAGCGGATGGGCGAGCTCCTCTCCGCTCAGCGGTCTCTTTTGAACATCTCCAACTTTTTTCTCCAGCCGATAATAGGCATCAAGTAATTTTTGATAGCCTACTCCGGCTGCGGTGATGGCTTCCGGTTTGAACTCTGTCGTCGAGCGATAGTGCGATTGCAGGATCGTGAAGCGAAGCGTGAGCGGATCGAAGAGCTTGAACTGATCGCGTAAGCCCGAGGCATTGCCAAGCGATTTGCCCATCTTCTTGCCATCGACGGTCACCATGTTATTGTGCATCCAGTATGTGGCGAACGGCTTAACGCCAGTGCCGCATTCGCTTTGCGCGATCTCGCATTCGTTGTGAGGGAATGAATTCTCGATGCCGGCGCCATGAATATCGAACGGCATCCCGAGATATTTCACAGCCATCGCCGAGCACTCGATATGCCATCCAGGAAACCCTTCGCCCCAGGGCGAAGGCCAGCGGAGGATGTGACCTTTTTCGGCTTTCTTCCAAAGCGCGAAATCCTGCGGCGAGCGTTTATCGGAGCGAGATTCAACCCGCCCCGAGGCCTCCTGATCCTCGGTCTTGCGCCCAGAGAGCTTCCCGTATTCTTTATCCTTCGCAACTTCAAAATAAACATTGCCATCAACTTCATAGGCAAATCCTTTATCGATCAGCTCTTGAATCAGTACCTGTTGCTCGATGATATGCGCAGAAGCGCGGGGCGCAATATCGGGCGGCAGCACGTTCAGCCGCGTCATATCTTCGTTGAAGCGCCGCGTATAAAATTCGGCGATCTCCATCGGATGCTTCTGTTCCAACTTACTTTTCTTGAGCATCTTGTCCTCGCCCTCGTCGGCGTCGTCGGTAAGATGTCCGACATCGGTGATGTTCTGGACATACGTCACCTTGTATCCCAAGAATTCGAGGTAGCGATGGACGATATCGCCCATGATATACGCCTTGCCATGGCCGACATGCGCATCGGAATAGACGGTCGGGCCGCAAACATAAAGTCCGACGCTCCCTTCGTGGATCGGCTTGAAGAGTTCTTTGGAACGCGAAAGCGTATTGTAGATCTCGAGTGGCATAGGCTAAAAGTAAGAATGGCCCCAACAACCCATCAGAGTCGGTCGTTTCGGCAGTTTTTTTTCTGGGCCGTGATCGGGCAAGAAATTGACGAATGCGTGCCATTTAGAGCGAATTAAGCTAAGTTTGATGCACGGTGCTCCTCAGGTGGCAGGAGCTAAAATGGCCATTCATGGTGGTCCGGGCAATTTTCTTCGTATATTCGTGCGAATGTGGAGGCACAGGTTTAGAGCCGTTCGAAGGAATTTGGATGGGCTGAACGATTTCGCGCTTGTTCTTGTATCTTTGCGCTGTTGTTCGTATCTTTGTTTCTAAGTTCTTTTTCAATGATGTACTCGCAGCAGGATATCGCTAAAGCCGGTGACGGAACGTGTGGATTGTGTTGCGTATTTCCTTCACTCAAAACTAAGAGGTAATTGCCATGAGGCTTCGTAAATTCATCGTGCTTGGAGCACTAGTTGTTTTCACAAGCGGTATGATGTCGTGTGCTAAGAAGACCGACACCAACATGACCGACACAGCAGCAACGACGATGCCTGCGACTAACACCGCAACACCGCCACCGCCGCCGCCACCACCACCAGCTGACACCATGATGCACAACAACATGGATACCAGCATGAAGACTGGTAGCATGAAGGACATGAAGAAGGACGTCAAGGAAATCAAGAAGGACGTTAAGGACATGAAGAAGGACGAGATGAAGAAGAAGTAATTCTTCGCACTCGCTGACTTTAGGTCTGACGCTTACTTGTCAAGCCTTTCAAGAACACACTCGCTTTGGCGAGTGTGTTCTGTTTTAAAAGGATAGGAGCCCAAAGGCTTGGGTACCTCGCGCGAGGTCGATTCCTTATCTGATCGCCTTGATCGTCACAGTGTCGAAGGCATGTCCGCTCTGCGTTTGGTACTCGCCGGTCGTGATATAAAGATGGGCGGTGCTCGTGTCCTGCGTGAGCAGCGATCGGTTGATCGTGATAGGAAAATTCGATTGATCGCCTGTGGCCGAGGCTACGACGCTCACCCAGCTGGAGCTATCCTTCAAAATGGTCCATGTGATGGGGCACGTGCAGGAATGCGTCAGCGCAACCGTGTGGATGGAGTCCGGCGGTGCGTAGACGAGCATGTGCGGGCTCACGGTCATGTATTCAGGCACAAGCACGCTGTTGGTCGAACAGCCAAAAATGAACGCGAGCGATAGCGCACTGAGAATAAGTGACGGACGAAGCATAGGAATACGCTGGTTGCATGACAAGACAGAACGTCAACTACCCAAATTACACTTTGGTGCAGCTACGCGGAAAAACCCAGCGCCCATCGGTGCCGGGTTTCTTCGAAGGACGAAGCGACTCGTTAGAGCGCCTGCGACCGCGAATGAGGCACGTGCGTGACCAACAGATCCTTCGCATACGTCCGGCGGCGCGAGCTGCGAAGCTTGAGTTGGTGGCGCTTGTTAAGGGCATAGAGTGTGTGGTTGGCAAGGATCACCGCGACCATCGCCGCACCGAACTGTACGATGTTCGAATGCATGCTGCTTGTATCCATACGTAGCGCATGGTGCAGGATCGCCGGGACAAGCACTGAGGCTATGACGCCGCTGCCAAGCGAGTAGAGCCAATAGTAGGTCTTACGGTAGGTCTGGTAATAAAACAGTCCGATCGTAAAGCCGAACGCAAGTCCGACGAAGATTCCGAGAAAGCCCGAAGGCAAGTCTAATGAAAGACCTTCGCGAGCAAACATAGTTTTTGGGCCGATTAAATGGGCAAAACAAGATGCTAAGTGAGGCGCATATTCCCCTCCCAGCGATTAATTGATACAATTCTACACCGCAATATAACACATGCAAAACCAAAATCCAAATTTTTCGTACAAATTCTTTATTCTCACAGAATGGCTACCCACGAGCGACCTGCTCATCGTGAATGGTTTTGGTGATCGGACATCCTGCTTTCTCAGAGGCTGCCCGCCGCACGGCATCCCACCCCCCGACCCAAGGCTCTATCCGCACCTTCGTTTTTAGACCAGGATCGCCATATTTGACATCACGGCTCAAGTTGGTGTATAAACTTTATTCATAATTGGAGGCGACCCTTAGCCTCCTCACCGCTGGCTTGTCCAACCCTTCATCCGAGTGGCCGGAGGCAGAAAATTTAACCGTAGGGGCTTGTTGTGTATAAACTTTATTCATAATTCTGGAGCGGAATAATCCCAAGATGACACAAAGCCGTTGGTTTCCACGACGTAGGCATTTGCACAGCGGGTAGCTTTCATTAGGCTAACACCCTTAAGCATGAAAAACTCTGGAGGGCGGGTTCCTGACGTGAGGAATCGATCATCCTTACTACAAGAATAAAACGCAATATTCCGCATCTAAGTTCCGTAAATATGTCCTAAATGTGCAGAAAGTGGAGGATTGAGGATTAGGCGAATATCTCTTCGCGATGGTAAGCAAGCGACGAATCGAAAGCTTGGAATCGCTCGGCAAGATGCATCTTCTTGCCTGCCAGGTCGATAAGTCCAATTTGTGCAAGCTCATTGGGTGTGGATCGGTCAATCCGGTTGCTAATCAAAATCGGGAAGTCTTGCGCGACTCCAAGCAAGCCCCGATCGAATGCTTTGTCGTGTAGAGCGCATAGACAGATCCCATTACGTGGATCTGCTCGAAGATCGTCATTGGCGCTCCACGGGATAATGTGACCTGCGATCAGCAGTTCTTTTTGACCTAACTCGCAGAACGAGCATCGATAGTTATAACTAGACAGCACTCCCGCCCTAAAGAACGATTGCACCAGCCGTACCTTTACGTCCGCCACCCTCTCTGTCGAAGTTGAAGGAAGCACTAAGATATCGTCAAACATTGACGAGCCTAATTTCAAAAGGGCAGACTCGCACGCAACGGCTATTACTTCGGGCGAAGTTGTGAATTCTTTCCAAACCGCTTCTTCCAATTTGCTGCCGTTGGATAATCCGCTAATTCGGCGAGATTGAAGTGCGGGATCGAAGCGAGCGAAGTTCACAAGCTTCATTGCCAAAGCATTTGCGCTGCGACCCAGCAGAGTCGCCAATTCCACAATCTCAGGATTGCCATGGTGCAGCCGTCCGAATGGCAGCCGGCAATAAAGGCCAAAGGCAGCAAGGTGCTCTTCGTAAGACTACACCTTTCGCTCCACGTTAAGCGAACTCGCCAACATGATTCGAGAGCCTCTCGAAAAGCAAATCTGGTAACGCAAAAGTGCTAAGGTGACTGCAGATAGTCTCAAGCGCTGACGGGATTGAAGTGAAGGAAGTCCGATTCTGCAAGCGAGAGTCAACGAGAGTGCAGCTGGAAGTACAATCAAGCTCTAGCATCGCAACGATCTGCTCCGACTCCGTGTCAAAGCTGCTGAACATTGAAGTAGTGGAGAAGGTCGATCTTCGTTCGACAGGGATTTCATCTACAAGGTAGCTTTTCAGGATTTGAATGCTTGTTGCTGAGTTAAAAGGAGAAGCAACCGTTGCCGGTTCCTGCTTAATCACCGACTAAAAAGTAGAGCAACCTTCCTTCAATTCTTCAAAGCGAGCCAATTCGAATTCTCAAAGGATCATTCCGACTCAGATTTCCGAGCAGATTGAGAATGGCAACGGTGGTCAGCTGGGAATGAATAAGTGGAACAATGGTTTTTAGTAGTTATGGATAACGGCAAGGTGATTCTTTCTGTCCTGCTTACCCAACTTAGGGACCAAAGGCCTTGGGTTACGGCGGACGAACTACGACAACTGTTGAAGGAATCTGGCATTGACCTCTCTAAAGAAATGCTTTCCCAATCCATAGAGCAACTTACGAAAGAAGGCTACCTTGAGATAAGAGCTGTTGATCCAATGTCACTTGGAAGAGGTTTCATTACCCGATTGACTGTCCCTGGTAAGAATAAGTTTGTCCATAGCCGATCGTTAACCGGAAATTAGAGTTCTTGTGTCCGGGTCAATCTCTCGTTATAACACGCAGAAGCAAGAGGTCGCAAGACTTCTAAAATTTCATGCTCAGCTTCACGGTGTAGAGCCTGCGGCTAAGGGCAGACGTGCGGCCGATCTCGAAGTTTTGCATCGTTCCGCCGTTGTTTTACTAACGGCTTGCTGGGAGTCGTTCATCGAAAATATTCTAAAAGAATCGATCGGCATCATTGTTCGGGATCTTCCCGATCCATTTGCGCTCCATCATGAACTCTTAGCGGCGGTAGCTGCCTCGAAAAGTTCGAAGTTGAGCGTAAGCGTAAAACATGAGCTTTACCCTTGGTATTTTGTCGGTGACGGTTGGCGGACGATCTTACTCCAGTTTGTAGCGCTGAAAATTTCCGATTTTAACACTCCTGACGCGGCAGTGAAATCAATGTTCAAATCTTTGCTCGGTGTTGAAGATGTTACCCAATCGTGGGGACGACGCGGTAAGTTCGCCAGCGATGCCGCCGATCGACTTGATGAATATCTTAGTGACCGCCACTCAATAGCCCACGGTGCTGCACACCAAAAGAAACTCAACAAATCGTACGTTACCGGATACCAACAATTTCTTGATATCACCGTGCAAAAAACTGAGGATGTCGTTCGTGTGCGTCTTAAAGAGTTGGGTCTGGTACTCCCGTAACGGGAAGACTTCTTTCATCATCGCTTCGTGGCGATCCATCCTCTCCCCTCCCATACCGTGCTTATATTTGCCCACGCGTCACTTGTTGCGAGTGGCGGAGAGTTCGGTGTTGTTCTTTTTAACAGGTACGAACGGTGTCAGAAATTGCTTTGCATCATGAGGTTGAGGTAGGCGAGGAGATCGCGCATTCGCATGCGGCGACGAGTACGGGCATTTGGTCTGGGAAGATCTTTATGTGGCTGTTCCTTTGCCAGGATGCGCTTGCGTTCTTTGGGTTGTTTGCGGCGTATCTATCGGTGCGTATCGGTGCGGGGTCGCTTTGGCCTGCGCCTGGTATGACGCATCCGGCGGCGGGGATCGAGCCTAATCCGCTCAACATCAACCTGACTGCGGTCAACACGTTCATTCTGATCTGTTCGAGCGTGACGATGGTGCAGAGTTTGAAGTCGATCGTCAACGGCGATAAGAAGAACATGACACGCTGGCTGATCGCAACTGCAGTGGGCGGCGCGATCTTCATGGGGATCCAGTTCTTCGAATACAACAAACTGATCCATCACGAAGGCTTGAAGATGCCGAACAGTCTCTTCGATGCGACGTTCTTCATCTTGACCGGTTTCCACGGCATGCACGTACTTGCTGGCGTGGTCTACCTATCGGCACTGACGGCCGCGGCGAATGCGGGAGTGGCTGGTAAGCGAAAGTGGGATGTGGTCGTGTTGCTCATAAGCATCGGACTCGCGTTCGCACTGCGTCAGGCGATCCTGTCGTTCTTCGGCTTGGATACAATGCTCGCTTCGATCATCGGTTCGCTCTATGGGCTGATGCTCATCTCGACATTCATGGGCCTCAAGTGGCTGCAAAAAACTTCGGACGTTCCGAGGTTGATCGAGGTGGCAGGACTCTACTGGCATTTCGTCGATCTTGTCTGGATCATTCTTTTTACACTCGTATATTTGATCTGAGGAGAGGGGAGTTTTGTATTGAGGCATTAGGGATCGGGGAGGGGAGACGGACCGGACTACCGTCCCACGCGAGGACTACCGTCGACGCGAGGACTACCCGTCCATCGCGAACGAGTTTAAGCTTTTTTTTATAGAGAACCATGGCAGAAGCAGGGACACACACAGAAGAGGGCAAGCACGCACACCCGAATTACATGGCGGTGTTCATCGCGCTTATCATTTTGACTGCGGTCGAGGTTGGGATCGCTCAAGCCGGCTTGCCGCATACGGCGATGGTAGTTTTGCTCATCGCACTCGCGCTGGTCAAAGCCGGACTCGTCGCGCAGTATTTTATGCATTTGAAATACGATGCAAAATTCCTGAGCGTGATCGCTTACGTACCGCTTATCGTCGCAGGAATTCTGATCACGATGCTCTCGGTCGAGTGGGCATTCCAGCCGCACTGGCTTTTCTAAGAAGCATTTCACATGGTCCCAGCACCTTCGCCTTTTCCGCCACCTTCCGTCCTGACGCCAAGTCAGCGGAGTTTTCGCAAAGTGCTTTATATCGGCCTCGGTGTATGGATCACGCTCATGTTCCTTTTCCTCGCCGCCTGCATCATCATCGACTGGCACTAAGGGGCAAGTATGAATGATGAGTGATGAAGTATGAAGGACGTTGTAAACGTAGCGCGAGCTTTTGCTTGCGCTTTTTCTTTGTCATCCAGTTTGCGGCGAACGTAGGGTAAGATCCTTCAGGCACCTTTGAATTTTACGAGACCAGTCATTGCGTTGGTGCCTTCAGGATGACCAGTCTAAATCTGTCTGGTAATTTTTTGGAGTTGTGCTTCTGTAAACGAATCGCAAGCTGAAGCTCGCGCTACGTTTGGAGGTTCGCGTTTTTTTTAAATCGACTCGGTGAGATCTTCGAGCAGGGCTTCGCGCTGGTCTTCGGTTAGTGGGGCGGTGTAATCGTAGTTGCGGTGGCGAAGTACGAGCGAGACCGGGGTGTGGGGTGAGCGCATGTTCTGGACGTCTTCGTCCGTTAATTTCCACTTGAGATATTGCACAGCGCTGATGCGATCTTGCGCGGCCTGGGCTTCGTCGAATTGGGTGGTGATCTCGTGATCACCGATCTTGAAATATACCGAGTTATATCCGAGTCCGATCAGCGAATCGAGTATGGGTTTGATCAGATCTTTGTCGGTGATCTCGATGAGGAGTGTTGCAGAGATCTCGTGATCGGCTGGTATGAGCTGGTTATAAACGTCGATCTCATGCTGTATGGCTTCATCGTGCACGAGTCGTTCGGTGCGCGCCATTTCCTGAATCTGAAAGAGCACCGTCTCGCGATTTTCGAAGACAAAGGTCATGTTCGGACCCACCGAAATTCTTCGCAGCTTTTTGATCGCGATCACATGCTCGCGAAGCTCTTTGCGCTCTTTCTCGTACTGCACGAGGTCTTTGATCTCAGATAATTGGATCGGCTTCATATTCGAAAAAACAGTTTAAGGTGTAACGGTTTGAGCGAGCTCTTTGGCGTTCAGGCTTCGCGCCGGATTTTTGTGCGTCGTGAATCCCATCGCATGGTAGATGACTTCGATCGGATGAAAGGGATCGGTGTTCGTGCCCTGCTCGATATGCAAATGCGAGAGCACACAATCGCTGACCACCGTCGCAGCGGGCTGTTCTTTTTCGATCGCCTTGAATAATTTTTTTCCCACTTCGATCGAGATTGGAAAATATTCGGTCTTCATCGACCACGATCCGTCATGTCCCGAGCATTGCTGCACCATCGTCACTTTGGTATTCGGCAAAAGCTTAAGCAGGTCGCGCGAAGGATAGCCGATGTTCTGAAATTTGAGATGGCAGGGCAGATGATAGGTGATCTGACCGCCGATTGAATTCGGAAATTCCGCGTGCAATAATTTTTGCTTGTGCAGCTTCATCAAATATTCCATCGGATCGAGTATGGCCGCCTTTATCGCTTTAGCAGCTTCTTTATTCGTCGCGTAATTTTCGTATTCATCGCGCAGCATCAGCGAGCAGCTCGGGCTCATCGCGATGATCTTGTAGCCTTGTTGAACGATGGGATGCAAGCGTGCAATGTTTCGATCAACAGTGGCAGCCGTCTTTGCCACGTCTCCCGTCCCAAGTTCAGGCATCCCGCAGCATTCCTGCTCGGGCGCGATCGTGAGAATATTATTCGCTTCGAGGATCTCGACAAACTGCTTTCCGATCCAGGGCTTATTGTTGTTGAGCATGCAGGTGAAAAAAAGCGCGACCTTATCGGCGGGCGCCAGCAGCGTCACCTTCGGGCGACTGTCGACCCAATCGCGAAACGTCTCGCCATAATAAAGCGGAAGTTTTTTATCTTTGTGAATACCGATCGCGGCCTGCATGATCGAGCGCACGGTCGGATTGTGATTCGCCCAGTTCATGATGCCCGGAATGGCAGAACCAAGTTTTCCTGTTCGATCGGCATCACCCAAAAAGGCATCGCGCAATTTTTCTTTTGGCGACTTCCCCTCTTCCTTCACCTCGATGGCTTGTGCGCGCAAGAGCAATCTTGGAAAGTCAAGCATGTATTCGTGCGGCGGCGTGTAGGGGCACTTCGGATAGCAGAGTTTGCACTGATAGCAAAAATCGACGACATGCTTGTAATCGCCTTTCGTTAGCTGCTCGACCGGATTCTCATGGCCGATCCCTGCCGCGGTTTGTGTATCATCGATCGTATCGATGCGGTCGAAGAGGTCGTTGAATGGCGGACAAAGTCCATCACAAAGCCTGCAACCGTTACAGACATCGAGGACCTTCTTGAATTCCGTTTGCAGATCCTCTTGTTTCCAATAGAGCGGATCATGCGGATCAAAAACCATCATAAGAATTCACGCTATAATGTCGACAAATAAAACACCGCCCCGCCTTGCAAAGCGTTGATCCCTCGTTGCCGAAGGATACATCGCCCTTCACGAGCAAGACAGGGCAGTGACGTCATACGTTATGTATTAGGTAGAGTAAGGAGCAGCTTGCGCCACACCTTCTCTGATGCGTGACACTATGGTGTCACACACTTGGGTGCTGCATCGCGTAAATCGCGATGCGGCAATGTTATGCGTCGATCGTGTCGTGGGCTTTCTGGAAACGGCCTGCGTGCGATTTCTCGGCACGTGCAAGCGTTTCGAACCACTGGGCGATCTCGTCGAATCCTTCCTCACGTGCCGTGCGGGCAAAGCCAGGATACATCTCTGTGTATTCGTAGGTCTCACCTTCGATGGCGGCTTCGAGATTGATCGCTGTCTCGCCGATCGGCTTGCCGGTCGCCGGGTCGCCAACTTCCGCGAGAAATTCCATGTGGCCGAACGCATGTCCGGTTTCGCCCTCAGCGGTGTCGCGGAAGACGCCTGCGATGTCCGGATACCCTTCGATATCTGCCTGACGCGCAAAGTAAAGGTACCGGCGGTTCGCCTGCGATTCGCCTGCAAAGCCTTCTTTCAAGTTCACAAACGTTTTTGAATCTTTTAAATCTGCCATGATGATGATCTCCTGATGATGTACGATGAGAAATTCAGATGAAAACTTCTGATGGAATGGGTTGCGGCGTTTCGACTTTGAGACTTCCTGCCTCACTTCTTTTCCGAAGCCCGAGTATCCGGTCGATGCCGAGAACGACGAACGGCCAGTACACGCCCATAAGAAAAATTTGATAGCGCGGCGCAACAAAAAAGATCATTGCCGTAACCGTGTTCACAACGAGCACGATCGAAATAAGTCGCATGCCGAAATGCCCAGTCATCGAGATTGAGCTCGAGTGCGCATAACTCCACATTCCAAAGACAGCCACGGCGAGTGTCGACAGAGCGAGTGCGATGTATACGGCCCGTTTGGATTCAGGATTATACCAGTCGAATAGCCAAAGCATCGCGACCTTTTTTATGTCGAGCAAGATCGTTTGCGAAGGATGTTTGCGAATCCACTCGGTTGCGGTTTTGCTTAGCATCGCCGACTCCTCAACTTCGAGTTGCGACGTGATCACTCCCGATGGGACCACCGTCGCCACAAGCGTGTCGGTTGGTGCGATCACGCCTCCCGATGCATTCCAGCCACTGCCTGTTGCGAGTGGATTGTTGCCCTTCCAAAGATTTAGTCCACCGCTCGTGCTGCCGGGAATAAAAGCCTGAAAGGTCTCGACGTTGCGGACAGTCCAGGGTATTATCACCGCAAGCATAACTACGCCCACAATGGCAACTGCGAGAATCGACTCCTTTAATTTGTGCCGAGAAGTAACGAGAAAGTAGATAGCCGTGCAAGCGATCGTAAGCGGCGCCTCGGCGCGGAATAGCGTCAGCACTCCAGCGACAAGGCCCAGAAGAAACGCTCTCAGCAACGCTCTACCTCCGAATTGTACCGCAACCCAAAGCAGGCATGCTGCATAGATGAAGAGCGCGTTCAGGAATAACGCTTCAGTCGCAACGCCGAACGTAGCGCTCGTAAAAACAAACGCCGGATAGAGCGCCGCGCTCCATGCGGAGAGCTGTGTCAAGCGCGCATACTGAAACAGCCGATCGACAAGCTTCGCAGAAAAATAAACGAACCCAACCCCGCAAAAAACCTGGATAAAAAAGATCGCGAGATAACCGCCGAGTTGATCGCCAAAGAGCCAAAGTCCGAAGAGATGGATCATCGTGGTGCCGGGCGGCATAAAGGCGGTCGGGACAAGCACCGGCGGTTGCTGCATCAGCTGCCAGTGCATGGAATACCCATGACCGGCAAGAAGATTTCGCGCGATCTCGCCATATTCCCAAAGCCTTGGATTATCTATCGCAGCAAAGGGCAGCATCGCGATCCGAACCACGAACGCTGCGACCAGTGGCCACAATAAGTCTCGCGGCTCCCCCTGCGTCTGGATACCACCGGCTTTTATCACTTCTTGATCGGGCAATCTGGGCAGCGTCCGAACAGATCGACCTTGACCTCGAGCACTTCACATCCCTTGAGCAGCGCACTCTTTGGCGGCTGCATTGTAGCGGCTACCGGCAGGTCGATGATCTTTCCACAATTGTTGCACTGAAAGTGTGAGTGCGCCCCGAGCATGCCGTCATATCGGACGACCTTGCCGGCAGTCTGCACTTCATGAATCACTCCTTCGCTCACGAGCAACCGAAGGTTACGATAGACGGTACCAAGTGAGATCGAGCTAATTTTCTTGCGAGCGAGCCGATAGACCTCTTCGGCATCGGGATGTGCGTGTGAGCGCTGCACGACATCGAGGACCAGCGATCGCTGCTTCGTACTCCGCCTTTCCGGGGGTTGGAGAATCCTCTTCGGCATATCCTTAACAGTAACAATTCTTATTAGCGGGATTGTAAAGCCAATGGAGTACGCAAAGATTCCGCGAATTCCCCTGCCCTGTCAGAGGCTTGCACGTATGAAGCCAAAAGTGGACTTATTTTTGATGGGTCAGCGTGTGCAATCACAACTTCTTGACTCTTGAAGGTTTTCATTACAGGTGCTACGGGAATGGTCGGCAGCACAACGCTGCAGGCTGCGTTAAGCGATAGTGCAGTGACGCACGTCACAGCGCTCGTACGAAGAGCATTGGCCCTCTCCGACCCAAAGCTTGAGGTGGTCGTCCATGAAGATTTTCTCGATTACTCGCGGCTGAACACGCTCTTCGCCCGGCAGGATGTATGCATTTGGTGCCTCGGCGTTTCGCAAACACGGCTACGATCGGAAGCCGAGTATACTCGGATCACGTATGAATATGCTCTCAGCGCTGCTTCCGCAATGTTGCAGGCCAATCCCGAAATAAGATTCATCTTCGTTAGCGGGGCAGGAGCCGATTCTAAAGAACAAAGTAAAACGCTCTTCGCACGAATTAAAGGGAAGACAGAGAACGCGTTGCTTCGACTTCCTTTCAAGTCTGGAAAACTTTATCTGCTCCGGCCCGCCGCGATCTCGCCGGGGCCGCAAGGTAATCCAAGCGGTCCGACAATGGAGCGAATGCTTTATCCATTTCATCCATTGCTTAGGCTCTTTCTTCCAGGATATTTTATTCGCGTTACCGATCTCGCGCAGGTGATTCTTCGGATCGTGATGCATGGAGCGCCTCAACAGCTCCTTGAGAATCGAGACTTGCTGGCGTTGATCCAAAAATGAACAAAGGCATCGTCCTCGTAACCGGGGCTGGTAGAGGGATCGGCAGAGCGATAGCGGAGCTGTTTGCCGAGCAACAGTATACGGTTGCCCTGGTATCGCGAACGCTCAGTGAAGTCGAAGATGCGGCAGAGCGGATCGTTAGCCGAGGAGGCACAGCCAGCGCATTCGTTTGCGATATCGCCTCTTCGGAACAAGTCGCAAAATTGATCGGCGAGATCACTCGATCGCTTGGGCCAATTTCTATTCTGATCAACAACGCCGGTGTTGCACCATCCGCAAAACTTGAAGCAACAACCGACGAGCTCTGGAAGCAGACGATGGCAACGAATGTGAGTGGCGCGTTTTATCTGGCTCGGGCCTTGCAACCGGGCATGCGTGAGCGTGGTGGCGGTCAGATCCTCTCGATCGCATCGACCGCTGCCCTGCATGGCTACGCCTACACGGCTGCTTATTCGACCTCGAAACACGCGCTCCTTGGTTTGACACGTGCGCTCGCTGTAGAACTGGCTAAACAAAAGATTGCCGTCAATGCGCTGTGCCCGGGATTCGTCCGCACCGATATTGTCAAAACGAGTATCGAAAATATTGTAGCGAGGACTGGAAAATCGGCCGCAGAAGCCGAGTCGGAACTGGCAAAGCTCAATCAGGAGGGCAAACTGATCGAGCCGGAGGAAGTTGCGGCGCTTGCCTTAGCGGTGGTTGAATGGCCAGTGTTTCGCACCGGAAAGGCGGTCCTGATGGATGGAACACTTATTGATTGAAGACGTAACAACGATCCAAGATCGTTTGAAAAGCGACGCTCGATGAATTGAACAACGAATGAGCGTCTGAGTCGGTTAAGATATACCAAGGAGACATCTATTGAAAGAGGCACTTCAATTCTTCGAAACGCACAAACCTCGCGAACGCGCCGCGCTTGTTGCGATCATCACCGAATCCCAGGAAACCTCCCGAAATACTTCCCGAGAGCATTTGGAAGAACTGGCACTGCTTGCAGATACTGCCGGCGCCGATATTCTTTTTCGGATGACTCAGGAGCGGCCAAAACCTGACGGCGCGCTCTATCTCGGCAAGGGAAAGGTCGAAGAACTGAAAATGCGTGTCGAGATGGAAGAAGTGGGTCTCGTGATCTTCGATGACGATCTCAGCCCGGTGCAGCTTCGCAATCTCGAAAAAGAACTTGGAGTAAAGATTCTTGATCGGAGCGGACTGATCCTCGATATCTTCGCATCGCGCGCTCGTACGCGGGAAGCGAAAACGCAGATCGAGCTTGCACAGCTTGAATATACGCTTCCTCGGCTTACGCGTGCATGGACGCACTTATCCAAGCAATTCGGCGGCATTGGCACGAAGGGTCCCGGCGAAACGCAGATCGAGACCGATCGGCGAATGATCAAGACGCGTATCGCGCATCTAAAATCGAAACTTGTCGATATCGAGCAACAGCAAACGACGCGCAGGCTTAGCCGCTCGAACGAGCTCGCGCGAATTGCACTCGTGGGTTATACAAACGTAGGCAAGTCGTCGCTCTTGAACGTGCTGGCGGCCGACAAACACTCGGAGGTATTTGTCGAGGATCGTCTTTTTGCAACGCTCGATGCCACAACCAGGGCGATGGAGCTTTCGCACGGGCGCAAGACGCTGGTTACCGACACGGTAGGATTTATTCGCAAACTGCCGGCGAAACTTGTCGCATCGTTTCGTACCACACTTTCTGAAGTAACAGAGGCCGATATTCTTTTACACGTGATCGATGTGAGCAATCCATCGTTCGAAGAGCAGGTGGAAGTTGTCGAGCTTACGTTGAAGGAACTCGATGCAAGCGAGAAGCCGACCATCATGGTTTTTAACAAGATCGATCTTGTCTCCGACGATGATCGCGCTTCGTTGCAGAGTGTTCGGTCGCGATATCCTCATGCTGTCTTTATCAGCGCAGGCCGTGGCATTGGCATCAGCCGCCTCAAAGAAGAGATCGAGCGTGTGATCACTGAGGAATCGGTTGAGCTTACGGTCGAGGTACCCCTAACGCATTACGAGATCGCATCGAGATTACACGAACTTGGTGAAGTGAGCAATCGCACATTTACAGACACGCACGTTCGGTTGACGCTGCGCGTGCATAGTAGAAACCGCGAGCGTGTGGAGCGTTTGCTTGCAACCGCTGCTTAAGAAATGAAAGTTACTCTTACTCGTGATAAGGCACTTCGCTTCGTTGGCAAGAATGAAGAAGGTCTTGAATCGGTTTTCGACACGAGCGTAGCGGGAGGAGGACTGAACTCCTCACCGAGTCCGGTAGAGGCAGTCGCGATGGCTGCGGGCGCCTGTACGGCGATGGATGTCGTGGCAATGATCGCAAAACGACGAAAACAACTCGATGATTTTCGAGTGGAGATTGAATACGAGCGCGCCACCGAACATCCGAAAGTGATCACGAAGCTCCACATGGCATTTCATGTGAAGAGCCCCGATCTCACTTCGGAAGAACTCGAACGCTCGATCAAACTTTCGCAGGAGACCTATTGCACTGTCAGCATCATGGTCCGTCGTTCGGGTTGCGAAATTACCTGGTCGCACGAAATTACGCGCGCATAATTGCGAGCGCTCAATAGAGCAGGTAGGGCTTTCGGCTGATTGCGAAATTTGTGACATCCTTTTGCCAGCTATCGATGATTGGCGCGACATCGGCCTCGTGATCGAGCGCTCCCCAGATCTTTTTGGTACCTGTCACTTTTTCGAACATCAACATTTGCGCAGTCGAAATTGCATCGAAGCTCGATTGGAATGTCGAATCTTTTAGCAGGGTGCCAAGCAGCATAAACTGACCTGCATAGATTGGACCAAGATGTGAGAGATCTTTGGGGACACCGATCGTGATGCCGGCGAAATGTTTCTTTTGACTGCTCACCACCGCAGAAAAGCTATCGACTTTGAGCGTCAGCTCGTGTGGGAATGCCGACTGCGCAGCTTGCAGCATTGCGTCAGTCTTTGAAGCGGTTGCACCGAGCGCGAGGAAGGGCCGATCTCCACCAATCCCGATCGTAAGGATGCCAAGTTCTCCCGTTGCGCCAAGAGCTGCAGCTCCGATCACGTTCTCAAATCGGGGAATGTTCGGACTTGTCGCAACCCACGTCAAACCAGTCTCGGGCCAATACATCGATCGCTTCCAGCCTGACATTTGGATCACTGTAAGTTTGAGCGAAGCCGCATTCTTGAACCACTCTTCGCCGACCGCCATCCTGGCAAGTTCACCCAATGTCATCCCATGCAAATAGGGGATCGGTGCGATCCCAACGAAGGACTCGAGATTTTCTTCGAGCAGATTTCCTTCGATGCGAACTCCCGAGAGAGGGTTCGGCCGATCGAGAACATAGAACGGAATATGCGATTCGGCAGCCGCCTCCATCGCACTGACCATTGTCGATAAATAAGTGTAGGGGCGAACGCCGATATCCTGCAGATCAAAAACGAGCGCATCGATGCCCTTCAGCATTTTTTTCGTTGGCTTGCGTGTAGAGCCATAGAGCGAGTAGACGGGCACTCCCATATATCGCTCAATAGAGTCGGTGGCCACGCCTGCAGATCGCGTTCCGTGCAGTCCGTGTTCCGGTGCGAAGAGCGCGACAAGCCTTACCCGCTTTGCCTTCTTGAAGAGCGCAGGTCCGAATTTACCATCGAATGTTTGCGAGGTTTGATTCGCGATCAGGCCGACGTGCTTTTGCGTTAACGATTTGAAGTCGGTCGCGACAAGCCGGTCAAGTCCTGTCTTTACGAGCGGTTGCGCAGTGGCAGTGAAAACGTGAATTAACAGAACAAGCACGATCACCGTCGTATTTTTTAGGGTGAGGCATCTACGAGTAACAAATGTCAAGAGCATGATGAAGGGCAAAGGGTTCGCTGTATTTCTACTGATAGTGCTAAGTTCAATGCAAAGTTCGCACATTGCGACGGCCCAAACCAAAAAAGAGTGGGAGTCACATCTTCTCGCGACACATAAGTTCATGCTGGAGAAAATGTGGAATCCTGCGAACGGAAATTTTATTCGACGCACGGATCAACCTACCCAAGGCCAGCGCTCCGATTCCTGGGGCATCACGATCGTGCTCGATGCCTTTGCCTACATGGTGCGAACGGGCAATATGAAAGCCGACGCGCTGAAACAATACTACGAATCTTCAACCGCGCTCTACGAACGAACCGACAACGGGATCGGCGCGAGGATCATCGCAAGGCAGGGTAACCAGATCTATGTTGGCGGCGACGATGACATGCAGTGGATCGCCGCGCTGGCGAATTGCTTCGAGGCCACGAAAGATTCATCCCATCTCAATAATGCACGCGGAGCATTCAATGCCATGATCTCGCTGGGTTTTTGGAAGCAGGCAACCGATAAAGCTCCGAGCGGTTGGGCATGGAACTCCAACGACCAACGTCCAATGGGCGTGAGCACGAGCTACGGTGCGCTTGCCGCCGCAAGATTATTCAGGATCACGGGCGAGGATGTTTATCGCCAGTGGGCTCTCGCTTCGCTCGCCGCACTCACAAAACCTCAGATCTCGTTCATCCCTCGCGATAAAATGATCGCTGCCGAAGCTGCAACGATTCTTTTTGAATCAACAAAGGACGCAAAGTTTTTGGAATTTGCAATTGCGCTTTCGGATCAAGCCCTGGCGGAGATCACGCTCATTATGAGTGGCAAAAAAGATGGCGAACGCAACCCAACAGATGTTGGCGATCTGGCGGAAGGATTGCTGCAGGTCTCCGCTGCTTCAGGAAAAATCGTCTATGCCAACAAAGCGAAGCAACTCGTTAATTTTTTCCTGATCGGGAGAACGGACGAAGACATTGCTGCGAATGGGTTTTACTCTCGTTACCAAGCCGGCGCAAAGCCTGTGCAAGTAACCGAGGGCGCGTACATTGGTGTACCGGTCAGTGCAAGATTTTTGCCTGAGGTTGCCGAGATGTTAAAACTTGAAGCAGAGATGGTGCTTCGCGCGCGTTAGGCACTCGCCGTTTGCACAGATCTTCCATCGTGCTTCACGCCTCGCACGAGAATGAAGCCTGCGATGAAAAAGAGAGCCAACGAAGCGATCGCGGGACGCTGGCCGAATTGATCGGAGAGCACGCCGTAGAGGAAAGGCCCAATGATGGCGCTCGCTTTGCCGCAGAGTCCATCGTAGAATCCGAAGAATTCCGCTGTGTGCTCCTTTGGTGTGAGTTGCGCCATAAAACTTCTCGAAGCCGATTGACTCGATCCTAACGCGAGTCCCGCGACAGCCCCGACGCCCCAAAAGATCTGCGCCGTCTGTGCAAAGAAGGCTCCGATCACAACGACAATCCAGATTCCAAGTGTGATCAGGATCGTTAGTCGTGCGCCCTTCCGATCCGTTAGGTATCCGAAGATGACGGAGCCGATCGCAGCGATCACCTGGATCATAATGAAAAACATCGCGAGATCGCCGTTGTCGAAATGCAGCGTGCGCTTCGCATAGCGCCCGGAGAATCCGATCACCGTAAGGATCGCATCGTTGTAAACGAAAAAGGCGATGAGAAATCGTGCGACATTCTTATGTTCGCGAATGGTGCGAATCGTTTGAAGATTCTCACGAAAGCCCGACTTGATGATCTCGCCGATCGATTTCGAGGAAGCTTTCTTTTTTTCCGGTACCCAGACGAGTGTCGGGATTGTGAAGATCAAAAAGAAAAGGGCCGTTACGAGAAACGTCTCACGAATGAGCGGCGGCGTCGGGGCGAGCATGAACTTCGTAAGCACGAGCGCGGCAAGCGATCCAAAATATCCAACGGCGAAGCCGATGCCTGAGACGCGTCCGTAGGTTTCGCTCGAAGAGATCTCGGGCAGGAACGCATCGTAAAAGACCGTACCGCCTTCGAAGCCCGCGTTGCCAAGCACAAAAAGGAGAATACCAACAAAGATCATCCCGGGTGATAGGAAGTAGATGCCGGTCGTGGCCAGGACGGAGAGCAGTGTAAAGGCCGCGAGGAATCGCTTCTTGCTGCCTGTCATATCCGCCATGGCACCGAGCGCAGGCGAGACGACCGCAACAAGGAGCATCGAAAGGCTCATCGCGATCCCCCAATAGAAATCGCCGCGGCCGTTGGTTACGATCGTTTCTCCGAAATAGATCGGATAAACAAACGTTACGATGATCGCAGAGAACGAGCTATTTGCAAAGTCGAAGCTCGACCAGGCTGCTACAACTTTCTTAGAAAATGGACGCGGAGTTTGCGGATGTGTGGCTGCCACGATGTGAAACAGGCGAAAAATATCGTGAGACTAAATCGTTTTGTCGAGCAATCCGCGACCCGACTTGTTGCTATCGCCTCTCTCGCTAAGCACGGTCATCACGGCATGCAATATGCCGTTGATGAACTTCCCGCTCTCTTCGGTCGAATAGTCTTTCGAGATCTCGATCAATTCGTTGATCGTTGCCTTTGGAGGAATTTCCGGAAAGTAGCAAAGTTCGGCAATGCCCATTTGGATAAGGAGCCGGTCGATCAACGCGACGCGGTTAAAATCCCAGTGCGTCAGGTGCTCGGTCATTAATTGATTCGTCTCGCCCATGTGCGCACTGATCGCGAGCGTGAGGGCTCTCGCGAATTCGAGCGCACGTTCATCTTCGAGATTTGAGAGAATGAGTTCTTTAAAGATCTCATCGAAATCACGGCCCGTCATCTCGCGAGCGTAGAGCAATTGCAGCACACGTTCTCGCGCGAGTCTTCGGCGCGGTAGTTTCGCATCGCGCACGGGATCATTCTCAAAGATCTCGTCGGTCTCGATCTTTGCGGAGCCTTGCTGTGGGGCGCTGATATGGCGTGTCGGCTCTCGTTCTGGCGTTGTTTTCACTGAACAATAATTGTCAATGCTGCAAAGATACGGAGAGCTTGAACCAGCCGCGATTTAATAATATCCGAACGATGTCCTGTTATCGGTAACCTTCACATGATTCCGCTGCTGCTTGAGCCATGCGTCAAAATTGGGATGCGTATCCTGGTCGGTTTCCTTGCTTACGCTTCGAATCAGCCGTGCGGTTTCGAGTTGGAATCGCTCGGCATTCCGTACGATCGAGGCTACGGAGTCATAGGCTGGGTCGGTGAGGAATGTCTTCAGATACTCGGCATGAAAGACTCCGAGCGAATCGGTCAGATTTTTCTTCAGATCATCCGGTGGATGCAGTAGAAGCAGGCTGTCGATCGAGGCATTCGTGAGCATGAGCTTTCGCTTTTCGATTGCATGCTCGATGATCACGTCGTTGATAAAATCGTCCCACGTTCGATCGACGAAGGTCGTAAACTGCTCCGCCGTGACTTTCCCGTTCTTAATGCTATCTGTCCCGGCGGCTTCTTCGATCATTGCCGAAAGCCGATTCCGAAAATCATAGAGCGTGATCACCTCATTATTAACGATGCCGACGGTATCGGTAAGCTTGTGCTTCTTTTCCGTTCTTGTAAGTGGCTTCGGCTGCGCCGAAACCTCGCGAACACCAAAAAGTGCGAGGAGCAGAACGAGTAGAGAAATTTTCAAGTGTTTGCTATCTTCTATTGTACGCTTACGGTGAATGGGTCGGTCCGCCCAACTTCTTTATGATTCTGTCGAAGCACGAGCGTCACGGTCGCTGTTCCGGGCTGAATATCGGGCGGCGCCTGGAAGTTGAGTGTCAACCCTGTTACGGCGATCCCGCACTCGTCAACGAAGGCGCGCCACTCCTTAGCGCCCTGAGTGATGTAAAGAAAATTTCCTTCCGGTAACTTATCCCAATCGTTGATCATCCGGCGATTGAGCGTTTGCCACTGGAGTTGCGGCGTCATCGTGCTGTAACCGAGGTTATGATCAAGTTCTTCAATCGCGGGCTTCTGGTCGATCAGTGTGGTCGGCAGGAATCCTGTTCCGATCAGCGTGAAGCCCTGGAGCGCATGGATCGTGGGCGACTGGAGCGCCGTGATCTTCGGCGTGATCGTTTTGATCACAGTAAACGAATAAGGGATGCTTGCATCGCGATCGTTGACCAAAAAGATCACGGCTGGTCCAGGCTCAAGTGAGGCGGGTGCCATAAAGCTCGCGATAGATGAATCACCGACGGACGAATAACTACCAAGCGAAGTCCAGACTTGCTTCCCGTTTTGCTCGATCCGCAAGATCGGTATATCCGATTTTACCCATGCGATCAGGCGATCGGCAGTACATTTGGTTTGCGACTTTGGTGTTTCCGGACTTGGGTTCTCAAAAACGAGAATACCCAACTGGCCTGCGGCAATCGTCTTCGGATACGATATGAGCTTGAGTCTTCGTGCCTGAAGTGCGCCGGCGAGCGCAAAACTTGAGCAAAGCAGGGCCGCGACAAAAATGATTCGTTTCATATAATAGGCTCCTTCCAAAAATCGCGTCGACGACTGTAGAAGTCAGTCCCTCTGGCGAACACGATTTTTCACACTCTAACTAGGAACGGTGGCAGAGTTATAATGAAGAAATGGATGAGCCTGTTCCACTGGCAGAGGTAGCTCTAAGAAAACAAAAGCCGACCTTCGCAGGTCGGCTCTCTTGATACCCTTAGAATATGCTGGGCCTTACTGACCTGGCGACACCGGCTGGTTGACCGGCCGCTGATTCGCGTTGGAAGGTGCTGCGGCAGGCGCGGCTGCTGGTGCCGATTGCACTGCCGGTGCGGACTGCTGTTGGTGCGCACCCTGCGGCATCGTTGGAACAGGTCCAGCCCCCGTCGTAAGCGGGTTTGCCGTCACCTCATTCGAGGCCGGAAGGAAGAAGAGATTCGCAACAATGGTGAGTACTGCGAAGGCGATAGCAAGTCCGATCGTCGCACGAACGAGAAAATCACCAGCGCGACGAACGCCGACAACTGCTCCAAATCCACCGGGACCCCCGAGGCTTCCAGATAATCCGTCACCCTTCGAAGACTGCGATAGCACGACGACCGTGAGCAGGATCGAGATAATTATGATAAGAAGAATCAGAACAGTAAACATGAAAGCCTGAGCAAGAAAATTGAAACACCCGCCTATGACAATTGCCCGCGAGATTGGCTGCAAAGGAACAGATATGCCCAAAAAGAATTCCGAAGCACTTGGGCACGATCGGGCCGCCTCACCTCGACATGAGATCGCGATAGAGCTTTTTAAGAGCCGCCTCGCCGGAAGTATCATCCAGCAGCGCGATAATACTTTTTCCGGAGGTAAAACAGGCGATCGGAGCAAATTGGCGAAGCGACCGGATCATTTCCGATCGAAGCTCCGCGAAACTCTGGCGCACATCGGCTTCCGAACTGCGTACGATCAGCGCGAGTGAGGCGACAGGGCTCTCTTCGGATATCTCAAATGCCGAAGAGAGCGATTCGACGAGATCGGAGCGCCATTCACGCCTGAGAACGGCGAACACGTCCTCGGGAGTCGTTTGCGTGTAGAGCGTTCGTGCCCGAAGCTGAGAAAATTTCTCGCGCAGCCGCCGGTTTCGCCTCGGAGATTCGCCCTCGATCGCATGCTCATTTGCACGCGGCCTTAATCTTAGCGCGCTTAGATGCGGGTCAAGCGTCAGGGCGAGCGGCTTTGGGTGCGGAGTGTGTGGCATCGCCTCGCGCGAGATCGTCGTGCTCTTAAAATTACCAGTCTTGGACCTGATCGCGATCGAGGGCGAAGCAATACGAAGGATCGGTTCGCGCTCGAGGTTTGCCAGCGGCTCTGCAGCAGTTTGAAACAGGACGCGCGCACCGCGACGGCCGATCTCTTCGGATTCGGCAAGGCTCAGTCGGCGTATCAATCTCGCCTCGGGAATGAGTTCGGGATCGGCGTCGAAAATGCCCGCCACGTTTTTCCAGATCACGATTTCCTTTGCACCGAGCGCCGCCGCGATCACTGTCGCAGTGAGATCGGAAGATTCGCTGCCCATCGTTGTCGCAACACCATCGCGTGTTCCTCCGACGAACCCCTCGATCAGTACCAGTTCGCCCTCAAGCAATCGCGGAAGTACTTGCTGCGACAAACATTCCGTCGTCTCCGACATCACTGGCTTCGCACGGCCAAATTCCTCGTTCGTGATCATTACCTCGCGCGCATTTACTTCAGCGATCGCGATTCCTCGCCGCCGAAGCAGCGCGCCAATTAGTGCGAGTGCAAAACGCTCGCCGTTGCCGATGACTTGATCGCGAGCGCGAAGTGAAAGTTCGCGCGTGATGTGAATGCCTTCGATGAGTGCGCGAACATCCTGATAGACCTTTCGAAATTTCGTTGTGATCTCGGCGTGGATCGCCTCCGGGAATTTCAGCGACGAAAGAAGCTGGGCATGCTGGATCGTTACGCGCTCGAGATATTCTTCGGCCGATGCCAGGTTGCCGATGCTGCTGTGCTCCGCGGCCCGCTGTAGATAGCGAGTTGTGTGGCCGATCGCCGATATTACCACGATCAGTCCCGGAGATTCTGACGCGTTGGATCGACGGCTCAGCCGTTTCGTCTCCTGCAAATGGGCAGCGCAAACGAGTTCGGCAAGCGTCTCGAGTCCGCGAGCCGAGCGAGTAGTGGCTCCGCCGAATTTGTGAACGATCATTGAATTCTCCGATGCCGATGTATCTTTGAAGCGCGTACGAAGATCGCTTACGTGCGCGCCTTACGCGAAGTGCTTAAGAATACATGAATGGCTCCGAGTACGTTTCGCAGAATGTGATCTTGAGCTGGTGAATTAACTTTCGACTCTTTCTTCTTGAAGCCGTGTTCGTTTCACAAGTTGCGTATTGTGCTCTTTTTAATAGCGAATGCGGCGCCGAAGTGGCGACTGCCAGCAAACTTCCTACATGTGGACGATCGATAAATTTGACGAACTTCCCTCGACCAACGATGAAGCTCGCGCTCGCGTAAACAACGGTCGCGCGAAACACGAAGAAGTCATTCAAGCCGCTCACCAAACAGCGGGACGCGGGCGACTTCCGAAACGCGACTGGAAGGACGAGCGAGGAAAATCGCTGCTTATGAGCGTCATCCTCAAAGACGTTCAGCGCTCCTTTGTCGAACTTGCGCCCTATGTTGCGGCGCTCAGCGTAACACAATCGATCCGAACATTCCTGCAGGGATATCTTCCCTACTTTGAACAGGGCCGCGTGCGAATCAAGTGGCCGAACGACTTGATACTCGATGGCAAAAAGTTTTGCGGCATCCTTTCCGAAGCCGTCTGGACGGGCGATGAACTCAAGGCCGTCGTTATCGGAATCGGTATGAACGTAAATCAGCAGTCCTTCAACGATAAACTCCAGACAAGCGCGACATCGGTGTTTTGCACTGTAAAGCGGACGCTCGATCTCGATCAGGTTCGCGACAGAGTGCTTGCGGGCCTTTCGAGCTATCTTGACAGATCGAGCGTGATGCCAGCCGGAGCCTTTCGAGCGAGCGTGCTCAACGAGCTCCGAATGGAACTCGGCTGGATGAAGCTTTTGCCGCCCTTCGATGTCGAACTGCAATCGGGAGAAACGGTACGTATGCTTGCCTATCGCGGCATCGCGGACGATGGTGGAATGAAAGTAGGCGAGCAGGATGGCTCCGAACGGCTGCTCTATGGCGGCACGCTCGCGATTGCCGATGTAAGTCAATCGACATGATGAGTCTGCGAACGCTCGCAGTCAACATCGGCAATTCCCGGATCGCCTGTGCGTTGATGCAGTCGAATCTCGTGCTCGAACGCTGCGATCATGCAACGCCGGATATTGCTACGCTCGCTGAAACCCTCGGCAACTGTATTCGCTCTCATCCCGAACGCATACTGATCGCGTCGGTGGTTCCCCAGCATACGGAATCGGTTCGACAAATATTGGCAACGTTGTTCGCTCCGTTGATGCCGTCTCTCATACATCATTCGATGGTACCACTGGTAAGTGAATACGCTCCAACCGAATCACTTGGGATTGACAGACTTTTGTCCGGCTACGCTGGATTTGAATTGTATGGCAAGCCAGCCCATCGAGGCGTTCTCGTGATCGATCTTGGAACAGCAACGACTTTTAATTGCATCAGTGAGCAAGGCGTCTTTTTGGGCGGAGCGATCAGCCTTGGGATTCACTCGACATTCAGAGCGCTTCGGGACCAGACCGCGCAATTGGGTCTCCAATCCCTGAGTATTCCGTCAAATGTTCTTGCTAAGTCAACATCCGAAGGTATTCGATCGGGTGTATTCTTTGCAGCAATTCTCGGGATACGAGGCGTGACCACTTTGCTGATGGACGAGGTTTTTTCAGAAAAAGCCCCAATTGTCTTGCATACTGGTGGGTCGGCTGGGCTGCTTTCCGAGTATTTGGGTGAAGGTAGTCTTATTAATGCTGACCTTGTGCTAAGAGGCATCGCGCTTCTTCCAGACATTCTTTGAACGGTCGCGAAGACTGCAACAATCTTCGTGCTTACCGTGTCTATGAAAGGAGGCTCTTATCGTGAGTAACCAAAGCAGAGTGGAGAAGCTAACCTAATTGTTCGTTGCTCGCTATGCATATTCTAAATAAAATTTTCAACATACGATGCGTAATAGGATAATCCTGCTTGTTTTTGCAGCTTCCATCGGATTCGGTAGTTGCAGGAGTACTGTAACAAATCCGCCGGCCACCACAGATGGACCTGGGACCGATGCGCAAGGGAATGTCACCTTGCCGGTGCCACCTGCTGATTCGGGCATCCAGATCACTTTTGGGCCGTTTAGCGTCCCCCAAGGCCAGGAAGTTCAGATCGATCATTGGTTCAAGCTGCCGAACGATCTGCCGTTCGACGTCGGCCGCATTGAGATCGCGACCAACAATGGCACGCATCACATGAACCTGTTTCGTACGCTTAACCAGCATCCGGATACCGATGAATACAATTTTGCTTCGCAGGCCATCTGGGACGAATCGGACCTGATGATTGAAGCTCAGCAGCATTTTATTGACTGGTCTTTGCCAGGTGGCATCGCGGTTCATCTCAACAAAAATGAGCAGATGACCATGCAGGTTCACTACGTTAATGCCTCGACCCAAAATACCCCGAATGGTATGGGCAAAGTGGTTGTCAATCTCTATAAAGCCACCGGTCCGGTAACGCAGCATGCTTCGATGCTTTTTGCGCAGAAGACATCAGTCGTTATTAAACCGCACTCGGATACTTCGTTCTCGAAGTTTTGCGATTTCAGCCTCGCGAACAAACCACTCAATGTTTATGCGATGACGGGACATTTTCACAGCCGAGGCAAAGAATTTACCGTTGAAAAGTGGGATTCCGCGACGAATACTTCGCTCGGCGTGATCTACCAAAACGCTGCATGGAGCGAGCCGCCCTTTTTGGTCTTTAATCCTCCTGTCGTCATCAATCCAGGGCAACTTCTGAAATACACGGCAGTTTATCATAACGACACCGACTCAACAATCACTTTTGGACCCCACGTCGAATATCAGGAGCACTGCAACCTCTTCCTCTGGTTTTCTCCAGGGTACAAAGACGGCCAAACGATCTACGATAAAACACCATAATGAACTACCGGACCGATCGTTTGCTCGCACAAGCGAGATGCAAATTGGGTGTCTCGGCGATGGTCGTCAGCGCTGTTCTTTTTCTTGCAACGCCTCGACTTCTCTTCGGACAAATCCACTTTACCGATATTGCGAAAGCTGCTGGCATAAGCAACATTCCGCAACCGGTCGACGAGGTAGCCGGAGGGGTCGTTGCGCTCGATTTTGATCGAGATGGCTGGGAAGATTTTTACGTCGCTGGCGGACAGGGCTACGACGGCCTCTATCGCAATAATCACGATGGGACGTTCACCGACGTCTCCGTGGCAGCCGGTATCCACGATCATGGACGAATTTTTTCTCATGGAGGTGCGTCCCTCGACATCGACCAGGATGGCTGGCCCGATCTCTATATTGCCTGCGAAGGACACGATCTGCTGTTCAGAAATAATCACGACGGAACATTCACGGATGTCACGCGAAAAGCAGGCATTATCATCCCCACCGGCCGTAACAACAACATGACGGCGACCTTCGGAGATTTTGACGGCGATGGTCTCAATGATATCTACGTCACCCGCTATATCGATTCCGTGCTCGATACCTATACGGACCCCATCACCGGATTTCCCGATTATAACGACAAGGGTCTTCACAATTTTCTCTATGTCAATAATGGCAACGGCACATTCACCGAGGAAGCTGCAAACTATGGAGTTGATAACGCAGGTTGCGGATTGATCGCGATCCTGTTCGACTACGATCGGGATGGTGACCTCGATCTATTGATCGGGAATGATTTCGGCGCCTACGTCCTCCCGAACGCCGTTTATAAAAACATGCTGGTAGAAACGGGGACTGCATCGTTCAAGGACGTCACCGAAGCGATCGGAATGAAGAACAAATTATTCTGTATGGGCATCGGACCGAGCGATTACGATCGTGATGGCGACTTCGACTTTTTCGAGACGACGATCGGACCTGAAGCATTCATGCAGAACAACGGCGGTCATTTTACGAACGTAGCAGCGCAGATCGGCGCAAAGATGGGCACCTTTAGTTTTCGATCGCAGACGTATGACGCAACAACCTGGAGTCCGATCTTTGTCGATATGGATAACGATGGTTGGGAAGATCTGTTTGAAGTTCATGGTACGATCCCTGCGTTTCAACCTTTCAACACCTTCGAACAGGACACCACGCGAATCCTGCGGAATGAAGGTGGTAGCTTTCAAGATGTGACCCAATCATCGGGCTACACAACGTTTGAGCGTGGGCGTGGAGCGATGACATTTGATTTTGATCACGACGGCAAAATGGATATTGTCGTTGGATGCGTACCATTGGTGCCGATCAATCCAACAAGTGGCGTAAAATTACTCCATAATACAAGTAGTACCGGCAGCAACCATTGGCTTGAACTTACGTTGCACGGAAAAACATGCGGAGCAGAAGCGATCGGTACCTGTGTCGAAGTTTGGGAGCATGGCAACCGGCATTTGCGTCAGGTATCGACGGGTGGCACGCTCTGCAGCCAATCCTCACTCACTCAACATGTTGGAATTGGAACAGCTACCGAGGCCGATTCGATTTTGATATTCTGGCCACGCAAGCCGATCGAACGCTATTATCATGTTGCTGCAGACCAGCGTCTTGATTATACCGAAGGGGCTCAACGCGCCTTCGTCGCTTCGTCGCCGGCCAGAACGGTGGCAACACTTTACCCTTCGGTCGCGAGTGATATTCTTCACGTCAGCAATTTGGCACAAGGCGACGAAGTCACCATCGTAGATCTGTTAGGCCGGGTACTCTATTCGTCTCGTACGACCTCAACGGCACTTCGAATCCCGGTGGGCCATTTTTCATCGGGAGCCTATACTGCGCGCGTGAAAACGTCTTCGGGTGAGCAGGTCTTAAAATTTATCAAGCAATAGGGCAGCTCTGCGAATCGTGCTGATAAACTGGAAAATTTCGCCGGCCGCACTTCTTCTTCTTTTTTTCCTTCTTGCGATAGTATACGCAACTGGGTGCTATGTTGCCGGCCCCGCAGTGCCTGTATCTCCAACGCTCAGTAGTATCCAAACCAGCATTTTCAGTAAAAGCTGCACCGCTCCGAACTCCTGCCATGGAGGCAGCGATCCGAAGGCACTGCTGAATCTTGAAGCGGGAAAAGCCTACCGGTCGCTGATGGAAAAGATCCAGAATGACACTGCAGCAAAATATTATGTGGGCAGAGTTGTCGCACGTCGACCGGAATCGAGCTTTCTCATTGCAAAGCTTCGAGGCGCGCTACGCACGCAGGAAGGCGATCAGATGCCGGATAAAGTGAATGCGATCCCTTCGCAATATATCGATGTCATTGAGCGCTGGATCTTGAATGGAGCACAGAATGACTGATGTGAGACGGGTGAGGTGGAGGATGACCCAGGAGGGAGCTCAGGGAAGGAATGAGTAGCGCGTACGGGAATCGAACCCGTGTACCCGCCTTGAGAGGGCGGTATCCTAGCCGCTAGATGAACGCGCCAAGCTTAAGATAACTGCACCACCAAATTCATCGACTTCGGTGAAGCGCCAAATATACACGAAATCGCAAGTCAGGGTTCCGTGCCGCGTTGCCCTCCCATCTGTAACCTATATTTGCACCCATAGACGTACGACTTTCTCGGCCTTTCTTTTCCAGTCCGCACCGTAACATGAAACATTTTTTACACTTCGCATTTCTCACGTTTTTCGCTGCACTCTCGATATCCATATCGAGACCTGCCACAATTCAGGCGCAAACATCAGGCTTTGCCCCACAGCACTCGGAGGATGGCGCGCAGCCAGCACCAGTGCCAATGAGCGGTGCCTGGCAATCGCATCCCGTAGGTGCCAGAAACTACTGGGGTATCGAGGCGGGCATCACGTACAATTGGCTTCAGAATGCTACAAATTTCGCCTACGGCCTTATCGGGCCAGCTGCCTCTTCTCCAACCGGCACTGAGATTCAACTTGTGCTCCCGTTTGCGGATCCAGGCAAAGGCATTGGATTCATTGTCGGAGGCGTCGTCGATTTTGGCCTCTCGAACTCCCTTGCGCTGCAGGGTAAGCTCCGTTTTGTCAATTCGTCGTTTTCGGGTGACGATACGCGAACAGCAGCGGTACAGAACTCACCGACATTCGTCCGCGAGGTCAGTCATCAAAGTACATCGGTGGACTATCTTGATCTCGACGCACTACTGCGTTTTCAGCTTTCACCCAATAGCGTGTACCTGCTTGGAGGGTTTGGCTTTTCAACACTGGTTGCAAATAGCCTCTCGCTTACAAAGACCATCGACAGCGCTGCTCCAAGTGTTTCTTTCGCAGATGAAAACGGGGCGGTCACAGGACTGACAACACTTTCGGGCACCGCCTCATTGTCAGGCATATATAACACGACACGTGTTGCCTTGCGTGTGGGTGTTGGTACGTTCATTCCCATCGGCACTTCTGGCAATGTACTCACGCCCGAACTCATGTTTGATATCCCTCTGACGACGCTCTACAATCAAACATTCAACGACGCCGCGACCGTAAGGGGAGCGACAGCGCCTTCGCTCTGGCATATCGACCTTACGCTGGCCTATAAATTTCCGTGGGGTTCTGCAACACCTGGAGTTTCAAACACTGAACTTGACAACTCAACATCCGACGCCGCCGGCGAGCGCAACGCGGATAATATGGTTGTGCTGAAAGGCAAGGTCAATGATAATAATGGCAATCCTGTCGATGCCGACATGACGGTCGTCGACCTCAGCGACAACCAGATCGTCTCGACAGGAAAAACCAACGACGGTAGTTACGCGCTTCCAGTCAAAGGACCTGGAAAATATTCGGTAACGGCTGATGCGAATGGTTATCTTTTTGGGACATCTTATTTCGAAGTCGACGACGAGGGCCGTATCCTGAAAGGCAAGCATGACATCACGCTTTCACCTGCCGCCGATGGCCGCACACGCCTGCTCGTCTTTTTTGATTTTGCTGCCGACAAACTACAGAACGCCTCCTATCCCGAACTCGATCGCGCGGTACGCCTGATGAAGGCAAATCCGGGTATGTCGGTCGAGATCGCAGGCTACACCGATTCGAAGGGTACCGATTCCTACAACGTAGATCTCTCGAACCGCCGCGCGCAAGCCGTTCGAAATTATCTTGTGCGTAATGGCATCGAATCTTCACGCGTATCACCAAAAGGCTATGGCAAGCAAGACCCGATCGCAACGAACGACACCGAAGACGGCCGCGCCGAAAATCGCCGCGTCGAATTTGTCGTGATGCATCGTTAACGTTTCAAATAAGTCGCACGAACGCAGCGCGAGTCTCGGTTTGCGCTGCTTTCCCTAACGAAGTGCGAGCCTGAGGCTCGCGCTTGTTCTTTGCCACGTTTGTGTGGTCGACGCAGGGCAAGATCCTTCAGGCACGGTAGGATTTTACAAGACCAACGATCGAGTTTTGCCTTCAGGATGACTTGTTTAAATCTGTTGGGTAATTTTTTAGAGTCGTGCGTTGGTAAACGAATCGCAAGCTGAAGCTCGCGATTCGTTTGTGGGTCTGTGCGCTACAGTTTCTTTGTTTGGGCGCTGGCGAGGGCCTGGATGAAGTCTTCTTTTGAGACATCGATCATCTCGACTACTCGTCCGAAGACGAGGGCGGTTGGTACGTGTCGGTCACCGTATTCTTCACGAAGCCGATAGAGAACGAAAAGGATCGTTCGTTCGAGTTCTGTGAGTCCGTCGCGCACGTCGGGGATCGTCATGTGCGGCGGATACTGTGTGAATGGCGCGCTGTTTCGGCGTTTGGTCATCAATATAGCTTCGGCTGGTAAGTGAACATGCGAGAGCAATAAGTTAATTGCACCGTTTCGATTGACTGGCTGTTAAGCGTGACATGCCACGTCAGATCAAGCATTCGCAACGTTCGCCGCCCCCCTTCAATCCGAGGATCCTCTATGTCGTTGGGACGCTTGTGATCCTGATCGTACTCGTAATTTTCGCAACCCGGTTTTCGAAAGGACCGACGATTGCCACCTCGGAAGAAAATGTCGTACCGAGAATGCTCGCCGGCGTTCCTCCGGAGGGTATCGGCGGCGATCCTTATCTGAACATCCAGAAAAATCGGATGTCCCTCCCTAAGAAATTCGAGGAGTATTCCGTTGAGCAGATGATCGGGTTGCGGCATATCATTCTTGATGGACAGGGCAGGCAGTTACGAAAGAACTGGACGCTCGAAGCATCGCGCTACCTGGAAAGCATGGAGTCGATCGGCGCACGACTCACCGGCTATCTGATCTACGCCAAAGAATCGGGCCCGGAAAGCTGCAACGGGCATAGTGACTCGTTACGCGATTATCACATCTGGATCGGTGCGACCGCCGATGCCGATAAGGATCATTCGGTCATCGTAGAAATGACCCCGCGATGGAAGTCGATTCATCCCGAGTGGCGTTTGCGATTTCTTGAGTCGCTTGCTCGCGAACATGCAAAGGTTCGCGTAGAAGGCTGGCTCCTGTGGGACGAAGAGCACGCGAACGAAGTCGACAAAAGCCGTGGCACACAATGGGAAGTGCATCCCGTAACAAGTTTCGAAGTATTTACGAATAACAGCTGGCGCGCACTCAGCGGCGATTATGCCGCGCAGTAGCACTCGCCAGTGCTTTTTCACATCATCATTCATTCGTTGTTTTTTTACTATGAGAATCCGAACGTTCGCACCCGTTGTGTTTCTCGCATTGCTCGCATTCTCGGTTCAGGCACATGCGCAAGGAACTCCTGCGCCAGAGCGGAGTCCGATGAAAATGCACCTCGATTCTTTGCATCATGTGCCTGGCAGATCGATGATGAATCGTGGAGCCATGATGAAGTCGTACGCCGATAGTACGGACTTTAACGCCGCCTTCGAAACGACGTATCAATTGTTAAAGCCAAAGGAATCGATGAAGGCGCGAGCGGCCCATCAGTTCGCGCTGCTCTATCCACGATATAAAAATCGTGGGGTCGATTCGCTCTCGGCGTGGAAGGCGATCGCAAAGTCACTGGACACCACGCACGACAGGCAGGTCCTTTTTCAGACCTATCGGACGATCTTTAACGCGGAAGAACTTCGCTCGTATAACGCCTTTATCAAAACCGCTGCTGGAAAAAAGATGTATGATGCGCAAATGCGTCTGGTCGCGACTTCGAACGAGATGCAGGGCTACGTTTCGCGAATGGTCATGAGTACGATTATGCCGATGGCCAAGGCCGGCGACCCGCCGGCACCGCACCATGCGCCAATGCCTCCGGCCGTGACGAATCCGCCTACCGACGCTACCACGCATTAAGCGATTGATCACCAACTAATTCATTGTGGCGAGTACATCGGCCCACTCGATCGGTGTTTTTGATTCAGGCATTGGCGGCCTGACGGTCGTCAAAGAACTCTTCGCGACCGTTCCGAAAGAGCGCATCGTCTATTTTGGCGATACCGCTCGCGTGCCCTATGGTACGAAGTCGGTCGAGACAGTGCAGCGCTATGCGCGCGAGGATACGGAGTTGCTGCTTTCGCATGATGTTCGGTTGCTCGTGATCGCGTGCAATACGGTTAGCGCGATCGCGATGAATGAAGTCCTGCATGTGGCGGATGGAATTCCTGTCATCGGAATGATCGAGCCTGCGGCGCATGAAGCGGCGAGCGCATCGAGTATGGGTCGCATCGGGATTATCGGTACCGAAGCGACGATTGCGAGTGGTGCGTATGAAAGAGCATTGAAAAAAGAAAGCGAGCGCCTCGAGCGCGAGATTCAAACATTCGCCGCCGCATGTCCGCTCTTCGTGCCACTTGCCGAGGAAGGCTGGACCGATCATGCTGCCACCGAGCTTATCGCCCGCGAATATCTCGCGCCGCTCATCGCCGAAAACATCGACACACTCATTCTTGGATGCACACACTATCCCGTGCTTGACACGGTGATACAGCGAGTGATGGGGCCCGAGGTGACATTGATCAACTCCGGAGAAGTTGCTGCGCGAGAAGTAAAGAAATGGATCGATGCCAGCAACCAAAAAGGGCCAGAGCCCGATCACTTGATGCTCGTAAGCGATCTCCCCCGCAAATTCCAGCGCATCGGCGAGCGATTTCTTGGAAGAGCGCTCCCGGAAGTGCGACAGGTGGTTTTCAAGGAATCGTGGGTGATACGCAGGGAGCAGTTGTAGGGGTCGGTTGTCCTTCGTTCGGTGTCCGGTGTCGGGTGTCCTTCGTCCGGAGTCCGCGATCCGGTGTCCGGGTGGGAGGTCAGATATAGCTCACTCCTTTTATAATGGGAATTCTCCTAATGAGTCGTTCTGAAATGGAGCACGTTGGATCGAAGATTGTTCGAGCGGAGTGAAGAATCCTGGCTTTCGGACTGCATTGATGCGATCGAAGAGTAAGATCCTTCAGCCGCCGAAGATCGAGGCGAAGCAACGATCGTACAGCGGCTTCAGGATGACGCAGAAGACAGATTCAGTTCCGTAGTCGGAGTACCCCACCCACGGATACCGGACACCGGACACCGGATACCGGACACCGGACACCCGATACCTGACACCCAGCCCCGCCGTCCGTATATTGCACCTCTTACATCATCTCATTCGCCTGTTATGAACTTTCAATCAGTCGGTGGCCTCGCGATCTTTATCGTGATCGCCGGTTTTTTCTTTCTGCTGTTCTTTCTTTATTTCGTACCGCTCGGACTTTGGATCACTGCGCTTAGCTCGGGCGTTCGCGTTCGGATCTTTAGCGATCTCTTCGGAATGCGTTTGCGCAAAGTGCCGCCCGATGTGATCGTTCGCGCAGCCATCACCGCGCAAAAGGCTGGCATCCCTGTTGACATTTCCAAACTGGAAGCGCATTATCTCGCCGGTGGAAACGTGCCGCGCGTTGTTAACGCGCTCATCAGCGCGAGCAAGGCGAATATTGATCTCGATTTCAATCGCGCAACCGCTATCGATCTTGCAGGACGCGACGTGCTCGAAGCAGTCAAGCTTTCGGTCAACCCGAAAGTCATTGAAACGCCTGCGGTGCCGGCAGTTGCGAAGAATGGAATTCAGGTACGTGCGGTCGCACGAGTAACCGTTCGTGCGAACATCGATCGGCTTGTCGGCGGCGCCGGCGAAGCGACGATTCTTGCGCGTGTAGGTGAGGGTATTGTTACGACGATCGGTTCTTCGGAATCGCACAAGGAAGTGCTCGAGCGTCCGGATCGTATTTCGAAAGTTGTGCTCGACAAAGGTCTCGACGCTGGCACTGCATTTGAAATTCTTTCGATCGACATTGCCGACGTATTCATCGGCGAGAACATCGGTGCCAAACTTCAATCGGATCAAGCCGAGGCCGAACTCAAGATCGGACGTTCGCGCGCAGAAGAACGCCGCGCGGCCGCAGTTGCATTCGAGCAGGAAATGAAAGCTCGCGTGCAGGAAATGAAAGCGAAGGTCGTTGAAGCCGAAGCGCAGGTGCCGCTTGCGATCGCCGAAGCATTCCGAAGCGGAAAACTTGGCGTGATGGATTATTACAACATGCAGAACATCCAGGCGGATACCGGTATGCGCCGCTCGATCGCCGAAGGCAATGGGCCGGGCGGTTCGGGCAATGATCCATCGGGACCACTCATTCAAAATTAATTAGCCGTTGTTGATACGTAGTATTTCAGGACTTCGAGGGACCGTCGGAATTGATAATGACGGTCTCTCCGCAGAAGTCCTTTCCCGTTACGCACTCGCATTCGCTGAACTGATCGGCAACCGAGGCACGATCGCGCTTGGCTACGATGGCCGCCAGGGCGGGAGTGTGTTCTATGAACTTGCGATAGCAGCACTACGCACAACCGGCTGTGATGTGCTCGCGCTTGGAATGGTCCCGACACCCACAGTTCAGATGGCTGCCGAGCACGGCGATGGAGTAGTCGGCGGATTAGCGATCACCGCAAGCCACAATCCGGGCGAATGGAATGGGATGAAGTTCATCGCAACGACCGGGCTTTTTCTCGACGCTGAAGAAAATAAAAAGCTCTGGAGCATCGTCGATGGGGCTTCGCGCAAAACGTCGCTGCAGCAATCGTTCGGCGTTGTCAAAGAAGGCGCAACGACGGTGCAGGGGCATATCGAGGCAGTGCTTCGAAACAAGTATGTCGATATCGCTGCGATCACCAAAAAGAAATTTCGCGTCGTCCTCGATGCCGTGAATGCAAGTGGCTCTCGCGTGCAGCCTGCATTGCTTCGCGCGTTGGGAGTTGCCGAGATCATCGAGGTAGCGTGTGACGGCTCCGGTATCTTTCCGCATCGACCCGAGCCGATCCCGCAGAATCTGACAAGCTTATCCGAGGCCGTCCTCAAGCACAAAGCTGATATCGGTATTGCCGTTGATCCCGATGCCGATCGTCTGGTGCTGATGATGGAAAACGGTGAGCCCTTCATCGAAGAGAACACGATCGTGCTTGCGTGCGAGCAGGTGTTGAAACATGAGAAGCCTGGCGCGACGGTCGTGATAAATCTTTCGACGACGCGTGCTGTCGATGATATCGCGGAGAAATTTGGAGCGAAGGTGATCCGCACACCCGTTGGCGAGATCAATGTCTCGAAGCGAATGAAAGAAGTTGGCGCCGTGATCGGAGGCGAAGGCTCGGGTGGAGTGATCCTGCCTTCGGTGCATCTCGGCCGAGATTCGCTCGTCGGCGTTGCGCTTGTTCTTAGCGCGCTTGCGAATTTCGATGGTTCGATCAGCGCGAAGAAGAAGTCGATGCCGCAGTATACGATCCTGAAATCGCGCATCGACTTGACAAATCTCGATCAAGTTGGCGAATTACTTTCGCGACTCGAAACAATTTTTGGCGCTGAAGCCAAATCCGTTAATAAAGAGGACGGCATCCGA
>JBBSDW010000003.1:0-53120 GCA_038240295.1 Kapaibacterium sp. (SeqCode)
CATCGACGCTGCGATCATGTCGGCTCTCGGTGCCGATCTTTACTGACTCAAGCATCGGCGAACCAGGCCCTGTGACTCTCGATGGATCGGACACGAATGAAGATTATTAGGACAACACACCTACTTCTATTTGAGAGGTAATTTCCCTGCCTCCAAGTTCCTCGCCACTTTCATTTCAGAACCCTTTGAAAGAACGGTGCTGTTGCACTCATTGCGAATTTCTTTTGACCGTTCTTACTTCTCTTTTTGCCCCATGCGAATTTTCGCTGCGCTCTTTGCCGGATTTCTCTTTGTTTCCATGCTCTCGATGGGTTGTACGAAATCGACGCCGACGAGTGTCGATACCGTTCGTGTGACCGATACCCTCAACCGTCATGACACACTCACACACCGTGATACGGTCAGGACCGGGCCTGCATTCGTTCGGTTTCTCGCATTTCTGAACTCGTCGCAAACCGTTACCTTGCAACGCTCGGATGGTGCTTCGTTCATCCCATTTGCCAGCGCACCTTCGCAATCGACACGTCAGTATCTTCCTATTCGTGGCGATACGGCGCTCAATCTTACCGGTTCGTTCTTCGATACGACTGCACTCATTAGTGGGCAACCGATCCTTATCCCCGCATTCGGTGCAGGTACGCTCGTAACCGTTGCATTGTTTGAGGTGCCTGGGCCTTCGCTTGCCGAGGTGTTTAAGTCGGATCCGATCGATCCTCCGCCTCCAGGCTTTGGATATCTTCGCATTATCAATGCCTGCGCTGATTTTCCGACACCTCACGATGTGATCGAAGCATGGCTCGATAATCTCTCCAGCCAACCGCTTCTTGCCGACGCATCGACACACGCTGCGAAATATTTGACCTATCGTGATGTCTCGGACTACGTCCTTGTGCCCGTCGGCGCGCACACGCTTCTTATCAAAGGCGATGCAGGCTCGACGGCCGATTACAGCGTTCCGCTCAATGTTTCCGACGGTGGATATTACACGGCGCGGTTCATTGGACTTCGGACGATGGGCACCGACAAAGTCATCGTGGATGTAGAGTGATCCTTCACTGGGATCTTCATTCGAACACCTAGGAGCCCGCCGCACATTCGCTATTCACGCCTGATCGCCTTTCGTTATTTGACCGCTCGCCGCGCTGGCGAAGCGGTCGAAGGAACGCCTGTGCGAAGCGAACGCAGATTCGTATCGCTCATCGCACTCATCGCAACCGGTGGCGTTGCGATCGGTACTGCGGCGCTCATCATCACGCTTTCGATCCTTTCAGGATTCGAAAACACGCTCACAAATAATCTCGTCGGCTTTACCTCACACGCACTGATCGGAAGTTACGGCAATCGCGCATTGCCAGATTATCCCGGCACAAGCAAAGCCATTCTAAAGCGCATACCCGAGATCACGAAGCTTACGCCTTACGTCGAACAGCAGGCCGTCCTTCGCTCACCGCGAGGCGTTTCAGGACTGAGCATCAAGGGCCTTCCCCTCTCCGATACAGGTCTCATTGCTCGGAAGCGTATCGTGCAAGGCAACGATCTCACATTAGTTATCCCTGGCGATTCGCTCGATCCTATTTTGATCAGCAAAGTCACCGCAGAAGAACTGCATACCGGAGTCGGCAAAGCACTTGTCGCGATCCGCTTTAATGAGAAACTTCGAACGCGCGAGGATATCCTTTCGAATTTCAAACGCTTTCGCGTCGTCGGAATTTTCGAAACTGGCATGGCAGAGTACGATGCGACCCTTGCCTATACGACGCTCGAAGCAGCACAGCGCTTCAGCAATTACAGCCCGACCCAGGTCAATGGCTACGAAGTCATGACGCATTCGATCGCGCTTGCCGACACGGTGACAAGAAAGATCAATCGTGTGATCCACTACCCCTATTTTGCGCAAAGCGTCTTTAGCGTGAATCAAGCGATCTTTGCCTGGATCGACTTGCAGAAAAAACCGATCCCGATCATTCTCGGCCTCATTATCATTGTTGCTACGTTCAATGTGATCTCGACGCTGCTGTTGATCGTCGTCGAAAAAACGCATTCGATCGGAGTGCTGCGTTCGCTTGGCAGCACGAGCCAAGGCATTCGCACGATCTTCCTGACCGAAGGAATACTCATCGGATTCATGGGTGTGATCTTTGGTGATTTATTCGCGTTTGCAGTTTGCAGTCTAGAAGCGCACTACCACTTTTTCAAGTTGAAGAGCGATATTTATTTCATGTCGAGCGTCCCGATCTCGATCGAGTGGCAGCACTATGCTCTGGTCAGTTTGATCGCCTTTGTGCTCGCACTTTCTGCGACGTTCATTCCCGCGCAGATCGCAGCGAAGATGCGACCACTCAATGCGCTCCGATTCCGTTGAGCGCCATCCCGGTTGTTGTCGGACTCTTGCTACGTGCAGATCGGGTGTTAATGTGTCAGCGTCCTGCTTCTAAAATATATCCGTTGCATTGGGAATTCCCAGGCGGCAAAGTAGAAGCCGGCGAGAGCCTTGAAGAGGCGTTTGCTCGCGAGCTCTTCGAAGAATTACATATCGAGATTATCGAAGCGGAGCAATGGTTCTTCGAGACCGCTTCGTATGACAACGGCTTAACCTACGATATTACTTATTTCCTTGTCTGGCAATTTTCGGCTGAGCCGGTGAATGTCGAGTTCAATGCGATCGACTGGTTCAGCGTCGACTCGCTCAAATCACTTCAGCATCTGACCGGCAACGAACGAATACTCGCACGGCTCTATCGCGAAGGATTTCCGAGATGATGAATCTGAGCGTGCCGGCCGCAGAGCGTTTCAAGATCATCTCGCGCAAACTACTTCGATGGTACAAAATAAATCAGCGTAGCTTCATTTGGCGCGACCTTCGAACGACGCCCTATGTCGTGATGGTCAGCGAATTCATGCTGCAACAAACGCAGGCCGCGATGATTGAAAAGAAGCTGCCAGAATTTTTGAAGCGTTACCCAACCGTTCGCTCGCTTGCGCTTGCGCCGACTTCGGATGTGATCCGGGCATGGCAGGGTCTCGGTTATAATCGTCGCGCACTAAACTTGCAGCGAGCAGCGATCGCCCTGAACGCTCGCGGAAGGAAGCCATTTCTCGATACGCTCGAGGATCTCCTTGCGCTCCCCGGTGTTGGCCCGTACACCGCTTCGGCGATCCTCTCTTTCAGCTTTAACTATGATGTCCCTGTCGTAGATGTAAATATCGAACGTGTGCTCTCGCGGTTGTGGAAGCCGATGAAGGATACGCATCACACCTTGCCCATCCCGCTCATCACTCAACTCGACGCACAAATTTTGCCCAAAGGTAAATCCGGCGTTTGGCATCAAGCGCTCATGGATCATGGCGCGACGATCTGCACGAAACGGAATCCCAGGTGTGAAGTTTGTCCCGTCAATCAAGAGTGCAGATCGGCGAAGAACATGATGCGCACTCGCGCGCAAACGAGGCAAGCGCCTGCAAAAGAGATCAGAATATCGGGTGCGCCAAGAAGGGTATGGCGCGGCAGGATCCTCAAGATCATTGTAGACGCCGAAGGAATAAGTGAACGTGCGCTTCTAAAAAAGCTTGGCGCAGCAGCTGGCGACTCGCTCGACACACTCGCGCATTCGATCGTTGATGATTTAGTCAGCGAAGGCTTCATCATTCGCAGCAAGCACGGAACACTTAGACTTATTTAATGCGACAACTTCCTGAACCCTGGCTTACGACATACGAGGAACGGCGCGAGGCGATCGCTCAGCGGCTCGGAGAGTTCAGCGACGTCCAGCCCTCCGCCTATTTTTATGAGCTTGCCTATTGCATCCTGACCCCACAATCAAGCGCGAGAAACGCCGAAGCCACGATTGCCGAACTTAAACGCGACCATTTTTTCGAAGAAGGCTTCGACCCAACCGGGTATCTACGCGACCCGAAGCATTATATCCGTTTCCATAACGTAAAAGCGAAACGACTGCTCAATATCCGCGAACATTTCGCGGAGATAAAATCTTTGCTTCTCGATCGCCCCATGAATCCCGCGCGTCTCAGGGATCTCTTCATGCTTGCCGTCGGGGGAATGGGGATGAAGGAATCGTCACACTTTCTGCGAAATATTGGCGTCACGTCGCTCGCAATTCTTGATCGTCATATCTACAAGCACCTGACGCGGCTCGGGATCATCTCTGAACCGCCGAAGTCAGGCCCAAACCGCAAACGCTACCTCGAGATCGAAGCTGCCTGGCATGCATACGCAATCGAAGTCGGCATCTCGCTCGATGAGCTCGACCTCCTCTTCTGGAGCATGGAAACCGGCGAGATCCTGAAATAGCGATTCGATAAGCACTCTTGGCTTGCGCCTTTCTTCAATCGATCTTACTTCGTAGGTTTGCATTGTGATAAAACGAATTCTGATCGTTCGGACGGATCGGCTCGGCGACCTTGTCGCTACGCTGCCAATGGCGACGGCCATAAAAGCACGCGAGCCTCATGCCAAAGTCATTATGATGGTCCGCAGTTATACGGCTCCCCTGCTCTCGCTCACGTCCGATATCGATGAAATCGTGCTCTTTGATCCGAATGCCACGCTTCAGCGGAAGATCGAGCTTTTTCGATCAGTGAATGCCGACGTAGTCTTTTTTCCGACTCCGAAGCCCGAACTCGCCATGTGGGGCGCCTTTGCCAGGATCGCGCGCCGCGTCGGTACGGCCTACCGCTGGTACTCGCCATTTTTTACCGATAAGATCTACGATCATCGAAAAACGGCCGAACATCACGAATCGGAATACAACGTTCGAATGCTTGGCGCGATCGGTGTTCCAGCAAGTCCGACGCCACTGCCGAAACTTGTGCTACACGCAGGTCAACTGAAGGCCGCCCAAGATCTTTTAAGCACCATTTGTGGCTCTGCCAATCAGCCATTCGCAGTCCTGCATCTCGGAACTGGCGGATCGTCACAGGAATGGCCCACGACCAGTTTCACGGCGTTAGGTGTCCTCATGGCACAACGCTTGAGCCTTCCTCTGTTATTGACGGGTACAGAGGGCGAGCGTGAAAGGATATTCAGCGTAAGCGAGCAGCTTCGAGCAGCAGGGGCATCGACATTCGAGTTTATCGGTTACAATCTGATCCAACTTTCCGAACTGCTCAGCCGGGCCGCTGTTGTGGTTGCCGGAAGCACCGGGCCAGGCCATCTCGCGGCGGCGCTCGGCGCACCGACGGTAGGGCTTTTTCCTCTATCTCGAGCGATCTCAAAGGAGCGCTGGGGATTTCGGGGGCCGAAGGTTGTGAACCTCGCGCCGGTTGAAGCTCCCTTCGTAAGTTGCCCGATGTGCAAGGATTGCACTTGCATCAGGCAGATCGCTGTTGAAGAAGTTTTTGGAGCTGTTCAACAAGTTATGAGTTTTTGACACAAAATGTGTCTATTGACGTAGCATCCCTATTGAGACTCTTGAGACTTATGCAGTATTGATATCGAAGTGGCTTTTATATGAAACGCTTATTACTCTCCACCCTCGCTTTTGGCGCGCTTGCAAGCGTGCTCTATCTGAGTGGCGAATTGCCGTTTGCCGAGGCCGCAAAGATCGATCGCGCGGCGACAACGACCACTATCGATGTTAGCCCCTCGATCCGGCACATCGATAACAATGCTTTTGGCGTCGGCGAAAAGCTGACGTTCGATATTTCCTACGGCTTCGTACATGCGGGCGAGGCGATCATGCAGATCCCCAACTACAAATACGTGAACGGCCGCAAAACCTTCGAAACGTTCATCACCGCCGCATCCTATGCGAGCTTCGACTGGATCTTCAAGGTTCGGGATCGATATGCGACCTATATGGATGTCGATGGCGTCTTTCCCTGGCGCTTCGAGCAACACGTTCGCGAAGGTACCTACTCGAAGGATTTCGACGCCTACTTTGACCCAGAGGCGAAAACCGCCGAGACGAGCGATGGCAAGACCTACAGCGCACCGGCTTACGTCCACGACATCGTTAGCGCGTTCTATTTCGTACGGACCATGAATCTCCAGAATTATCACAAGGGCGACAAGATCAACCTTGAAAATTTTTACGAGGACAAGACCCACCCGCTGACCGTAATGGTACTCGGGCATCAGCAGATCACCGTCGATGCTGGCACGTTCAACTGCGTAGTCGTCGAGCCGCTCGTTGTCGAAGGCGGACTGTTCAAGAATGAAGGATCGATCAAGGTCTGGCTTACCGACGACGCGAACCACGTACCCGTCAAGATGGAGTCGAAGGTCATCGTCGGTTCGATCCAGGCAAAGTTGACCAAATACGAGGGGGTAAAGAGCGCGCTCACTGCTAAGATCGCGGACGAATAAGCTTGCGTTCGTCGACCGATCGCCTGTTCTCTGCGAAAAGTAGCTCGGGAACATTGGGAGCTTCAAATTGTTAACCCCCCGCGAACCATAACCTGATTTAGTGAGTAAAAAGAAATTACCATCGACCCCGATAGAAGCGACGCCTGCGATCCAGATTCAGTCTGAGACGCACGTCGGCAAGCACAAGCATCACGTCTATATCGGGCTTGGCTCGATGCTCGCGATCTTAGGCATCATGCTCTCGCTTTTCGTGACCAGCCGCACGAAGAGGATCGCAGCAGCGCCGAGCACCGTGATCGAAATTCCGCAGCTCCATAAGGACTCTTTTACCTACGTGAGTTTTGCCGCGCGACTCGCGCAGGCGATCCCGCAGGCAGATATCATGTTGACCCCCGAAGTCTCTATCGCAGCGCACGATGGCATCTCGATCTATTCCGACGGAGCCTTGAATTTTGGACTCCTCAAGCGCGATAATGTGCAGATGACCGCCCCCTTAGCCAAATTCGCGCAAACGCTCTCTAACTACTTTAGTGTCAACAAGATGCAGGCGTTGATTACCAGCGGGGTTCGCACGAGCGCACATCAGTTGGACATTATTAAAGAGCGGATCGCAGAGTACGGACAGCTGGATAATTTTCCTGGCTTGAAGTCGGCTTCGGTCGCCGACACCGCTAAGTGGTTAAGTGCGTGGCAGTGGCTCAAAGCTCGGCATGTTCCGGTCAATCCACCGGCCGATGTGACGAACGACGAAGGCAACCACGTTGGCGGTTCGCTCCATCTCAAGGGTCTCGCGATCGACGTGGTTTCGGATGATCTTGATGCGCTCAAGCAGGCGATCGAACTTTACAAAGTCGAACTGGAAAAGTCCCACACAAAGGGACTTCACATCTCGAGCACGCTTCGCGAGCGCGATTGCGTTCATATATCTTTGGCCAACTAAGCACCATACGCGTTGCCTGAGCTTAAATATTTGACTCGGAAGCCTGCTCTCAATAAGCAGGCTTCTTCCGTTTTGGTCATGCTCCACGGCTATGGTGCCGACGCTCATGACCTCATGGGCCTCGCGGATGCGCTTGATCCTAACCTGCTCGTCATTTCCATCCAGGCCCCGAATCGGCTCGATTGGGGCGGTTATGCGTGGCACAATCTCTACCCTGCCGCCATCGGATTTCGTGAAGATTCCGAGAGCCGGCTCACGAGTGAAAAGATGCTCGCAACAGATATCCAAAAGATCATCGAACTCGAGTGCGGGTCTATCAAAAACGTGACCCTGCTCGGATTCAGCCAGGGTGCTGCCATGTGTTACGGACTTATTCTCCGGCAACAACTTCATACGACAGGGCTCGGCATTGAACGAGTGATCGCACTCTCCGGCTACATCCCGGAAGATGCAGAGCGGGTCAGCATTCTCCCACCGCCAATTCCCCGCTTTTTCATCGGTCACGGACGCTTCGACGAATTGGTCAAACCAGAAGCCGCCGACGAAGCTGAGCTAATCTTAACGAACCTCGGCGCCACCATCGAGAAACATCTTTACCCGATCCCCCACGGCATCTCCGACGAAGAGGTGGTGGATGTTGCCGACTGGATGTCGAAGTAACTGCTGGTAGGGTTCACCAACAACCGAACCGTGTGGAGGGAAGCGCTGCCTACCTCTCTTTCTCTTAAGCTCAAAAGTAACCAAACCGCATCAGAAGGAAGCAGCGCTTCCTTCCACACAAGTAAATTTTTGCTTCAGACTTAGGGGATCCCCATCACCAAAACCATGTGGAGGGAAGCGCAGCTTACCTCTCTTCCGCTTAAACTCATGAGTTGCCCCACTCCTTCAGACGGAAGCAGCGCGTCCGTCCACACAGTTAAATTTTACTAATAACGCAGGAATGCCCACAGACCAAACTGTGTGGAGGGAAGCGCTGCTTACCGCTTCCGCTTAGGCTCATGAGTTGCCCCACTCCTTCAGACGGAAGCGGCGCTTCCGTCCACACAAGTTAAATTTTACTAATAACTCGGGGATGCCCACATACCAATCCGTGTGGAGGGAAGCGCTGCTTACCTCTCTTTCGTTCAAGCTCAAAAGTTACCAAACTACATCAGAATGAAGCAGCGCTTCCTTCCACACGATAAGCATTTTGCTTCAGACTTAGGGGATGCCCACCAGCCAAACCGTGTGGAGGGAAGCACTGCTTCCCTCTCTCCCTCTTAAACTCAAAAGTGACCAAACCCGATCAGAAGGAAGCAGCGCTTCCTTTCTCACAGGTGAATTTTGGCTTGAAGCAAAGGGGACGCTGCCAGCTTTTACACTCACTATTTGAACGCCGCTGCCAGCTCTCGTGTTATTTCGCCGTCAATTTGCCTGATTAGGGGCAAGCTTAACCAACCTGAAGGTATTCATGGCCCAAACGATGATGGCGCTCCGCAAAACCAAACGTGGACGCGGAGCAGAAATGCAGGAAATCCCGATTCCGGAGATCAAGCCGAACGAAGTCCTCATCAAGATCCACGCTTCGAGCCTCTGCGGCACCGACGTCCATATTTACGAGTGGGATTCGTGGGCGCAGTCGCGCATTAAGACTGTCCCCTATACCGTCGGCCATGAGACGACAGGGCAGGTCATGAAGGCTGGCGCGGTTGTCTCGCGAGTCAAAGAGGGCGACATCGTTTCGGTCGAGACGCATATCCCTTGTCTGCACTGTAAGCAGTGCTTGACAGGTCAGATGCATATCTGCCACAATCTTCAGATCCTCGGTGTCGATCGCGACGGTGCATTTGCCGAGTATCTCGTCGTGCCTGAAGTCGTGCTCTGGAAGAACGACACCAGCATTGCGCCTGAATTCTTATCCATCCAGGAGCCGCTCGGTAATGCCGTTCATGCAACATTGATCGAACCGGTGCATGGCAAATCCGTTGCGATCCTGGGTGATGGTCCTATCGGATTATTTGCGGTTGGAGTTGCGCGTGCCTGCGGTGCAACCAAAATTTTTCTGACCGGTCTCGATCCTTTTCGTCTTAACATCGGCAAGCAGATGGGTGCTGATGTGATCATCAATGTCGCGAAAGAAGATGCCGTGCAGGTCATCAAAGATGCGACTGATGGATTGGGCGCGGATGTTGCGCTCGAAATGTCGGGTGCGAATCAATCGATGCAGGCAGGCATTGCAGCGCTTCGACGCGGCGGCAGGTTTTGCTTCTTTGGTATCTACAAAGACAATCTTGTACCGACGCCGCTCAACGATATCGTCTTCAACGGCGGCACGTTCTATGGCATCAATGGCAGGTTGATGTTCGATACGTGGTTTACTGTTTCGAATTTGCTTTCGTCGAAACGGTTGGATGTGACGCCAGTCGTCACGCATAAAATGCCGCTCACAAATTTTGAAGAAGCCTTCGAACTTATGATCGAAGTGCCAAAGAAAGTCGGGAAGATCGTACTCTTTCCCGATTCGCAGTTCATGACGAACGGCACTCACTAATTCTCGCTCAAATCTTACTATAATATCATGCCCAATACTGAAACAGCAACGACCATCGAAGAACCGAAGACCACTCTCCTGCAGATCGGTCACTCCCCTGACCCTGACGATGCATTCATGTTCTATGGCTTTGCGTCAAAGAAGGTAACGATCCCCGGTTTCGAGATCGATCACGTGCTCGCCGATATTCAATCGCTCAATAAACGCGCGATGCGCGGCGAACTTCCGGTGACAGCGATCAGTGCGCATGCTTATCCCTACGTTTCGGATAAATACTGGATCATGAAAACCGGCGCCTCGATGGGTGAAGGTTACGGACCGATCATCGTTTCGAAAAAATATTCGACGATGGAAGAACTTCGCGCAAACAATGCGACAATCGGTCAGCCGGGTAAACTCACCACGGCCAATCTGCTGCTCAAAGTGTGGTTCGGCGACATCCGCTCGATCGAAATGGAGTTCGACAAATTGATCGATGCCGTTCTCAACGACGAGATCGATGCTGGTTTGCTTATTCACGAAGGTCAGATCACGTGGAAGGATTATGGCCTGAACAAGCTCGCAGATTTTGGTGAGCTGTGGCAAGCGCAGTCGGGTGGGCTTCCGCTTCCGCTCGGGCTCGATTGTGTCCGCAAAGATCTCGGAATGGAAACCGCGCAGGCAATTTCTACAGCTCTTCAGGAATCGATCCGAGTCAGCTACGACAATCAGGATCAGTCGATCCCCTACGCGCTCGAATGGGGTCGCGGCATCAGCGCAGAATTGGGCAGCACGTTCGTCAAGATGTATGTCAACGAAGTAACCCTCGACATGGGCGAGCGCGGCAAAAAAGCGCTTGACATGCTCTTCAAGATGGGCTCGGATAAAGGGATCATTCCTGAGGTTGGCGAGATTGAGTTGGTGTGACGGTTACTCACGATGTTATTTTATGCGGATAAGATATCTGCTCCTTCTACTTTGTTGCCTCTCTTCCACCACTGTGGCGCGCGCGTGATGGGAGCCGGTGCTTATCGATACCAATGCCAGGTTCGAACAGGCGGTCTTTACCGATTCGCTTACTGGATACATTTTAGGCTATAGCAATCCGCCGCAGCAGCTTCCCCTTCTTTATCGGACGTTCGATGGCGGAGAAACCTGGAGTCGCTTACGATTTCCTTTCGATACTACTGCCAACGAGTTTCCAACGTTGTACGCCTGGGGCCAGCATGATATTTATCTTTTCACCGTCTCGCACGGGCTGATCGTGAGCCATGGTGGAGATCCGATGTGGGAGACACTTGCACTCCCCAAATCTCACTTTGGCAATATTTACTACGGTCTATCCTCCGCAGGCTCGCTGGTTCGCTTCAGCTATGATTTGTGTATTTGCAGGTCTCTACCGACTCCGGCCAAACGTATCACAGTGCCGAGGACAATGTATTGGCAACGAAGTGGGTGATGCCGACATCTCCGAAGATCGAGGCCCTGTATTTGGATAGTTCGACCTGGATTTTTGCGTCGAAGACTCCGGAAGGTATCGCTACGTTGCTTAGCACGAACGCCGGAAAGTTCTGGTCTTATTTCCATCAGTCCCTCGGTGGTTCGGACTCGAATCTTAGCTATCAACCAGTCAAGGCACCTGACGGAAGTTCGGTTTGGGCTTACAATGTCGGCTATGGACCTCGCAGCGAAGGACCCGGCGATTTTCTTGTCTCGAAAGACTCCGGCCGGACCTGGACGGTTACGGGGAAGACACTCGGTCCTCGCTCGGTAACACTGGCACCAGCTGGAGGCAACGACTTGTAGGCAAGCGGCACAACCGACGATACACTTGGTACGAACAGCCGCGTTACCTCCGTCTTCCACAGCGTGAACGGCGGAGCGTCGTGGAATATCGACTCGAGTTCGATCGCACTTGGCCAGATTAAGTATATCTATTTCGCAGATCCGCGCCACGGATGGATCGTTTCTGATTCCAAACGAGGTGGCTTCAAAAATGGAATGTTTGTCTATCGCTATGTTCCCGATGGCTTGAGCGTTGCAGCAAAGCTGGTCTCGAACGCATCGCTCACTGTCTTCCCAAATCCAGCGTCTTCGAGCATCTCGCTTCGGTTTAACCTGGCGCAGACTCCCGACAAAATTGAGATCGTCGACGCGATCGGACGAACAGTTTATGCAAGGTCAGGAACAACTGGAAAACGATCTGCATGTCGATACACGATCGTTCCCGAAAGGGTACTATAATGTTCGTGTTCGGACGCGAGGTGAGTTCGTGGTAAGATCGTTTGTGATCGTTCGGTGATGTTCAAGCACTGAACGCTTCCGTCAGCGAAGCTTAATTCTCTTTTGGATAAAAAATGATCTCGAGCGCATTGCCGGATGGGTCGTAGATGTAGAAGGATTCCGATTGATCACGGTGGCGCTTGATGATTGAGCCGGATTTGGCGGCTTCTGCGATTAGCTCTTCGCGTGTTTCTACTCGATAGGCGATGTGTGGCGGATGTTCGCCTTTTGTTACGAACGCGATCTTCACACCTCCGCTTGAGATCAGTGCCCAGCTTTTATCAAGATAGAGGACTTGTGTGTCGGGAAAGGTCGCACGATAAAATTCTACTGTCCCTTGAATGTTCTCGGTTTCGAATGCGAGATGATCGAAATGCATCATTGGACAAATTCGGATAATGCGAGTAAGTATGCGCCTGTCCCCCACCACCACTCTCCGGTCGCGAGGGATTTGTAATATTCAACCGTGCCAGGCCAAGTGCCTTCGGAGGTTTGCATGAATTTTCCTTCCGCATCGACACAAGCGGCAAGACCATTGAACGCAGCAGTGATCACGTGCTCATGACCGCTCAAGACACCCAAATCCGCAGCACGCTTGAATGCGAAGAGATTCATCGCAGAGGCCGAGCTTTCAGGATAGGCATCGGGATCATCGAGGATCGTACGCCATAAGCCAGATTCGGTTTGAAGCGGCGCAAGTGCATTTGCGAGCATGATAAATTTTTGCTTCAATACACTGCGGTCGTCGGTTTCTAACAACGGCAGAACTTCGGCCGCCGTCATCATCACCCAGCCGTTCCCACGTGCCCATGAACCTTGACTTCGAATAGCCGAAGCATTCTCTTTGCAATGAATAAAGAATGGCTTCTCACCATCTTTCAGAATTCGCAAGTGCGAAGTGACTTGGGACATCGCTTCAGCTTGCCACGGCCTGCTCAAATACAAACCAAGTTTCGCAAGCGGCACCGCAGAATAATAAACGGTGTCGATATAGATATTCGGAAGATCGACGTTGTGCAGGATCACGCCGTCGCCGTTGCGAAGCGCTTTGTGAAGCATAAAGTCATAAATGCGCTCGGCGGTCTCATCGAGTTGCAAGCGCACTTCCGGAAACCACTTAACGATCTCGGGATAAAGCAAACCAAAACTCCATGAGCCGCAAAAATAGTTAACATGCAGCTGCTCGCTCATGTGAAAATGCACCCACGTCTTCAAGTACGCATACGCCCGTTCGTCGTACTTCGCCGAGAGGCTGCGCAGCAAGCCATACATCGCCAGTGCCTGTCCCCAATCGGTTGATTGGGATTGCGCGCGATATCGAGCGATCCAGGAATTACGAACACGCTCGATAAGCTCGATCGCCCGCTCGGATGTTGGTTGGCTACTCACCATCGGTCAACGCTTTGCCGCTGCAACAGCCATTCTCGCACGTGCTCTGACTTCACCAAAACCTTTTTGATCGATGTCGAGATCGGTCACGAGCGAGGAGCCTAACCCAACAGCTGAAGCACCGGCGGTAAACCACTCGCTTACATTGGACGGCGTGACACCATTCGTCGGCACGAAGCGGATATCCGGCAACGGTCCACGAATCGCTTTGATGTAATCGGGACCAAGCCCCGCAAGCGGAAAAAGCTTGACGAAGTCGGCGCCGGCGATCGATGCCTGCCATGCTTCCGTCGGAGTCAGTGCGCCGATCATCGAAGCCACTCCAACCTGCTGCGCGACGGCGAGCATATCGAGATCGGTGACCGGACTCACCAAAAACTTCGCGCCGCGCTCGACTGCTTTCATTGCAGCTTCGACACCGATCACTGTTCCGGCGCCCACAAGCATATCAGGACAGGCACGCTCAACGATCTGGATCGCATCAAGTGCGTTCTTGCTGTTCAGCGTGATCTCGATCGTCTTGATGCCTTCTTCAAAAAGCGCGGTGGCAAGTTCTTCGATGCGCTCTATTCTCTGCAACCTGATAACGGCAAAGAGTCGTGCATCGAGAATGCGTTTAACAATTGCTGAAGTGGCCATGCGTGTTTAAAAGGTCTTGAAACTTTTGAATAATTCAACTGCGCTGACACCCTGCTCGAGTCCGAGCGCGGTCTTGCGTTCGCCGGTGAGCGTCGCGTCGAGTTCGGTCAGAAGCGAATTCAGCATTGTTTGCGGTAGGGCGATCACACCGTTCGCATCTCCAAAAATAATATCACCGGGCGAAACATCGACTCCGCCGATCGTGATCGGCACGTTATAAGAATGCATGTAACCGCGCCGGCGGATATCTTTTACGGTGCGATACGTCCCGAAGATCGGGAATCCAAGTTGTGCAATTTGTTCGAAATCGCGAACGCCTCCATTGACCACAGCTCCCCTGGCACCGCGTGCGAGTGCGCGGCTCGACATGAGTCCTCCCCAAAGCGCAGCATCGATGTCATCATCGGCTGCAACCAGCACAACAGCATCCTTCGGAATACTATCGATCATTTCGAGCAACGTATCGATCTCGACATACTCGCTCGTAGACACGACGCGGCAAGGATACGCGAAGCCCGCAACTTTTAATGACGCGGAAAATGGAATCGACTGTATCGAATGATGAAGGATCTGTCCCGAGATTCGCATCCGGTCCATGGTGTCGCTGATAAGCGGCGTGAAAAGCGACTCGATAAATTCAAGCTGCGGATGGCGTTCCTTCATCGCAGACCTGTCGGCATCGATTCGAAGCCCGGCTGCACGTTCACATTCGCGAGCGTCCGCCAGGTATCATCTTCAAGCGAACAAAGCACCCAGCAGAAATTTACCGGATAGCCTGGCGCCGCGACATTCGGATGATAACCGCGGACGATCGTTACAGCATCGTCTTCATAAACCGGCTGGACGAATTCGGGATTGTCAAGATCGGAATAAATGAACTGCGTGCCGAACCCCGGCTTCGGCATTTCAAAGAAAAGGTAAAGCTCCTCGCGCGTGGCGGCATGTTCGTGCGGCGGCCACGATGTCCAGTTGCCGGGCTTCGACATCGTCACTCCCATGAGCAGCCGTGAGCCTTCGACATTTTCAGCGATCACTTTATGAATGTCGCGGTAGTAGGGCTCCGCACCGACATGGAGCGTGAGCGAATCGCTTTTCTCAACTTCATTCTTGAAGTTGACATATTTCGTCGGCCAGGTTTTTTCAGTCGGGGCGGAAGCTTCCACAATGTCAACGCTTGTTTTCGCGCTAACCGAAAATTCCGCGCCGCGCGAAACGTAGACGCCATCGAACCGGGAAAGCTGAAAACTCTCACCAGCAACCGTGACGGTCGCTTCGCCTTTCATGCAAAGCAGCGTCGTTTCGCGTCCCTCGTTCGTCGCCCTCACAGACTGATTCTGTCCAAGAATAATGCGCCCAGCATGTATCGCTTTGAATTCAGAGTTCTCCGGTGTGATCGAAATATTCCGGCCATTCGCAGAAGCAGTATTTCTAAAGAGCCAATCAGATGTCATAGGATAAACTTAGTAAGCCATGAAGCCGCCATCGATCACGAGAACGTGACCGTTCATATAGTCCGAAGCTTTTGATGCGAGATAAACGATGGTGCCGGCAAGATCGTCCGGTTCGCCATATCGACCGGCAGGAATGCGCGCAAGTATCTGTGCGCTCCGTTCCGAATTCGATCGAAGCGCCGCCGTTGCTTCGGTTCGGATGTAACCTGGTGCGATCGCATTGACACAAACGCCGTATTTCGCCCATTCATTTGCAAGCGCTTTTGTCAGTTGTGCGACTCCGCCTTTTGCCGCAGCGTATGCCGCAACATTGAGTCCTCCACTAAAGGATAGTAACGATGCAAGATTTACGATCTTCCCGCTCCCCTGTTCGATCATCAATTTGCCGACGGCCTGCGCCCAACCGAAGACCGCGTTGAGATTTGTATTGACTACGTCGTTCCAGTCTTTGCCGGTGATGTCGATCGCGGCGGCGCGACGAATGATGCCTGCATTGTTGATCAGAATGTCGATCGTCCCAAACTGGCTTATGGCTTTTTGCAGCGTTGTCATCATGTCGCTCGCATCGGTCACGTCGCCCGGCGCAATGAGCACTTTTGTTGACATGAGGCTTGCAGTTTCTTTCAAACCATCTTCATCGCGAGCTACAAGCACAACGTTTGCGCCGGCATTGCTCAACGCAATTGCGGCCGCCCGGCCAAGCCCGCGCGATGCACCAGTGACGATGGCCGTCTTGCCATCGAGCGCGAACTGTTCGTGCAGGAAGGATTCGCTCACAGCGTAAGGGTAGCCTGCGCCGCTTCGTAGCGTGCGATGAATTCTGGATCGCGTTTACGCAAGTTCTCATGGTCGATGCGCTTGCTTCGCATCATCAGTCTGTAGGCGAATGAGAGCGGGTCGAGATGCATGTATTCGCGCAGGTGCTCGAACCAGAGCAAACTCTCCTGCGCTGCTTTCTGATAATCGTCGATCATCGGTTTACGGCGCGCCGTAAATAACTCCAGTGCACCGGTCACTTCCGGTTGTTCGAGCATTGCGTCATAGAGCGCGATGGAATCTTCAAGCGCAAGCTTCGTGCCTGAGCCGATCGAGAAATGTGCGGTATGCAGTGCGTCGCCCAGAAGCACGAAGTTATCAAAATGCCAGCTGTTATTCTTGACGAGAAGAAAGTTGAGCCACTGAGATTTATTCGAAAGTAGTATGTGCCCATTCAGATCCTGCGCGAATACTTTCTCAAGGTAGCTGGCGCTTTCCGTTTCGGTCATCGTCTCGAAGCCTGCCTTCTCCCATGTCTCGTGGTCGCATTCGACGATGAAGGTGCTTGTATCACGATTGAATTTGTAGCTATGCGCTGCGAAGACACCGCCGTTGTATTCGCGAAACGTAAGCGTAAGCGCATGGAACATCTGATGTGTCCCCCACCAGATATATTTATTGGGGCGAATGCTCAGCTCCGGCTGAAATTTATCCTGATAGCGCTGGCGTACAAGGCTGTTGACACCGTCGGCACCTATGATGAGATCGCAATCTTCCAGCGATGCAGGATCCTCAATGAACGTGTTGAACCGGATATTGACGCCGAGCGATTCAGCGCGTCGCGAAAGGATCTGCAGCAACTTGAGCCGCTGCATTCCGGCAAACCTGTTACCCTTTACGGTGATGACCTCATCGCCTTTGACCACCGCGACGTTCTCCCAAACGGCAAATGCTTCTGCAAGTCTTTCATAGGATTCAGCATCGTAATCGCGGAGCTTCCGGAGCGTGTTCTCCGAAAAAACAACTCCCCAGCCGAACGTGTCGGTCGGGCCGTTGCGTTCGTAAATCGTGATATCGTGGTTCGGATCGCGCTTCTTCAACAGAATTGCGAGATACAAACCTGATGGCCCGCCTCCAATGATACCGATCTTCATGCCGTGCGAATGTTCTGCCCGAATACAACTGGTGCTGGGCGCAGCACAAATTTATGAAGCTTTATCTGGCGAACCTTGCGAGCGGATCTATTTACCAGACTGCCGCGAGTAACCTACGAAGAGATCATACTCGCCATCCGAGAATTTTCTCGACTCAAGAGAGACTTGCGTGAAGCCGACCTGCCAGTGATAGCGTTTCTCCGTGCCGATCGTCGTCTCCTTCGGCGCGCCATATTGGGTTGTCAACCAGTAGATAATGCAATCCTGATTCGCATTTTTGTTCAGATCATGCCCATGATAGACCATGTTCATTGACTTGAAAATATTATTGTTGTCAAAGACGGTCATTCGTGTGATGGGCAAGGCGCATTCACCTGCGAGGAGCGTGTCAGTGATCGTTCGCAATCCGCCCAAGAGCGGAGTATTTGTGAGGACTTCTTTTCGGATGCCCAGTTTGTCGAGCACTTTATCTGCTGTGACTCCGAGGCTGATCTCCTTCAGATCGGCGTGCACAGAAGTGGTCGCAGGCGATTTCGATTTGGTCGATGGGCCGGACATGGTGTCAGGCGATCCCTGGATGCGCAACAGGAAATTGAGCGTATCGAGGATGTCGCCATCGGGCGAATTGTGCAATTCAAAATTAATGAATGGCGGATCGGCGATAAGCTGCAAGCGTTTCATCTGCGCCGGATCGGGATAAACCTGATATTTGCCAGGTGTCAGCCCGATGTTATAGAACTCTCCGGTCGAATAACTAAGGAAATCTTCCGGCATCTTGATCTCCTTTTGATCGCCAAACCGGTTTTTGATATTGAGTTTGATGCCGCCCTGTCCTTCCGGACCATCCTTCGTGATGAGCTTTACGTAACCACCGATCTGCCCTGCGACACTGATCGGGATGTTCACTTCGTTGAAGCTATTCGCATCGACCATCACACTGCAGGTCTGGTATTTCGGCACCCACGCAAGATTTTCAACTCCTTCCGTTGAATTCTTGAGGGTATAGGCGATGTAGGGATCGAGATCCATCACTCGAACGATGCCGTTCTCCTCGCGAACAACTCTCCCACCCTGCACTTGCACCTTGAAGTTCTTGACGATCGGCTCGCCTCTCTGATAGACGCCGTCGTTATTGAGATCGAGGAACGGGCGAACCATGATGCCGCCGCGCTCGACGAAATTTCGATCGGATAGAACGATCTCGTTGCTCGCACCATCGAAGATGACCGAACCTTGCGCCGATGATCCGAGCGAAGCTGTCCCACCATTGGCCGCGCCCTGCGCGCCGAGTTGCACCCACGGTAGCGCATACCGGACATCGATCGATGCTCCGAATTTTTTATTTACGAGGTCTTCATGCAGATCAATGCCGATCTGTCCGCCATTGCCGAAGCCACGTTGCAGCGTTGTACCTACAACCGTAAACTGATGTGCGCCAAAATCGTAACTGGTAAGCGGTTTGATGAGAATACCATACGGCCCCACAAAATAGAATGCGAGGCTCGACGTGACTCCCTGATTCACGAAATGGAAATTCGTCCGGTTAAAAGCGGCCGTCGTCGTTAGCGTTAAGGGAATAAATGCGAATTGCCCGTTCAGCACAGCGGTCGTGTTCGTTACTGCGACGGTCGGATTTTGCTGAACGTCAAGACCAGAGATCGAGAACGAACCTTGAATAAGCGAGACGGGCGTTGAGACCGTCAGGCTTCGCTGATCCTGAGCGGCGATCAAGCCGCCAAAGCGCTGGTGCGCAAACGGATGCTCGTACAATGCTTCGATCGAAATGCCCGAGCCCGAGGCGTAGCTCAACCTGCCTTGCATTCCAGAGCCGGATATCCATTGACCGTTGAGAAGAACGCTGTTGAAAAGCTGAGTCGAAACCGATGCGAACGGCGCGAACGGCCCGAAGCCCGGTTCCTTGTAATATTTGATACCCCCGCCAACAGTCATCAGCGTGCTCACACCCGCATCGACGTTTAACTGGGCGACGTTATTCTGGAAATTGAGCGTGTTCTTATTTGTGCCGGCTGTGAGCGAATATTCGAAATGCCCTGGCGGCAGAAACGTGTAGGGAATGCGAAGCTCGACATTCTTTGTCTGCACCTCACCCCAGGGACCGTAGAATTTCAACTTCATGCTTGTCGCACCGTAACTGAGCGGCACTGCGAACGAGTAGTTACCGGCAGCGTCGGCCTTTACGTACTTGACGAGCGTTTCGTTGATATACAACTCGACGGTCCAGCCCGGTTCGGTCTTGTCGCGGATCGTGTAGGTCGCGAATGCGCTGTTATACTGTACGGGCTTATTGCTGATCTGGAATCCAATAACAGAATCTGCGAGCGCGGTTGTGGCCATCGAGGAAATCGTGCCGATCGTTGTTTGCGTTACGATCTTCGATTCAGGCGTAACGTATCTCCATCGCCACGGTGCCTGCTGGGCGATCGTCCGCCAATCGGTATGCTGCTGTGGCGAACCGGAATATCGCGCATCGATATCGCCGCCCAACAGATCGCCGCCGAGCGCCAGCGCGTAGGATTCTGTATGGATGCCCTGACTCAGCGATGAGCTTATCGACCAATCGAGCACACCGGCATTCAGGATCGAGCGGCGCAACGGATACCGTCGATCGATCGTGAGATCGCCTTCGGCACCGGCAATGTTGGTCGCATTTTTCTTTCGCAAAGCATCGGTCACCGCCGGAAGTTCGCGGTCGCATTGCAACTTCACATCGAGCATGTTGAAGTTGAACTGACAATCGATCCCAAACACTTTTTTATAAATGTCGCTTCGCAGGTAATAGGTACCGTCGGCGAGGATCAGGTCTTTTTGTGTGAGCACGATATGCGAGAGTCCCTTCCGGATATCCTTGCCCTGCAGATCGATGACATACGTCTCCGATTCATCAATGAAAAATCCGGAGATCTTTTTACGATCGGTCGAGAGATCCGATTTGACTTTAACGAAATCGAGGACATCCATGATCGGGATATAAATATCCTGATCGATGATGATCGCCGGTACCACGCGTGTGCCGACTTTGCTCAGTGTCAGGCTGACGCTGATCTCGTCGGCGTTGGCTGGTAGCTCGTCGGCTTTGTAGACCACTTTGTACGCGTAAACCACAGAAGCATTCGGCGCAAGCATCGCCAACAAAAGAGCGAGCGACAACACGATGGTCCTGGACCATCCGACGTTGTCGCCTTCTCGTTTGTAGATCATTTTTCTGAAGCCAGTTGTGTTGCAGCGTCTCGGGCGGTCGCGCGATACCAAGTGCGATTGCTTGTCCGAGGCTTGGCGCTTAATTCAGCTTCAACTCCGAGGATGCCTGTACGGTCTCTTTTGTCGCTTCTGGGCTGTAGGTTTGATATTCGACGATGAGCTTTCCATTGGTGAGCGTCATCCCTTTCGGGACATCGAGTGGAAGCGAGAACTTTCGCAGCGTGTTTGGATAATAGACAGCCACACCCTTAGCCACGCTCAGTACGGTTTCGACACCCCTGGCATTGACCCACTTTGCGATAAGCATTCCATACAGCGATTGTGTGCCGGAGCGATAGAGCGTCGCATCGACAGTCGAAAGTTTTGTCTTTGGATCGAAGCCGATCTTCATTCCGCCAAGCGAAGCGACCGCCGGCGTTGTAGCGTGGCGGACAATGATCGGGATCGCTATCCCGAAAACCGTCGTGACATCGAGGTGCATCCGCTTCGATGTATCGGCAAGTGCCTTGATCTCACGTGCACGCTTGACGGGACGGAAATAAAGGAAGCTCCGATACTCGCCTGGCGCAAGGTTTGATGGCTTGAGAAGCTGCAAGCGGATAGTTTGCGACTGGCTTGGCCCAAGCGTTACCTGCTTCGGGAAAAACCGTACGAGCTTGTCGGCGTAAAGTTCTTTTGGGTCGAGATGGGCAGAATCGATCTCCGTGATCGTGCCGTTCTCATCCATTTGCATCTGCACCATGCTGATCTGATAGGTCATCGAATCGGAGCCGGTGCTGATCAGCGTAACCATGTCGTTACGCTGTTGTCCTTCAAAGACGATACGCTTCGGATTGACGATAAGCGAGCCGGGTTTCTGCGCGTGCGCCGTTTCCCCTAAACCGAGCGATAACAGCAGCACCGCAGAGAGAGCTGCGTGACGATAAAACAAACGACATTGTTGCATATCAGACTGATTCAATTGTTGGATCAAGGCTGTTCTAAATAGATTGGCTATAAGCTGATCCTGCCGATCGGTCGGCTGTGCCGATTTCTCGACACATCGGAAAAGCTGAGAAGTAGAAGCCCTGGAATCGCAGCGTTTACGTAAACTTTGACGTTCCCGTGAAAGGTTCAGTATTCGCCTGATGCTCAAGGATGGCCACAACTACATACCGCACAATCAATTACGACTGCCCGTGTCAGGTTGATCCAACTGGTTCAAACAAAAAAAAATCATAGCACTACACTTCGTTGCCGGGCTGACCCCGCCGGCGTTTCGATGTCTCTGGCAACCCTCCCCAGAGTGGCCAAAAACCGCATATCAACATCGAGTAAGAACAAAACCAGAAGAGCTCAGTAGCCCAAAAACAGAGCTCAGTAGCTCAAACACAGAGCTGAGCAGCTCGAAAACTAATTATAAACCGCAATCACGTAATTCGTACCTGTATAACTTCCTCCGGCTTGCAACGCTCCAACGTTAAGCGTCGCGCCGACCGAGATCGTCTCGCTTCCATTCGTAAGTACGCCGGTTCCGGACTTTGTAAAATGGTTAAGTGTCATCGTTTGCGATCCGCCCGTTCGCGTAAGCGTGATCGAGCTCGGGAACATCAACGAATACGCAGCTGACTTATCCCCTGTGATTCGGTACGATGCTTCGTGTGGATCAGCTGTGTTCGAATTGAAAATCACAACCCCGCCAGATGCCGTTCGGTTGCCCGATTTGCTGAGCGTCACCGAACCTGCAGTCGTACTTGTAAAGATGTAGCCGAAATTCCAGTCGGCGAGCTGACTAAGACCAATCGCTGTGTGCGTTGTAGATGCACTGCTTGAATTCATGGAAGATTGCATCTGCGCGAGAACCCGCGATGCAGGCAGCAGCACGGCTATCGCCGTGCTGGCTACCAGCAACAAACCGCAGATATTTTTAAGGCTTCTCTTCATTATTTCGGATTATCGTCAGATCTGGCCAAAAGCGTGCCCCTGACTTCGAATTCGCTTCTTGCCGTGGGGCGTGAAGCGTGGATCAAATACGATCGCTCGTAACAACGATTCCTCGTAGAAAGGATCGGTCGTTAAAACGATCCCTCCCAAAAACAAGCGATCAGTTATAGGTCGCGGTCATCGTGATCGTACCCTGGTACCAGCCGGCCGGCTGACCCGCCGGTACGGTCAGTGTCGCACCAACATTGATATCTTGCTTTCCGCTAACCGGTAATGTGCCGATCGTCTGCGGCGCCGTCCCACCAAAATCTGTGGTAAAGCCGCCTAAGGCAAGAGGAGTGGCTGTTCCCGTCATTTTACCAAGTCCCGTCGTGGTAATGGTAAAATTGAAGGTCAGTCCGGGTTCGCCAGTCACAGTGAATCGTGCCTCCGTCGGACCGTCGCCATCCATCGGATCGCTTCCGATCGCACCCTGCGTCATTGCGGCGAGGCCGGAATAACTGAGCGAGCCACCGGTGGTTGTGCCTGTTGCGTGATCGGGTGTGATCTTCGCTGTACCGCTGCCTGTCGCAGGAGCGCAGAGAGCACCGAAGTTCATTTCTTCACAGCCGCAAACGTTGATCGGAATAACAAGTCTTGCATAGACATCGACTGCGCCGCTGCTGCTTGCGCAAGTCGAGCACTGTGCGTTGGCATTAGCGGCGAAGGCACCAAGTGCGATCGCCGCTACACCAAAGATCGAAATAAATGTTCGCTTCACAACAATGAGTTGAGAAGAGATCAGTTATACGTAGCCGTCATGTTGATCGTGCCATGGTACCAACCGCTCGGCTGTCCAGCCGGTACGGTAAGCGTAGCACCAACATTGACTTCCTGCGAGCCAGATGTCGGGAGTGTTCCGACCGTCTGAGGAGGCGTGCCACCGTAGTTGGTGGTGAATGACGAAAGCGCAAGCGCGGTGCCAGTGCCTGTCATCTTCGCGAGGCCGGTCGAAGTGATGACCGTGTTGTAGGTAAGGCCAGGCTCACCGGTTACAACAAAGCGTGCCTCTTCGATTCCGTCACCGTCAAGTGGGTCATGGCCGATCGTACCCTGGTTGATGCCGGCGATGCCGCTATAGCTGATCGTGCCACCGTCGCCCGAGCCGCCTGTGTGATCAGGAGCAATGACTGCGGTACCCGAACCGGTTGCCGGTGCGCAGATCGCTCCGAAGTTCATCTCTTCCTCGCCTGCGACGTGGATAGGGACAACAATACGTGCGTACGCATCAACGCTTCCGCTGCTGCTTGCGCATGTCGAGCACTGTGCCAATGCATTGCTGGTAAATGCACCAAGTGCAAGCGCTGCAAGGCCAAGAAGTTTCATTGAGTTTTTCATAAGCTGAAGTCAGTTTTTTCTAAGGAAGTAAATGTCGGTCTGTCAAAACAAGATAGACCTTCAATGTGAATTAGGAAAACATTACGAGCATCGAAGCATCGTCAGCGTGTGAAAGCCGCGATTCATCCAACGTCCATATTTCATTGACGATATGCCCTTCGGCGATACCGGTGCGCCCCTTTAGGCGTCGACGCTGTTCAAGGCGCCAAGAAAGCACGTTTCTGGAAATCCAAGGTCTCTCAGAGAAAGGATCCCTTAAGCACGATTCTAAACCATCGTCTGAGTTCGATAGATCTTGGACTAATCTACTTTGCTCGTTCGACCCCAGATCAGCTACCTCCGCCCAGGTGCTCTGATTTGGTGGATGCAAATATAAGCGATAAAAACCGTTTGTCAAGTGCCCGATCGGCGACGTGAAATCACGCTTCGGAGCCGTGTGCGAAATCTGCACGCTAATGGAGCAAGTTCGCTCCAAATGCATCGTTATCGACCATCGCTCGAACGCCTTAGTACCGAAACGGTACAAAAAAATATTTTATTTTTTTTAGAGCTTTTTAGCGCGGAACCCTTGAAGTTCAGCCGACTCGCAGCCGTTCGTCACAAGTTCGACTCTCAGCAAAGCAAACAACGCTCCAAAACTCTCGAATGGAACTTACAAAATTCATACGAGAAAGCTACCCAAGAATTCACTTCTCACATCCAAGGAGGCGGGAATCCATCCCCTGCATTCCGGCCGCCCAAAAGTGGATTCCCGCCTTCGCGGGAATGACAACCGAGAGATGATTCATGACTTGAACGTGTGTTCCCAGCGTTGCAGACGTGAATCCCTTCGTCATTCCTGTAGCGGCGGGAATCCATCCCCTGCTTCCCGAGTGGTAAAAAGGGGTTACATGCCTTCGCGGGAAAAACAATTTGTGGCTGCAATGCTATCTTCGAAACGTGAGAATTCCTCAATTTTAGCGCTCTTTACGGCGCGGCTGTCAAATCTTCGTAAATTCGTAACAATTAACATACTTTTTCCACTCAAATCCGAGAGGATCTATAGTGCGATACCGCTGGCGATTTCCGTCCATTTTGGCGGAGGATCTCGAAGCAGTTCGCGGGTTACAACAGTCGATCAATGTTCCGGAGAGTATAGCATCGGTTCTGGTTGGTAGAGGGGTCAAAACGTTTGATGATGCGCGGGATTTTTTCCGTCCTTCAATCGAACGTCTGCATGACCCTTACCTGCTGCATGATATGGACCGCGCCGTAGAGCGCATCACGCTCGCGATCACGAATCGCGAGCAGATGGCGGTATACGGCGACTACGATGTTGACGGAACAACGAGTACAGCGATGCTTACGCTGTTTCTCACATCGATCGGCGCCTGCGTCTCCTTTCATACCCCCGACCGGTTCACCGAAGGCTACGGCCTTTCGATCTCCGGACTCGACCGATGCCTCAAACATCCCGATGGCAAACCGGGACTGATCATCAGTATCGACTGCGGTATTACCGCCGTCGAAGCTGTGGCATACGCGCAAACGAATGGCGCCGATGTGATCATCTGTGACCATCATGAACCTGCCGACGAAATACCGGCGGCCTATGCGATACTCAATCCGATCAAACCGGGCTGCGGATATCCCAACAAAAGCTTGTGCGGATGCGGAGTCGGGTTCAAACTCGTGCAGGCGCTCTCGGCCTCGTTCGGAGTGCCCGAAGCGGCGTGTGAATATCTGGACTTCGTTGCGCTCGCATCTTCGGCCGATATCGTTTCGCTAAAAGGCGAGAACCGCATCATGACTTCGCAGGGTCTTGCGATCCTCAATGAAAATCCAAGACCAGGTTTGCGCGCATTGATCGACGCGGCACACATAAAGCATGGCAGACTCGGGACCAACCAGATTGTCTTCGGTCTTGCGCCGAGAATCAACGCCGCAGGCAGATTGGGCGATGGCGGCCGCGCCGTTCGGCTGATGTGCGCAAAGACCGATCAGGAAGCGCTCGAAGCCGCGAGCGAACTCGAACTTGCAAACAGCGACCGAAGAAAGATCGACGAAGAAGCATTTCTCGAAGCTGTCGTCATGGTCGACGAAATGCTCAATCGCGATAACGATCGTATTATCGTTTTGCACCATCCCGACTGGCATGCCGGTGTGATTGGTATCGTTGCAAGCCGGCTTGTGGAGCGCTATCACCTTCCGGTCATCCTCATGACCACGATCGATGGCATTGCAAAAGGCAGTGCGCGCTCAATCCCAGGATTCGATATTCACTCTGCGCTCAAACGCTGTGAAGAAAAACTTATCACGTTCGGCGGACATAAATACGCGGCCGGTGTAAGCATTAAAGTTGAACGCGTCGCAGAGTTTCGCACCGCGGTCAATCTTGTTGCACTCGAAATGGTAAGCGACGCGATGCTTGAGCCGGAGATCGAAATCTCGGCGTTGATCGATCTCAATGAACTCACGCCCAAGCTTTTCGCGATCATCCGGCAGTTTTCGCCATTTGGCCCCGATAACACACGTCCCTTCTTTTACGCAAAGGATATCGAGATCGTCGGTCCTCCGCGCATCGTTGGACGAGGTACTTCGCACTTGAAATTTCAGGTGCGTTCGTCGAAACCCCTCAAGCCAGATGCTGCGCTGATCAAGGCGACACCAAACGTCCGGCCGTTCACGCTTGGCGGAGGCACGATCGAAGCCATCGGATTTGGTCTCGGCGAACGCATCAGCGAGTTGGTCGATGACACAGGAAGGGCAAGGCAAAATCTCGAGATGGTCTTTGCACTCGAAGAGAACGAGTACATGGGCAGGGTCAGCCCGCAGCTTGTCGTGCGAGATTTCAGGTGACCTAAGATATGTCGGGACATTCGAAGTGGTCACAGATCAAACGTAAGAAAGCGATCACCGACGGCAAGCGCGGGAAGATGTTCACGCGCTTGATCAAAGAGATCCAGATCGCCTCACGTTTGGGTGGCCCTGATCCGACTGGCAACCCAAGACTTCGCTTCGCGATCGAAACTGCGAAGAAATCATCGATGCCCGCCGATAACATTACTCGCGCGGTAGCTCGCGGCGCGGGACTCGACGGCAGCGCAGCGCTCGAAGAACTCACGTACGAAATCTATGGCCCCGGCGGAGTTGCCATCATCGTAGAAACTGCAACCGATAACAAGAACCGCACAGTCGCAGATATCCGCCACATCACAAGTAAATGTGGCGGCAACCTGGGTGATACCGGATCGGTCGCATGGATGTTCGCAAAACGGGGACTCATTTCGATACCGCGTGAAGGCGCGATCGAAGATGATCTCATGCTCGCAGCGCTCGATGCCGGCGCCGAGGATGTTAGCTCAGATGACGAATATTACGAGGTCCAAACGGCTCCTGATAAATTCGAATCAGTACGAACAACGCTCGACAAACTTTACACGATCGAAGAAGCGCGCATCGCAATGGTCGCCGCAAATCTTGTCAAAGTCGAAGGCGACGCAGCCGAAAAAGTGATCAAGATCCTCGACATGCTCGACGATAACGACGACGTACAAAACGTCTTTTCCAACGCGGAGATTTCGGGAGTGCTGAGTGCTGAGTTCTGAGTACCTACTGGTGAGTTCTTAGTGCCGAGTTCACCCCTGTTCCCCGTCCCCCGTTCGCCAGTTAGCGTACGATAAACAACGACCCCTGCTGCGACTCCCTTGCTTTCGATAGCATCGAATTCAAGTCGACTGAATAGTAATAGCTTCCTGAGGGTACGTTATGCAGATCGAAGATGATGGGTGTGTTCGAGCCTGATCGCGTGAGAATCTGTTGGGCCTGGATTGTTCGACCGAGCTGATCGCGGAGAGTGATGTTAAGTGTGCCATCGACCGTTGAGTGAATTTCGATCTTTGCAGAGGCACCACTGACGGGGTCGGGCGTTACCGGCGACATCGAAAACAAAGGTTGGTGTCCAAGCGTATTCTGGATCGTCCTATCACCACACGCGTTGAGTGCCAATGTGAAGAATCCAGGATTCGACTGGCTCGCGAGAACGCAATTACTATAATTGGGTATCGAAGGATTGAATGAAAGAGAATCGACAAATACTCTTACGCTCGAAGAATCGGTGAGCAGTACTTTTAGTTTGAGCGAAACAAGCGCAACCGCAGGATCGAGCGGAAGCTCGCCCGCCGAAGAAATCGTGAACGGGATCCGCATCAGCGATCCAACAGAAACTGCCGCTCCCCAGGTTATTGCGGCGCCCGCCTCGTTCGTCCGTGAGATGATGTCGAACGCATCGTTCGAAAATGTAAGAACACCACTGACCGTCTGCAGCGATTTACCTGCTACAACTCTTTCGGGAAAAACCCCCGCGGTCACCACTTCGCCCGCCTCCGCACTCATCGATGATAGAATCACATTTAGCCGAAGTGTATCAACTGGCACTACGTTGATCGAGAGTCTGATCACGCGCACCGAATCGATGTCCGCGTCGCTGTGGATTGTAAACGTGGTTGTACAAAGCCCCGTGTGGCTTCCATCATAGCTTACGTGAAGCGTGTCGCTCTGACCGGAAGCGAGCAGTGTACTGTCGGACAGTGGGTCGCTTGAGACTATCGCGCCGCCAGCAAGGGTTCGAGCACGAATCTTCAACGGTGCACATCCCTGATTGCTATAAACGATCGCCGTGTCGCGTCTGGAACATGCCGCAAACGTACCGAGATCGATCGCCGTCGTGTCGAGAACCAGCAGTCGGCTCCCCTTCGTCACGATCGCATTGATCGACAGAAGCGAATCACGCACCGATCCATCGGCGAGTGCAAAGTGGATCTTTAGATCTCCGTGATAATTACCTTCGACGCACGATAAATGGACAGCGATACGCTCCGAGTAGCTGTCGAGAAGCGCTCTCGGCGAGATGGCATTTGTAGTGATCGCCGAGCAATTCCCTTCGATCATCGCTGATACGAGTGAAAGAGTATCGCATCCCGTGTTCTGGCAATAGAAGACAATGGAATCGTTTGTGCCGCATTCCGAACGTGTCACAAAATTGAGCGAATCGAGCGAAGGCCGAAAGACCAGATTCGAAGAACCAGAAACTACAGATGCATTCATGGCGATCGTATCGACTTTCACAACACCGTCGATTTTTTCTCTGAGATAGAGTGCTCCCTGTGCATGGCCTCGTTTTTGGACCGCATAGCGTAGATGGACGATGAGCGAACTATCCTTTTCGAGCACGATCGGCGAGGTTAGCGCCGTCGTAGAAAATGGCGCATCGATCCAGAGGCTGTCGAGAGTGATCGATCCGCAGGTGCTATTGTGAAAGACTACCAGCGTATCGGCGGGATTGCATTCGGAGACAACACCAAAGTCGATCGACGAAAGATGATCGAAACTTCCTGTTGACTTCCCTGTCCCGGTTAGACTAAGGATGAAGGATGTATCAACACCGAAGTAGATATAGTGAATTGTTATGCTTCCGGACTTGGTGCCAAGCGTGGTGGGCGCAAAGTGGATTCGTGATAAAAGCGTGTCGCCCTGCGGAAGCGCATAAGGTAGCGTGATCGCATTGCCACCCAGATCCCGCATGTTCCAATCGCCCGTAACCTCGATCGAAGTGATCCACGCGGTGTCGCAGCCTCGATTAATGCTTCGCCAGAAGCTATCGACGGAACCACATGTCGAAACAGAATCGAACGCGATCGATCGCGAAGCAAGTACCGGCTCGCTAAACTTCGTCGAACCGGTTATCGGAATACTCACATTCGTATCGATGCCCAATTGACTCAAAGAAAGTCGAATCGAATCCGTGGCTCCGGCACTATCGCGCGCTGTATATCGCAACCTAAAACTTCGCGCACCACCACTCGAAAGATGGATCGGCAGCGCCAATGGATTTCCCTGAAGATCAGTAATCTGCCAATCGCTGCCGCGAAACAGTCGTCCGTTTACGATCGTCAGCGTGTCGCAGCCGTGGTTAAATAGTTGGAACACCGTATCGATTATGCTGCATTGTGCGAACGGCCCGAGATGGAGTTGGGTGGGTAAAAGAGAAAATTGAGGGCGGGCCGCAAGCGCGATTAATTTCAGCGGATAATAAAACGTATCGAAGCTCCCGTAAATTAAGTCATACGTGATCACACGGATCTTCGTTGAATCGGTGGCGGCCCCATGTAAAAATCGAATCGGGACCCAACCCAACGAAAATCCCATCGAGTCGAGCGAACCCAAATATCTGTCGGGCTTTGGGATGCTATCGAAATGGATTGCCTTCGAAACCGCCGGTGCCCGTGTCAAATCGGCGATCCGTACATCGAGTACCGCAACCGAATCGACGCCATGATTATGAAAATAAAAAAGTTGTTTGAGCGAATCGCAGAGACCGGTCGACATTGACTTGAGGGTGTCAGTAGGATAAATGCAGGTGTTGATCGGAGCTCCATCGTGGTGGGTTCCCAACTTAAAAACGCCGCCATTGCCATCGAATGCATATAGTACGGACCCGCATCCCGTAACCACCATTCGAACGTCGAATTGCGATGTGTTCGGTCCGCCCAGACTCACCCAGGTGAAGCCGTCATCCGTGGAGCTAAACACCCCTGAGGCGCCTCCAAATGCGCCTGAATTCTGCACGTACAGCGTGTTTCCATATCCCTGAATATCTCCGGCCGGCTTAAACAAGACTGTTTGAACGTACTGCCAGGTTTGCCCGAAGTCGACACTCTTATAAACTGGCGAGGTACTGTTCAGATAATTATTTTCTGGAACACTGAACAGCTTGCTGGTAAACGGCTCGGCGTACACGCCCCACGATTCTTCGACAATATTTGCATTGGCCGAATACCAGCTGAGGCCTCCGTCGGAGGTATAATAGAGCGGAGACCCGAAGCCACTTGCGGTGCCATGAAGATCGTCCGAGAATGAAAGTCCGTCGAGTCCAACGGCCACTTTAACCGACCATGACGCACCATTATCGGTTGAGATCGTAATGCCCGGACCTGTATATTGCGTGACGATCAGCGCTTCGTTGGTTTTGCGAACGGAGCAGGGACTTCCCTGAAAATTACAGTTCGACCAACTCAGACCTCCGTCCACGGTCTGCCACATATTGGCGCCCGTACTTTCGAAAATAAAAGTGCAATACCCATTTAATTTGTTGGCGAACCAGATGTCGGTCATAAGGATACCGCCGTTCGTTATCCAAAATGGGATCATCGCAGCCTGCCAGGTCACGCCACCGTCGGTGGTACGTTCAATCGCAGCGGTTGAGGTATTGCCGGAAACGCAGACCATCCCGTTAAATTCGTCCCAGAAATAACCACAGGTTACACGAGCCGGAAATTGCGCGACATGGGTCCAGGTTGCCTTGGCCGTCGGTGCGCAAAAGCAAAACACACTTAGGAGCAATACCATCCGTACTACGAGCAATCTGGGATTGACCATCTGAGAACGTATCGAACAAAGCCGGGACAGCACGAAGATGGGCAGCACTTTAACCCTAACGATTTTGAAAGTTTAAAAGCCCTACTTTTGAAGGCGGGTTGTTTAAAAAGCTTATCCTTTCGAAGGAGGGGTTTGGGGTGGTTGAGCCCGCTCCTGTGGACGATAAACAATTCACAACCCTAACAATATAACTCCAAATTGGAAGAAATATCCCCAGAATGTCAGAGCTACCAGGTATACCCGAGCGGCAGCGCGAGATAGGGAAAGATCTGTCGCATGTTCTGCCGTTTGAAGATGTAAGAATCGATCAGGCCCTCCGGCTCGATGAAGAAATGCGAATTCGTGCCGAGCGGCAGTTTGTAGCCGATCTCGATGGTGATACGCGCAGAGAAATATTTTTGATCGAGCAATGCCGGACCGAGATTTACACCGGCGAAAAGTCCCGTCATCGCTGCGTTATCGCGCAAGTAAATTCGCTCGCCAAAAGCCAACGAAGCAGACGAGGTCTTGACATCATTACCGACCTTCGTATTCAGATTTCGTTGATACGCGAATTCAAAATAGCGGCTGATGAGAGGATCGATACGATACTCATACCGCGCCCCTTCCCTGCCGAGTATCGCTCCAAGCGGATCGACTTGTGCAGCGTGGGCGTAGGGTGAGATATAGTACTGGACTTCCTCACGATCAGGCGCGCAGCCCGTCAGCGAAACGAACAGAACGAGAACGACCGAGGCAAAAAGCGTAACAAAACCAACCGAGCGCCGATCAGGCATTCTCGAGTTGATATTCTTTCAAGAGCTGGCGGGCGATAACGATATGCTGGATCTCGCTTGTGCCCTCATAGATCTCGGTGATCTTCGCATCGCGAATCGCACGTTCGACGAGATACTCACGAACATAGCCGTAACCTCCATGCACCTGTACGGCCTGTGATGCAACTTCGTTAGCAATTGTCGAGGCAAAAAGTTTTGCCATCGCAGCTTCTTTAATGTAAGATGCATGGGCGTCTTTGAGTGTCGCAGCACGAAGCGTAAGCAGTCGGGCGGCATCGATCTTCATCGCCATGTCGGCAAGCTTGAACTGGATCGCCTGCAATTGATTGATCGGCTTTCCAAATGCTTCTCGTTCGAAACTATACTTGACAGCTTTTTCAAACGCGCCGGAAGCGATGCCAAGTGCTTGTGCGGCAATGCCGATGCGCCCACCGTTCAGCGTTTCCATCGCTATCTTAAAGCCGTTACCCTCTGCGCCAAGAAGATGTTCGGTGCTCAGTTCAACATTCGTGAACGCAAGCGAACACGTGTCGCTCGAACGAATGCCAAGTTTATCCTCCTTCTTGCCCATATCGAAACCCGACATCCCTTTCTCGACGAGGAAGCAACTGATCCCCTTGTGAGCTTTCGTCGCGTCGGTCTGCGCGAAGACGATATAAATATCGGCGGTCGTACCGTTCGTGATCCAGTTCTTAGCGCCATTCATCGACCAGGTGTTGTCGCTGAGCTTCTCGCACGTTGTCGCCTGCTTGGTTGCGTCTGAACCGACGCCAGGCTCGCTGAGGCAATAGGCTCCAAGCTTCTGCCCGCTTGCAAGCGGACGTAAAAATCTTTCCTTCTGCGCCTCGGTGCCAAAGGTTTCGATCACCCAGCAGACCAGAGAATTATTGACCGACATGATCACGCCGCAACTTGCATCGACCTTCGAGATCTCTTCCATCGCAAGCACGTAACTGACGGCGTCAAGCCCGGCGCCGCCCCAATCCGGAGAAACCATCATGCCCATGAAGCCAAGCTCCCCCATTTTCTTGACGATCTCCGTCGGAAATTCGCCAGAGATATCTCGCTCGACCGCCGTCGGGGCGATCTCATTTTCGGCAAATTCGCGGGCAGCCATTTGAATGGCAAGTTGGTCTTCGGAAAGGGTAAAATTCATGCTTAGTGTATGCGTTCTTCGAATTGTTCTGGATCGTCCGGCCTGCAAAAATACGAATTAAAATCGTTAAGCTGCTCGCTTGCCGTTGCGTAAAAAGATCGGTGCTACTCGTTATCGATCTGCGCGCGCTGGAGCTTGCTGGAGTAGTCGATATAGACGGCTCTCCATTCGGTGTAAAAATCGAAGACCGTCCAGCCGCCTTCGCGGTGACCGTTGCCGGTAGCTTTAACTCCCCCGAACGGCATGTGAGCTTCCGCTCCGATCGTTGCCGCGTTGACGTAGGTGATCCCTGCCTCGATATCACGAACCGCGCGAAGGGCGGCGTTGATATCCTGCGTGTAGATGCTCGAGGAAAGTCCGTACTGAACCGAATTATTGATCGCAACCCCATCTTCGAGCGATTTGCATTTCAAGACCGATAGCACGGGGCCAAAAATCTCTTCGGTCGCAATGCGCATATCTGCGGTTACATCCGTGAAGATCGTCGGCTCGAAAAACCAGCCGTTTTTCAGATCCGCGCCTTTCGGAATATTTCCACCGAGCACACACCTCGCTCCTTCTTCTTTGCCGATCGCGACATACTTCTCGATATTCTTTCGCTGTTTTTCATTGATGATCGGCCCAACTTGCGTCCGTTCGTTCAGTCCATCCCCGAGGATCAGCTTACTCGCTTGCTTGATCAACCTGTCGATAAACTGATCGTGAATGGCTTCGTGCAGGATCAACCGCGATGTTGCAGTGCAACGCTGACCGGTAGTGCCGAACGCGCCCCAGAGCACGCCTTCGATCGCAAGTTCGAGATTCGCATCGGCCATCACGATCTGCGCATTCTTGCCGCCCATTTCAAGGCAAAGATTCTTGGTTGATTCGCCGCACTTTTGAGCGACGATCTTTCCAGTCGCGGTTGAACCTGTAAAACTGATCGCTCGAATGATCGGATGCTCGGTGATCGCCGCCCCGACAACAGAGCCCGCACCGTGCACGATGTTGAGAACACCGGAAGGAAGTCCAGCTTCGATCAGAATTTCAAGCAGCATGTTTGCTGTCGCAGGCGTATCCTCTGCAGGTTTGAATACGAACGTGTTTCCGGCGACGAGTCCGGGGAAAATATTCCAGGTTGGGATTGCCATCGGGAAATTCCACGGCGTGATGAGGCCGCACACACCAATGGGGGCGCGAAAGGAGAGATTGAGTTTATCCGGAAGCTCGCTCGGGGTGTTCTGCCCAAACATTCGACGGCCTTCGGAAGCACAATAGAAGGCAGTGTCAATGCCTTCCTGAACATCTCCTTTTGTTTCGGTGAAGGTCTTGCCCATTTCGCGCGTCATGAGGCGCGCAATCTCGTCTTTGCGGCGAAGCATGATCTCACCGGCTTTGCGAATGATCTCTCCACGAGTTGGCCCAGGGACGAGCCGCCAAGATCTGAATGCAGCTTCCGCAGCCCGCGCTGCACGGTCGACGTCATCGACCGTCGAGTGAGGAAAGACTCCAACGACCTCGGCCCAGTTCGCCGGATTACGATTTTCAAACGTGGCCTCGTCGGAAGACCCACACCACTCACCTGCGATAAAGTTTTTGAATTGATCCATGAGATTCAGTTTGTTGCGATGCGTGTAAACGGTTTTGAGCCCTGCTTTAGTGCGATGCAGTTGCATCGCGTGTCACACAACGACTGTAGCAGGACGGTGACATCCCTGAACCGATCGCACCTCGCTGGCTTGGCATGATATCAAACGAAAACCCAACTCCGGCGGCGATCTCGATCAGGCGGAACGGACCGATCGATCCACCTTCGATTCCAAAATCGTTACTCATCACGTTACTCAGAGGATACGCAAACGAGATCCAGCCAATGATCGCTTCTCTCGATTGATGATACCATGCGAGCGGAATTGCAAGCATGACTTTTGGCTCAATCAGAATGTTTAATAGCGAGCGATCGAGATGCGTTACGATGCGTGTGTGTGCCGAAGATTGTTCGCTCGACCTTGCCGAGACAGGAATTCCGAGATTAAATCCGATCGTGGCAATTTCCCACCAATAAGCGTCGGTCCCAACAAAATCGAGATCGATAGCGCAACCCAGCCAGCCTCGTCCTCATTGCTCGGCGGCATTAATTGCTGACTCAAACAACATTCGGGAATGAGTAGAATCGCGACGATAACTATTTTCAGGAACCGAATTTTCATCGAGCTCCAGTTTCGCGGTTTGGTAAATAGGGTTGCTCAGGATACCGCCTAAAGGCGAACGCGAGTGTAACTCAGAGTTGGATAGTCGGCAAACGAACATTCATCGCGCCTCCGCGAACGTGTCCTGATCCATCATTCAACTCCAGATTGCCTTGTATCAGCGAGTTGAGTGGGTAGGTCATCGAAATAAATGCCAGAGCACTTCGCTCATTATTATGTGAGTGTGTGAGCGGATAGGCGATGAGCAGCCGCGCTTCGATCAACGAATTTAGTTTTGAATGATCGATCGAGGTAACAACATCCCGATTTCGGTCGAGTGATGTCGTGGTTGTTGCGATGACCGGCAATCCCAGATTAAGGCCGAACGTAAAAAAATGGTAGAGCTGAATCGCTGGATTACCGCGAGGTAGTTCGCTCGCAGGGACGACCCAAAGTCGTTGGATCCTGCATAGATCGCGGCGCGAGATTCGAACGAGAGGCCAACGACAGGCGCCAAAACCTGCGAATGGGCGTCAGGTTTCGCGAGGTAAAATGCTGCCACGATCCCAAGCGAATACGCAAAAGCTGGCTTCGAGGTAACTCCGGAGAGCGCACCCGATGGAAGCGACACTCCAAACGACGCGAGCGGGACGATGAAAACCGCCCCAGTCGGACCTGGCCCGAGAACGTTCGGCGAGGGGTGCGACTGCACATGCCACTGAGTTGATCCCGTGACCAAAGAAGCTCGCTCCTGCGCACACGACGGCGTGCGCAGGATAGCGATGAGGACGACCGATGCAATCATTTTCAATCGAAGCTGCTCGATGTGTGAGTTCACACTTGAATAACACAGCGGCGAACCGATAGATACAAGTCGCGCGCACTATGCTGGATTTAAGGCCTCCTCAATTTAAAGAGCTAATTTTGAACTGTCTCATTTGAGTGGAAGTAAATCTTAGCCCCGTTATGGACGATCTGAATAGCTTCTTGCCCGACCTTTCGACTCCGGCGACCGACCCGCAATTTTTTACTGCGATCCCCTCCGATGAGTCGACGCTCGATCGGATGATGAGCGTCTTTACTTCGCCTCGCGAAGCGATGCAGGGCATCGAACTTTCCAAAAGCGCGTCGACATGGATCGTGCCGCTGCTTGTCGCAATGCTGCTAACAGCAACATCCTTCGCGCTCCGATATTACACAACGAACGCTGCCGAAGAAGAGCACACGATGCGCGTGCAAAACTTCACGCAGATGTCCGAGAACAAGAACCTGAATTCCGATCAGCGGACGATGTTCAAGAAAAAAGCAGCCGAAGACACAGCGAATCCCAATAAATCGGCGGTCTGGGGCTTTGCACTCGGTCTTGGACTCGTGCTCAGCGCTCCGCTTTTTTCGAGCCTCGTCTTTTTTCTTCTCGCGAAGATCGTCTTTAAAGCCGATCACGTCACCTTCACAATGATCCTCGCGGCGGCTTCGATCACACTCGTGATCACCGGCGTCGGCGATGTCCTGCAACTCGTGCTGCAGGCAATTACCGGCGATGGCGCGATGACGATCAGCCCTGCGGCATTCGTATCGGGCGCTCCGCAAAAACCGCTGTTTGCATTCGCAATGCAGTTCAACGTTTTTAAGATCTGGGATCTGATCGTCTTTAGCATCGCTTATGCCTCCCTCGTTCGCCGACAGGCGATGGCCGGATACGCTGTCGTGTTCGTCACCTGGCTTGTCCGCATCGCGCTCTGGACGGGCATCACAGCGATGCTTCAAAAAATTCAGGCCGGCTAATAGGCTGCGTCAAAGTCTGGTACATTCCAGAGCAGCACGGCGAGCATGACGTTGATAAAATGCCCTGCGAAGCAAAGAATGCATCGACGCTTCATTCTGCGTGTCAGCATATAAACCAGAAATGCGCTCATGATGAGTGTGAGCACACTTGCCCACCTGCACGCGTAAAGCAGGATCGTGCTATGGGTCGCTATCGCAAGCAACACGACAAGATAATAGATGGCGCCATAGAGTGCGTTCGGAAGTCCGAGAATGTGAGCGGCTGGATGATCGAGCACCGAGATGCAATCGCCCTCCCCCATCCTGCACGAAGTAGGCATGATCCGGCCCAACCAACGAAAGTACGGCTCAACTCGATAAAACCCCAGCGTCATATAAAGCGATATGACGAAGCCAACCGTCGCGCAGAGCACGACAAGTATCCACGCTTTATTGAGCAGGTCGATCACGCGATCGGATGGTCGAGATAATCCTGAAGCAATATCCGAGCAGCTTCTTCGTCGCGAAGCCCTTTTTGCTGCCGCTTCATTTTCGGAAGCTCGCTCATTGCGATGTTGGCGTTCGCCATAACAGAGGTCAGGCGCTCGTCACGATATTCGAATGCAATTCCGAGCGCTTCAAGTTTTTTCTTAAGACGGTCCCCAAACTTTCGTACCTCACGCGTCATCGCGGTCTCCTGCGACGAAAGCCCGATCGGAAGTCCGAGCAGGACAACTTTCGCGTCTTCTTTCTTGATCGCTGCAAGAATGGTCGGAAGCACCTGTCCGTCGTTCTTGATCGTCCCACGGGCGCTCGCGAGCATCCGCATTTCGTCGGAGATAGCAACACCGATCCGGACGGTGCCGAAATCGAGTGCGAGCACGCGATAGCGTTCTTTCAATTCACCGCTCACTCTTCGTAGCGCTCCACATTTGTGACTCCGCGCACCTTCCTGAGTTTCTCGACAAGCCGCGAAAGATGATACGTATTCTTGACAAAGACGGTGATCTTACCATCGAACATCGCATCGCGCGAGTCGATGTTGACCGAGCGAATATTCGTATTGTTATAGGTCGAGATCACGTGTGTGAGATCGGAGAGCATTCCCGGTCTGTCTTCGCCAAAGACGCGAATGCCGACGAGATAATCTGCGCCATCGTCGGAGCTTGGCCATGCAACGTCGATCAGGCGCTCTTCGCGATTATCGGTGTGCATCTTTTCGATGTTCTTACAATTCGCGCGGTGGATCTTTACGCCATGCCCGATCGTGACCACGCCCACGACTTCGTCGCCCGGCACCGGGTTGCAGCACTTCGCATAACTATAGAGCAGGTTATCCTTGCGGCCCTGAATAAGAATGCCGGTGTTCGTTCGCGATTCCTTCAGGAATGGGACTTCCTTTGGCGGTAGTGCTGGCTCCTCGCGTCGATCGGTCGCACTGCCTGGGCGAACCCATTCTCGAAGCCGCTTGAAATATTCTTCGGCGTCGGCTTCATTCATCGCTATCGCCTGATAGAGTTTCGAGGTCGATCCGTATGACGTCGTCGCCGCGAATCTTAGCAGGGTATCCTCATTGATATGAAGCTTGGCCTTCACAAGGCGCTTTTGAAACAGCTCGCGCCCTTCCTGCACTTTGCCCCGCTGCTCTTCGTTGAGGAATTTACGGATATGCTGCCGCGCCTTGTGCGTCGCTACGAATTGCTCCCAGTCGGCATTCGGCGATTGATTCTTGCTCGTGATGATCTCGACCTGATCTCCGCTCGAAAGTTTTGTATGCAGCGGAACAATGCGGCCGTTTACTTTCGCACCGATCGTGCGAAGCCCCACCTGCGTGTGGATCTCGAAGGCAAAATCAACAGCGGTAGCCCCCTTCGGCAAGATCCGGAGTTCACCTTTCGGCGTAAACACGTAGATCTCGTCCTGATAAAGATTGAGCTTGAAACTTTCGAGCAGCGCCGAGGGCGCATCGTCGCCATGCTGTTCGAAGACATCGCGCACCCAGCTTACCCATTCTTCCAGATCGGGATCCGCACGCGAAATGCGCTCTTTATATTTCCAGTGTGCCGCGACTCCCTTTTCGGCGATGTCATGCATGGCCCGCGTGCGGATCTGCACTTCGACCATCCTGCCGCCCGGCCCGATGACCGTCGTGTGAATCGACTGATAGCCGTTCTTTTTCGGGACGGAAATATAATTCTTGAAGCGCTCGGGTACCGGCGTGTAGATCGAAGAAACAAGCCCGAAGACGGCAAAGCAATCGTTGTCGTTCGTCGTATCGAGAATGATCCGAACGGCGAACAGATCGTAGACTTCATCGAGCGCCTTGCCGAGGCGCATCATTTTATTATAGATCGAAAAAAGATGCTTGGGTCGGCCGACGATTTCGAATTTGATGCCTTCGTGTTTCAGTGCGTCCGAGATCGGCTCGACAAACGTTGAAACATAGGTCTCGCGCTCGATCCGTTTTTCAGATAGCGCACGCTTGATCTCATTAAAGGCATCGCGGTTCAGCACTTTGAACGCGAGATCCTCCATTTCCCACTTGATCCGGCCAAGGCCAAACCGATGCGCGAATGGCGCATAGATATCGAGCGTCTCCTTCGCCATTCGAAGCTGCCGCTCCGGAGAAAGATACTCGATCGTTCGCATGTTGTGCAAGCGGTCGGCAAACTTTACGAGCATGACTCGGACGTCATCGACCATCGAAAGCAATAACTTTCGGTAACTCTCGGCTTGCGTGATCTCGCGCGATTTGAAAATATCGGTGATCTTCGTCGCGCCGTCGACGATCTCGGCAATCTCCGGTCCGAATTCCTCGCGGATCTCGTTTATGTTGTAGTCGGTATCTTCAACGACATCGTGCAGGAGCGCTGCAACGATCGAGATATCATCGAGCGGGACTTCCTGCGCGACGATCATCGAAACCTCGAAGGGATGAATGAAGTAGGGTTCGCCCGAAGCACGGCGATCGTTCTTATGCGCATCGTAGCAGATGCGGAAGGCTTTCATGACAAGCTCTTCGTCGAGCGATCGAAGATTTTTGCGGCAGGCCGCCAGAAGCTCGTTGAGTTTGTCTGCGTAAAAAATATCACCGGTGACGGGATCGGCCGAGCGGGCACGCGAAGTCCGAAACGAGCCGGGATGCAGCTCTTTTGCTTCAAGCGCCTTCTTTTGTGAAGGACGATCTGCGGGATTTACAACTGGCTCGATCATACGTTATCGTAGGAGGATCAGGGCGGATAACGTTCAACGCCGAACCAGCCGAAATACAGATTGAAGCCAACATTAAGATGCGTCATCGTGATCTGCTGAGCATCTGTTCTGTAGACGAACGTAGGCCCTTGCTGAGCACCGGAAAACGCGCCAGTGGCGGAGATCTCTGCGAACGGCGTCAGTATAAATTGACTTCCAATTTCGAAATCCTCGCGAATGCCGAATAGCAATTTGATCCCGCCTCGACTGAAACTGTTGCTATAGGTACTCAGCGCCGGATTGATCGTCGTCGCAGTATCGCTCATTCCTGGGATCGAATCGACGGCGTGATAATTTTGCAGGCTCGCCATCTTCATGTGCGTGTAGCCAATGCCAGCGTAGAATTTGAACGCGTTGCGCGGCGTGATCACAAATCGGAGATCGAGCGAATACCACGAGATCGCGAGTTCTTCGTAGACGGGAATATTATCGCCGCCGCGAAGCTTGATATTTCCAGGAAGGAAGCCCGAAGGGAATCCGATTCCCGCGTTGTACAAGTGATCGCCGGTCAGGTCGTCGCTGATCTTCATCCGCGCGAAGCTCAATTGAAAATCAAGTACGCGGCTGATCTGGGTACCGAACTGCAGCGATGTTGCGAGCACCGATGTGGGAGTAATACTTGTTTTTTGCTGGGAGATCGACATGTTGCCGATGCCAATTCCTCCGCCGGCGCCGATGGCCTTCCATGCGATGGGCGTCATCGCTTTTTGACGGGCGCGCTCATCGGCCGCCAGCTTTTCGGCTGCCTACACCGAATCCTGGTGCATCTGATCCAGTGCAAGCCGAATCGCTTCGTTCTGCTGATCCTGCGCCTGCTTGATCGAATCCTGACGATGGAGCGCTTCCTCTTTCTGCAATTCTTCACGCTGCTTGCGAACCGCGTCTTCCATTTTTCGGCGTTCGTCGGTCATTACCGAGTCCGGTGGCTTGTTTCCGATGGGCCCTGGAGCCTGTGCAAAAGCGTTGGAGGAAACAATGAAGGGCAAGAGGAGAAGTAATAGGCTCACCAAACGAAAGAGTCGTTTCGCATTTAGAGTCGTCTGCTTCATTACTTCGGTAACTTCCATTCCTTTGATATCAGCAATTTTTTGAGCCACACGCACGAGAGATGCCGGCGTGTTCCGTTTTCCGCGATCGGGGACAGGCGTCATGTAAGGCGAATCGGTTTCGAGCATGATCCGTTCGATCGGCGCCTCTTTGACAACTTCCTCCAATGTGCTCTTCTTGAACGTTATATTTCCAGTAAAGCTCACATAAAATCCAAGTTCGATCGCTTGACGCAGCGTATCGACTGTTCCCGAAAAGCAGTGGAACTGCCCTTTCGTCGCACTCTCGGTTAGCGTACCATAATACGATCGAACGATCCGAAGCACGTCTTCATCCGACTCCCTCGTATGGATCACGATCGGTTTCGCAAGTTCGATCGCAAGTTCGATCTGTTCTGAAAATGCCCGCTGCTGTGTTTCGCGCGGACAGAAATCGTAATGATAGTCCAGACCGATCTCACCGATCGCAACGAGTTTCGCGTTCGCTTTTGCCGATTCAAGCATCTCATTGCGGATCAGGCTCGACCATTCCGTCGCGCTATGCGGATGGATCCCCAGTGCGCAAAAAACATCGGGGTGCTCGCTCGCGATTTTTAGAGTGGGTGCAAAACTCGCATGATCAATCGCCGGCACAACGAAGGCCTCTACACCCGCTGCCCTCGAATCCTCAAGCACTTGCGCTCGGTCGGCATCGTAGGCATCGGTTTGTAAGTGGCAGTGTGTGTCGATCATTCAGTGCAGATTAGAAATGCGTCTGGAGTTGTAAGGAGAAACTTCGTGTGGGCGCCATGTTGCCGACGATCTCAACGTAGTAATAATTGAGCAGGTTCGAGATCTGGAAGGTGAGCTCGACGGGCCAGCCTTCGCTCGCGTTGAACGTGTATCCGACGCGGGCATCGAGCACATAGATCGGCACGCGCTGATCGCCATCCTTCACGAATTGTATCGCAAGTGTGGTGTCGTATGTTTCGTAGCTGCTGATATAGCGGAAATCGGAGCCGATGGAAAATCCGTGAAAGCCAGTCTCCGCGTGCGCCTGCAAGAGATGACGCGGACGAAATTTAAGGATCTCACCCGAAGTCAGATCGTGCGGATAGACGTAAGTATAGCCCAATCGAAACATCGTCGATTGATCTGCAAACGGGTAATACTCGATCTCTTCTTCATGTCCGAAGATCTCCGCTTTCGTCACATTTTCGAACTGCACGAACGGTGAGCCTTGCGAACTGACAAACGTCGGCTCGATGAGTTGATCGAACGTCGAATAAAAAACAGCGGCGTCGAGCTTCCAGTGTTCCATCGAAACATCGCTGCCGAACTCCCACGAATTGCTTCGCTCCGATTTCAAATCGAGATTCGGCCGAACGGTAAAGCCGCTGATAACGCTCGAAGTGAATCGCTCCCCGATCGTCGGAGCGCGAAAGCCATACCCATACGAAGTCCTGAGCGTCCACTCCGGAGTAAGCTGATAGCTGATGCCGAGCTTCGGCGAGATCTGCCCATCGCTTGTAAGCTGGTCGTATTGAATATGATCGACACGTGCGCCGGCGGTGATCGTTAGAAAGTCGATCGGCTTAATTTCGGACTGCGTGAACAACCCAAGCAGCACGCCATGATGATTCTGGAAAAGGTCCGAAGCGACTGTTTGATACGATGCCGTGACACCGGAGGTGAGATACCACGCAACCGTCAGCGGAAGGCTGATGTCGGTTTCGAAGTTAAGTGCGTCGGCCGTTGAATGATTGCCATCCGGACCACCGGGCAGCGTTGGGTCGGTTGTAAACTTGGTGTGAATCAAATTAACGTTGACATCGGCCAGAATCTCGTTGCCGATCGTCGCCGTGTATTTGCCGAATGCATTTGCTTTGAGCGAATGAATACGCCCGTTGATCGCCGAAAGCGAATCGGAAGGTTCAAGCGGCTGCGCAAGACTTTTCCAGTACAGCCATCCGCCATGATCTTCGTTGGCAACCAGACCCGAAAATGTCAAACTCGAAGATTCATTGAGCCGATGCGTGAACTTACCGAAAGCATGCAGCCGGTAATAATCATCGCCAAGCCGGTAGCCTTCGTTGCGCTTGAAGCCAGCGCTTAGGAGTGCAGCATTATCACCCGCCGATGAAGACACTCCAATATCGCCATCGAGAAATCTTCTTCCGAGCCCCGGCACACGCCACGAATCATACGACGGCTGATCATATTCACCCGCAGTACTCATGATCGCAACGTGCGTCCCTGATGCTGGTCTCCGAGTGATCACATTGATGACCCCGCCAAGCGCGCTCGATCCATAAAGCGCGGAGCCGGCACCTTTGACCACCTCCACTCGCTCGACATCGAAGAGCGGCAAGGCATCGAACTTCACATCGCCGTTATCGGCCGAAAGAAATGGCATACCGTCCATCAACAACAGTACACGCGAGCCGATCGAACGAGCATAACCACTCGAGCCGCGAATGTTCACTTCCGATTCGGTCACCGAGACGCCTGGAATATAGCGCAAGACATTATCAAGACCGGAGGGTGCGCGGCTTTCGATCTCTGGTGCTCTGACCGTGCTGACCGAGACGGGTACGTCCTGAATCGCTTCGAGCTTTTTTTGCGCTGTCACCGTGACATCAAAGTGCAGCGCGATGTTGAGTTCAAGTTTGATCGGAAGCGGCTCGCCCGAGGTGGTGAATTGATCCGCTGCGATAATCGTGTCGCGATAGCCATACGCATGCAGCGTTACATCCTTCGGCTGATTTGTGGTTTCGAAGGAGAATTCTCCGTTCGCATGCGTCTGGCGCGAAGTGTTTCCATCGGCGGATCGCAGAGTTACACGCGCACCTGCGATTGGTGTATTGTCAGTTGCGTCGGTGACAACTCCGCGAATTTGTGCAAGGATGGGTGAACTCGCGAATAAGAACATCGCGATCGCTATGAGCGCGCATCTAAAATACCTCATTTGGTGAAGGGCGAACGTGGCAGAGAATCGAAATTTACATAGACATCGGCGTTCGTGATCGCATCGCCCGCATGGATCGTATAGCCGATCGCCGAATCGCGAGCATCATGCGAGAACCCTACGACGCGCCAATCACGATAGACATTCGTATCGAAGAGCTGCGCCACACCGAGATAGTTATAGGTCCCTGGCTTGATGCCCGAATAGCTATAGTTGGTATCACCCGAAAGATAATTAAGCGACGCAAGCGGGATGACAGTTGTGTTGAGACCCTTGATCAGCGTCGAATCGGCAAAGGGCGCAGCAGGCTGCACGAGGACAAGTTCGAGAACGTGAACCGAAGCCTTTGCAGGCCAGGGTGAAACAAAATGTACGCGGCCCGAAATACTCGCTACCTGCGACGCTGGCGGTGGTTCAAGACCCTTGTTGCAGCCGCCGGCCGACAACAACGAGGCCGAAGTGAACACGACAAAAAACATGAAAGAGTGTGCGCGCACGTCGTTCTAAAGCTCGGTGGTAAAAGTGCGTGATCAAAATTCGCAGGCGATTTAACCGATGGCCGAAGATATATGTTCATTCACTGCGGCCAGGCGCGCATCATCGCGGCCATCCCGAACGGAGACCGTGAGCGGCTTGTTGAGCGCGGCTTGCAACCAATTTCTCGATGAGCGAAACGAACGGATCTACACCAGTTTTAAACGGTCTTTCCAACGGGCATGCGAAGGTTCAGGCGAACACGCACCCGGTCGGTAGGTATCTCGTGCCCGGGCGCAAGCTCTCGTCAGAAGCGCTTTCCGATTACTACAACGAAAGCGCGATCGAAGCGAAAGGAAATTACGACGCGAACGATTGGGCCGATCCGGAGCAGATGTATGCACAGTTCGATTTTGTTATAAAGCATGTCGATCTCAACGGGAAGAACCTCCTCGATGTCGGCTCCGGCAACGGACTCTTCTTTGAATTTCTCGCTGCGAAAAATATTGTACCCGCAAAGATCACCGCGATCGATATCGCCGAAGAACAGATCAAACTCGTTCGTGAAAAATATCCGAACGTCGAAGCCATTGCCGATGATTTTTTCAAGTACGAATTCGAAGAGACCTTCGATGTGATCACGCTCTTTGGCGTGGCGCCCTGTCTCCGTTTTATTTTTCCCGAGCGTGACAGACTTTCATCGCTCCTTCGAATGCTCGATCGTTCGATCCGCTACGCAAAGGAAGCCGTCGCATTCAGTTTCCTGAACAAGAACTGCTACGAGCGCTCGGAGGAGGAGCACTACGAGTATCTTTATTTCTACCCCGAGGAGATCTGCACCATGCTTTCTGGTGCACGCTACGATCTCTCGACATCGCTCAACGATCTCGTCTCGAACACACTGCTTTATTGTCACGAAATATCGGGTGAGCCATTCCGGCTAAATCTAAACCGCATCGACGACGCCTTCAAACTGCTCCGCTAATACCAAAAGCGAATTAGTCCCAGCGAGTCATCGCCGCACCCATTCTCTCCGACGCCGTCATTGCGAGGAGGGTTGATTCGCGCAGCGAATCAACCGACGAAGCAATCTCCAGGAGCGGGGAAAAATGCGATCACTGAATACCCCGCACATGGAGATTGCTTCGTCGGCTGGTGCCCCCTCGCAATGACCTGAAACATCTATGGTCTTCCTCGCAATGCGCCCGACCGTCAAGCCAGCGGCGATACTTGCACGACGATCCTCCCCAGTTCGGGATAACGCTTTCGAACTTCATCCTCTACATGCGTCGCAACGTCATGCGCTTCGGCGAGCGAAACATTCTCGGCAAGTTCGAGCGTGAGCACAAGTTTGAGTTCACTCGAGAGAAGCGATTGCATGATCTCGATGTCGCGTACCGATCGGACCGAACGGTTCACTGTTTTCGCAATGTATGCGATCCCCTCCGTCATATCCGATCGACGGCTCGTCACATCGCGGACCGTCGTTGGGGCAATGTCGGATCGCTCTTCCTCCAGATGCGTCGTTACCCGGCTGATCTGCGGTAACTGTTCGCGAACAGCCTCCTCGACCAATCGGCCAAGTTGCGCTGCGCGTTTTAATTCGGTGCGCGGCGGAAATTCAAGATGATAATCGAGCAGCGTTTCGCCGACTTCGTTATGCGTCATCTCGACGTTGTGCGGCGCGAGTCCATATTCCGCAGCGGCGAGCTTTAGCGTTTCGAACGGTGACTCACGAAGTGTCTTTACCGGATACCAGTGGATCGTTACATCGGAATCCTCGAATGTTTTATGAACGCGGCGTTCGACTTCATTGAGGATGCGTTCGATCGCCGAAAACGGCAAGGTTCGATTGATGTCGAGCGCGATGTCGATGAAATAATAAGGTCCGGCCTGCCGAAGGCGCAACCGTCTTACCCCTTCGACGCCGGAGGTCGTTTCGATCGCGAGCTTCAATTGCTGATATTCCGTTGATTCGACGAATCGATCGGTCAGCCCATCGATCGCACGTTTGCCAAGCCGGATGCTGAGATATGCAACAAACATCGACACCGCTACCGCAGCCCATGCATCGCCATTGACCCATGCGGTAAACTTTACGAGCAACAAGCCAACGATGACCACGCCACCGCTAAAAAGATCGGTCATGAAATTCAGCGCGCTTGCTTCGAGCGCCTGCGAGTGATGCTCCTTGCTCGCCTTTTTTAATATTCGCGTCCGCCAGAGATCGATCGACATGGAGCCGGCAAGAACCGCGAAGCTCCAGGCGTTGACGATGACGGGATGCAGCTCGGTCGAGAGCAAACGGTGGATCGCTTCGTAGGCGATGAACGCAGTGATCATAAGCAGCAACAGGCTCTGGAGCAGCGCAGAGAGATTCTCGAATTTGCCATGACCATAGAGATGATCTTCGTCCGGAGGAATCGCGCTGATGCGCACGGCGAACAATGTGATCAAAAGTGCAACAAGATCGAGACCCGAGTCCGAAGCCTGCGAAATGATCGAAAGGGAATTTGTCGAAAGCCCAACAGCGAGTTTGGCTGCGATCAGGACGAGCGTAAGAAGGATCGAGGTCCAGGTAATGCGAAGCTTGCTCGCGCTGTCCTGCTGCTGCTTCGAGCCTGACTGGCGCGACTCATCGCCCGAAGCTTGCGCGGAGAGATTAGCCAATTGCGCTAACGGATGTCGCCAGGCGAATGGAGATCGCCCGTGGAGAACGTAAAACGAAACCTTGTGCCCGAAGCGAGACTCGAACTCGCATGGCCTCACGACCACTGCCTCCTGAAGACAGCGTGTCTACCAATTTCACCATCCGGGCATTGAAATGAGCGCTTCTCAAATAACTTCGATCAGCACTAAATTATTTACAGGAGCGTGGAAAACAGCCAGCCTCAACCCCGCGTTCCGCAACAAGTACAAACGCGAGTGCTGCTGACGCTGCGGGCATATTCGCGCCGTTCGCGCTACTTGGGCGTGTAATTCACTACATTCATTGCCTTCTCTGCGCCCTGATCGATGACGGCGAAGCAGGCTTCTTCGCTTCGCTGAAGCATCTCGCTTAAGAATGTTTGATCGTTCGGACCAAATCTTCCGAGTACATATCGGACCTGTTCACCGCGCCGAAAATCGGAGCCTACGCCTAAACGCAAACGCACGAAATCTTTTGTAGCCAGTTCGTAGATGATCGAGGTTAGTCCGTTGTGACCTCCGTCCGAACCTGTCAGCCGCAATCGCAACGCACCCAGCGGGATCGCGATGTCATCGCATATAATAAGCAAGTCGCTGACTTCGGTTTTGTAAAACTGCATCACCTGCCGAACGGCGCGACCTGAAAGATTCATAAATGTCGTCGGCTTCACGAGCACCACATCCTCATCGCGCCAGGCGCCTTTGGCGAAATAAAAATCACCCTTGCCCGCTTTCCATCCTGTCGAACGCGAAAGCCTCGGCTCGACACGATCGACAGCATCGAAGCCGATATTGTGCCGCGTACCTTCGTATTCCCTGCCGACATTTCCGAGACCAACGATGATCTTCATGGATCTTCACGAATTAGCTGCTAAAAAAACTCGTATCCACCGAAGTGAATACGAGTCTGTAAAACTACCACGAAAGTGAAAACCTGATGATCAGGCTTCCTCTTCCTTCTTACCCTTCGCCTGAATCTGCTCAGGTTCGGTGATCGCCGGTGCTGCGGCAGTATCATCCGCTGCCTGCTTCGGCGGAACACACGCGACGATGACCGCGCTTGGCTCGCCCATGATCGTATAGGTCGGATGCTCCGCAAGATCTTTGACGTGGATCGAGTGACCAATCTTGAGATCTTTGATATCGACATCGATATGTTCCGGAATATCGTCCGGTAAACATTCGACTTGAAGCTTGTGAATAACGGTGTCGATGATTCCGCCATCGCGAACTCCGATCGCCGTGCCCGAAATAACAACCGGAACGTCAACCTTGATCTTTTCGCCCGCATGGAGCGCGACAAGATCGATGTGGCGCACGCGATCGGTCACCGGATTGAACTGCACCTCACGAAGAATGCAGGAGGTCGATTTGCCATCGATCGTAAGGCTGATCGTGTGCGTTTCCTGCGTGTAAATGAGCGGCCGAAGCGCAAGCTCCTTGACGTGAAAGGGAATCGCTGGCTCACCGTGACCATAAATAACACCCGGGACGCGGCCCTGCCGGCGAAGTACCTCTGCGGATGAACCGCCGAGCTTCTCTCTCTTTTCTGCTGCTAACTGAATCGTTGCCATCGTAGTATCAAATCAGCTCTCGCATACTTGCGTTAGCGATCAATCGACTGTTGCGTTCGATCCGCTAAGTAGTACCCAACGAGCGTTGGTTTGGTCGCCTTCGAAAATTTTCCGAACGCATCTCCTAAAAAATTGCGACCCTATAACCGCAATTGCCCCCGCAAAGCTCCTTACTTTTCAGCTTAATATTTGAGATCGCCATTCCACCATAATTGTCTGTTTCTGGATTGGGAGCTATCTCATTCGCGGCAAACGTTAGCCAAGTATGCAACAGCGAACGTTCGTCAAATTATTCCTGTGCGCCGCCGTTGGCTGCGCCACACTTTTTTCTTGCCATAGCACCGCGAACGCGCGGTTGGGCGAGCATTGGTCCAAAACCCGACACGAAGGTTTCATGCTTTTTTTCAAGTATGATTCGATAATAACGTTCTCAGGCGGCAAGCTTATGCTTCATCCGTGGTCTAAGCATTATGCAAAGACGCTCGGACTTCAGGTAACGCTCGGCGCAGATAGCGTTGTCACAGGTCTTGAACTTTCGATCGACCGGGCGTCGCTTGAGTCCGACTGGATGGGCCTCCGCGATATTGCAAAAAACTTCCTGCGAGAAGAGATCGACCTTCGCGATTCCGCCGTGATCGATACGCTTGCTAACGAGATCGAGTTCGTGCTCGATAAAGAAGTCAATTATGGCGGCGGAGTCCCTCCGCTTCCCGCAACGCCCACCCAGGACTACGCTGCATTTCTCGGACAAAAAGAAACAGCGACCGACGATTTACCCCACACCCGCCTCACGCTTCACAACATCGACGCGACCGAACCAAAGATACTCTTGATCTCAATGACGGTCGGTACGCTGGCGGGTCCTCGTTAGCGATCAAAAATACTCGCAGTCTCGAGTGAGTTTTTGATCCGGATGTTTTTCCTTGTTTTTGGCAGTCGATGGGGCAAGCTAAAGCGTGCCCCACAATGTGTGCATTGTGCTTTTTAGGCAGGGAGATAAAAAAAGCGCTTCGGCGTATCGCGAGTGGTGAGAGAAATTGGTCCTCCCTTTGTGAAACTCATCGAGACCTCCGAAGCGCCCCTCTCGTTCAATAATGCCTCCCTGGTCAAGGAGAGGCAACTCGTGTGATTGGCGGTTCTTTGTACCGCTGCATCGCGTCTTAACACGATGCAAAATCTGTTTTCAATGTCTAAGGTCAATTCCGATGAAAGGACCTGCCGTTCTTCGCGACGCGAAATTAACACAATCAAAGAAAGAATTGGTTCGCGTTCTTTAAAAAATCGAAAGTTTTTTTATGCTTGCCGTTTTGAGCCTTTAAAACGGCGATGCTCCTCAAAGGATGAGGAGCATCAGAGCGATTGGAATTTGTTGGACTTAGTGATCGACCGCGTCCATCTTCGTGACCATGTGACGGCCGTATGTATCGTACCAGTTCGAGACGGCAGCGTAGTTCTGAAGATTGTTCTCTTCATAGTACGAGTACTGCAGGTCGGTCTGCTGAATGAACGTCGGGTCGAGCATGCGAAGCAGCTGTGCCGTTCCTCTGAACAAGCGGTTCCCCGCTTTGTCGTGAAATACGCGTGGCTCGGCAAACGAGACGATCCAGTCGGCACCAGACTTACGTGCGAACTCCTCAAGCTTCGAAACAAGCACCGTCGGATCCTGATCCTGAACGGTCACTTCACCAACTACGATCGCGCTTCTCGGCATGATCGAGTCAGGCATCGGCTCATGATAAGTAAGCTGAATGGTGTCGTTCGTTTTCGGAAGCACGAATGGCGTCATTGGCGTGAAGATCACGCTATCGAGATTGTTCGCTTCGACGATCCTGCTTTTCGCATCCACCGGCTTCAGCTGAAAATATTGAGCGCTGGCGGACGTCACGGCAAGCGTCGAGATCGCTAAAGCGAAGAACGCTGCAGCAATGCCGCGTATTGCCTTCGGACGTAATGTTGCGCGAGTGATTCCTGCGTGTTGGTCTTTCATATTCAGCCTCTCGATCTTCATTGCATTACCGGATGTCCGATGAGCCGCGAGCACTTCGCATTTCGAATCGTCCGGTCAAACCGTCTCAATATTTTTCCGTCTTTGTTCCCTGATTAAGTACTGGTCTTCGTGGCCTAGTAAGAATGCGTATCAAAAGATGCGCACTGCTACACCAATGTCCACATCCATACCATTCGCCTGTCCAAACAGACTTTCGAGCGCTTGGAACGGCAGCTTCAACATAAAACTCATCGTACAAACCCTTTAATTCAACACTCTTCCCCATATCCTCACACATCCCTGATTGGCCCATGTTTGGCTCATTGGCATCATGGTGGATCTTGCGAACAAGATTTGCCAAACTATTCTTCATGAATGTTCGTATTACGCGCACTACTTGTGAGCGCTCGATCTTCGGGCGCTTGCTCGAATGTTGCTGCGCTGAGCATTCGGGTTTTTCGAGGTTCCAATTTATACGTTTCAATGAGTTTTCTTTATACTACCTGGTGGGGACCGATCCTGTTTGTGGTCGTCTGCGGCCACCTTACGATCATGTGTACCTCCCTCTTCATGCACCGCTCGATGTCGCATCAGGGGGTCGAGTTTCATCCTGCGCTCCAATGGGCGATGCGCTGGTGGTTGTGGATCTTTAGCGGAATGTCGACACGTCAATGGGTTGCGGTGCACAGAAAGCATCATGCATTCTGCGAAACCGAGGACGATCCGCATTCTCCGGTCATTCATGGCTGGGCGCAGATCCTCTTTTTTGGCGTCAAGTATTATAGGAACGCCTATCAGGACGAAGAAACGATGGAGAAGTTCACGAAGGGCTGCCCCAACGATTTCATCGAACGACGAATTTTCATTCCTCACAAGATGCTTGGCCTCGTAATGCTTCTGCTCATCGATGTGCTCATCTTTGGATTTTGGGTCGGACCGATCGTATGGCTAGGCAATGTACTCTGGGTACCGTTCTGGGCGGCGGGTGTCGTCAACGGACTCGGTCACGTCATCGGCTACCGCAACTTCAAAGTTCGCGATGCAAGCCGCAATTTGATCCCGCTCGGCGTGCTGCTCTCAGGCGAGGAGCTTCACAACAATCACCACAAATATCCGGCAAGCGCAAAGTTCTCGAAAAAGTGGTTCGAGTTCGATATGGGCTGGCTCTACATCCAGGCATTCCGACTCTTCGGTCTGGCACGAGTCAAGGTAGTGCACGAGTGAGTGCTGAGTGCTGAGTAAATTTGAAATCGGCGTCTTCGACGCCGATTTTTTTTTTACGTAGGTCGGGTTTCAACCCGACCTCGAATCCCTCAAAAGCGAAAGACCTCGGCTTCAAGATCCATCCCAAAGACGAACCGATCCGCCGCGCCACCATCGCGATCGGAATAAATTCCGACCTACGTAGGTCGGGTTTCAACCCGACCTCGAATCTCAAAAATGCGTAACTGCCTACTTCAAGCACCTCCTTTTTATATGGTCATTCTGAGCCCGGCGAAGAATCTTACCTCTCGCCTGCATCGATTTATGACTTCGAGCACGAGCCCGACCCCAATTGAACTTCAACAGCCAGCCAAACCGACCATAAGATCCTTCGCCGGGCTCAGGATGACCGGTCCCAATCACGCTTGGAGCGGCACACATTGGGGCAACCGAAAAATAAATCGTGTGGAGTCAAGCGCCGCTTGACTGTCTTTCCGTTGGATTGAGCAGAGCGCGGTCAGTTGGATTCCAGCTAGCGAAAGCCAACCGTCCTGTGTTACACGTCCAATTGCACGCTCAAAACGGCAAACAAACCAATCGCCCATCCAACAATCGCAGCAGAATCCAAGAGTGATTTTTCATAGGTCACAACAGATTTGGAGGCATTCGAAAATTGAGTCGCAGCGGATGGACAAAGGAAACAC
>JBBSDW010000004.1:0-52432 GCA_038240295.1 Kapaibacterium sp. (SeqCode)
CATTGATCTTCCAAATGGCGGCCGGTCGGTGGTGATGGGCAACGCGATCATGAAGGGACCCAAGGCCCAGAATCACCAGCTTATACGGTACGGCGAGGAAGGCCTGATAAATCCCGACTCCGAACTCTTTGTGATCAACAATACGATGGTCACCGAACTTGGCTCGACGACCTTCATCACGATCGCAAACGGTGCAGCGCCGGCGAAGGTCGCGAACAATATTTTCGCAGGTGCGGGTGTCGTGTTATCCGGCGTCGCCGATAGCTCGTTCAACGCGAGTGCACCGGACACAGCATACTTCAAATTTCGCAACTCCGCGCCCTTCGATTATCACCTGACGCCAAGTTCACCGGAGCTGCAGGGAACATCGAACACCGCACCGACGGGCAGCAACCTTCCGGTCTATCAGTACGAGCATCCGCTGGACAGCGCGCTTCGTCTTCGATTCGTACCTTCGATCGGCGCTTATGATCGTCCGATCAGTCAAAGCGTGTCGGCCTCGGTCATGCAAAAGAATCTGTTGGTAAATTTTCCGAATCCCTTCGAGCGTTCAACGACGATCCGGATTCCGAACGATGAACACCGGCCGCTTCATCTTGAAGTATACGATGCGGCAGGACGGTTGATGATGTCGAGTTACGAGAACCAGAAGAATGGTCAGATCACGCTGAACGCGAGTGGACTTGCGCCGAGTACGTATGTTTATCGACTCATCGGGACGAGTCGCGTTTACGCTGGGCAATTCATCGTGCGATGAAATAACGCGGGCCGTGCCTCTGAGACAATATTGCGAACGCTCAAAGCAGGGTGCTATATTTGCCGGTCGATTCGTTAAGTCGAAGTTAACGCCATGTTGCTTTCTTATTATTTTTTTACGATCATGAAATCTGCTACTGGATCTAAGAGTCTATTCACGCTCCCATTCTTGCTGATGCTTATCGTTGCCTGCTCAAGTTGCAGCAGCTCGACGAGCACACCCCCAGGCAATAACAACACGGGCGCGACCCGACCCAAGGTCGGGAGTACGTTTACCGATAGCTCGTACACGAAGGATAATTCGCTATCCAATGTGGCCGCCTCAGGAACGACGGTAACCTATACACTCGTAGATACGAATGCCACCAAGTCGACGATGATGGGCGGCGTTTATGAGTTTACCAGCCCAATGGATACGATCTGGCAGCATTATGAGACGAACGGCGATCTTTCGGTTTATGCACCTTTTGCTGCGGGCGGATATTACGTGGGCTCCGAATGGATCACGTTCCCCGTTAGTTCGCAGTCTTCATCGAACATTCCGACGCTGAAAGGATATGTGCTTGACTCTGTTACGGTCAATGGCACAATGGCTGGAGAGGGCAGCGGTACTCAGCAGATTGGAATGCAGTCTTCGCTTAGTGTCCAAAAGGCACAGATGAATATCTCGGCAGTCTCTGCGCTTGCGGGCACGGTCCCGGGCACTGTAAGTGTATCCTACGCGCCGAGCATCGGTTTCGTTACGCATGAGACCATCACCACGACAGGGATGGTGTTAGGTACTAACATCTCAGGTGGATCGGACAAGTTTTTGATCTCATACAATCTGAAGTGATGTTACGCTGACCGAGCGCCCTCATCCCCAACCCTTCTCCCATTTTGTTCTGATGACTGCGTCATAAGCAACAAAATAGGAGAAGGGAGCTTTTTTTTAACTTCTTTTCCCAACCTGTTCCCAGTTCCCCGTTCGCTGTTCCCTTGTTCCCTTCCCCAACTAAGAACTAAGCACTAAGAACTAAAAACTCTCCAGACCAGCGCATCGTTGGGCCGCAGTGGAGATGTCGTCCCCATCACCCTCATCCCCAACTCCCATTTTGTTCTGATGACTGCGTCATAAGCAACAAAATAGGAGAAGGGAGCTTTTTTTAAACTTCTTTTCCCAACCTGTTCCCAGTTCCCCGTTCGCTGTTCCCTTGTTCCCTTCCCCAACTAAGAACTAAGCACTAAGAACTAAAAACTCTCGTTCACAAGCCAGTGATCACTTGAAAAGGAAACATGTCCAAAGGTAGAATTCTCTGGGTCGATGATGAGATCGACTTGCTTCGGCCGCATATCATGCTGCTCGAACAGCGTGGCTACGAAGTGCAAACTGCGAACAACGGCGAGGATGCGATCGCGCTTGCGCAGTCGGGACCGATCGATCTCGTATTTCTCGATGAGATGATGCCCGGAATGGGTGGACTCAGAACCCTCGAGCGGCTCAAACTGCACGCGCCGCAGACACCTGTGGTCATGGTCACAAAGTCCGAAGAAGAAGATTTGATGGAGCAGGCGATCGGCAAGAAGATCGCGGATTATCTGACGAAGCCTGTTAATCCAACGCAGGTCCTGCTGGCGGTCAAGAAATTCTTGGAAGGCAAGCAGATCGTCGATGAAGCAGTCTCGCGTGATTATACGCAGGAGTTCGCACGCATGTCCGTCGAGATCATGAACGCTCGAAATGCTGCGGACTGGACGCAGCTTTATATCAAACTTGTCAACTGGGAAGTAGAACTCGACGAGCGCGGCGGACTCGGACTTAAACAAACGCTGCAGGATCAGAAGCGCGAAATGAATTCGGAGTTCGCAAAATTCATCGAGCGAAATTACAAGAGCTGGGTCAACACGGTTTACGTTAGTTCGAACGCCGACGAGCGCCCGGCGCTTTCGCCCGACATCACGCAGGAGTTCGTGCTGCCCGAAGTAACGTCGGAGGCGAAGCAGCACATCGTTTATTTCGTGATCGATTGTATGCGGCTCGATCAGTGGCTCATCATGGAGCACGAACTGCGAAATCTTTTTACCTTCACGAAAAATTATTACTACGGCATTCTGCCGACCGCGACGCCTTACGCACGCAACGCGATCTTCTCTGGACAATTTCCAAGCGAGTTCGCAAAGCAATTTCCGAATACGTTTGCCATTGGCGAGGACGATGAGCATTCGCAGAATAAGAACGAAGGCGAAATGCTGCAGGGGCTGCTCGATCGAAAAAAGATCAAGCTTCGAACCGATCTGAAATATATCAAGATCATCGACCGCGAGTATGGTGCAGGCATTGCCCAGAACATCGTGACGCATGCCCGCAATCACCTTACGGCAATCGTCGTCAACTTCGTCGATATGCTCGCGCATAACCGTTCGGATTCGCCGATCTTGAAAGAGATCGCGCCGGATGAAAGCGCCTATCGTTCGCTGACCCGTTCCTGGTTTCAGCATTCGAGTCTGCTCGAAATGTTTCGATCGCTTGCAAAGCAGCCGAACGTGAAGATCATTGTCACGACCGATCACGGCTCGATCAGGAGCCTGCGCGGCGCGAAGGTCATCGGCGATCGCGAGACCTCAACCAGCTTGCGCTATAAATATGGCCGCAATGTAAAAGCGGAGGATAAGCAGGCGATGCAGATCCGGAAACCGGAAGAATACAAACTCCCCAATCGTGGAGCGGTTTCGAATTACATCATCGCCAAAGAAGATTACTATTTCGTCTATCCGACCGACTATCACAAATACCTCAATCACTATCGCGACACCTTCCAGCATGGCGGGATCTCGATGGAGGAAATGATCCTGCCGGTGATCACCATGCAGCCGAAGGGATAGTTCATGCGGGGTGAGGAAACGTTCACGAGTTACTCGGAAGAGGAGACTGTCGCGCTCGGCGAGTCATTCATGCGAGCACACGCATGCGTCGGGTTGGTCGTCGCGATCTACGGTGAACTTGGCGCCGGCAAGACGCACTTCGTGAAAGGCATCGCACGAGCGCTCTCGATCGAAGCGCGTGAGCTGACTTCGCCTACGTACGCGCTCGTCAATGAATACGCATGTTCGCTGCCGACTGGCGAAGCGATCACTCTTTTTCATCTCGATTGCTACCGTTTCGAAAACCCCGATGAACTGATAGAGTTAGGCGTCGAGGATTATCTGATGCCCGAGAGTGGGATCACGGTGATCGAATGGGCGAAGCGTGTTGAAAAATTTCTGCCGCATTCGCGAATCCAAATTCGAATCACATCAAGCTCCGAAGCTGTGCGAACGATCACGATCACAAATCTTCCAGCATGATCCTGCTCATCGATACGTCGAGCGCGCGATTGCTTGTCGGTCTTGGATCGGAAGATGAAACGTTGCTCGCATTTCGAGAACGCACCGCAGCCGCCAACGAGCGTGGCATTCACGATGCGCGGCTTGCACTCGAAGTCACAGGTCTTCTCGCAGAGTTCGAAGTTGCTGCGAAAGATGTTGCACGGATCGGTATCGTGATCGGACCCGGCTCGTTCACCGGACTTCGCATCGGTCTCGCGTTTGCAAAAGGCTTTGCCAGCGCTTGGAGCGCTCAGATCATTCCGATCGTCAAACATGAACTGCTCGCACTTGCTTCGTTAGCGGACGATCAACGGCTGGTGACCGATGGCTATCAGCCGGCGCTCGCCTATATTGCGCGAAATGGAAATCCGAAGGCGGTGGATCTCCTGAAGAGAAGCGACATCGACTTAACAGACGCGCGAACCGAAGATAGCATGACTTCGCAGGAGCTCTTGGGCCGGATGCTCTTACTTACAGCGCATGGCGCCGCCGCCGATTTTGCGAGCGTCGAACCGCTCTATTTGGTCGATTTTGCGCCCACCCTTTCTTAATATCGGCGCTTTCGGAACCCAAAGCGCCCGATTCTATGTAGTTTAGCTGTTGCAGGAGCTCCGTCCGTAATGTTCTGACCCCCGCTCGTGTAACCTTTCATCGTCAACAGATTTTTTACGTATATCGCTATCTTGTGAGTGTTGGAAAAGATAGCTTCGACGCCCAACGATCTTAACAGTTATCAGTCATGAAAGCACGGTTTCAATATTTCATACCGCTCGCGTTTCTCCTTTTTATGGTTGCCCTCTGCGCGACTTCTATGCGGCACACCAACGATGCTCGAGCAGCAAATATGCTTCAAGTCGATTCTTCGACCGGTCAGCCACCGCAGATCAAGATGGACGAAGAAGTCTATGACTTCAAGGATATCGAGCTTGGCACGATCGTCGAGCACACCTTCCTGATCCATAACACAGGCGGCGACACGCTTACGATCATCGATGCGCATCCTTCGTGCGGATGCACGGCAGCGATCATGGATTTCAAGAAGATCCCTGGTGGCGGGACTGCCCATCTTAAGGTCAAGTTCGATTCGAACAACAAGGGTGAAGGCCCGATCGTGAAGCTTATCACGATCACCTCCAACTCGCACGATCAGGCCGAGAAGGTCATCCGCATCACGGGACGTATCGTAAAGTCGAAGACAGCGCATAAGAATATGGCGATGCATCTCGACGGCGTCTTCCAGGGCGATTGCGCAAAGTGCCATGTCGATAAAGGCAAGGGCGAACTTGGCGCAAGACTTTATGATCAGGATTGCGCAATCTGCCACGGCCTCAAGGCCGAAGGAAAACCGGGTCCGGAGCTTTCGAGCGACGCGATGATGAAGCACACGGCAAAGGATTGGCAGAAGATCATCGCCAACGGAATGCCGCACACCAACATGCCCGCATTCGCGATCAAGAACAAAGGACCGCTTGGCGACGAAGAGATCGCTTCGCTCGTCGAATATATGGGCGCCGTCAAAAAAGAGCTGACGCGCAACCGCACACTCAAAGGAACTTCGCCAACAAGCGGCAATACAAGCACATCAAGCGGGGCCGTTACAACTCAGACGATGGTGCACTAACCATTGACTGAATTTTTCATAGTCGTAAAAAAGGGGATGGCTGGTTGCCATCCCTTTTTTCGTTTTATATTTATAGTCGAAACGTCGCAAGCTTCCAACTCTCACTAACGCTGAAGTCCTGATCGTGTATCGCATTTGGTTCTATGTCATTTCGCTGATCGTTTGTTCGTGCGTCCCAGTTTCGCTGCGGGCGCAATCCGGGCCGGAGGCTGGATCGGTTCGTTCGTCAGCACTGGCGGGCGCGGTCGTTGGATACAATCATGGCAACCCGCTCGATGCGAATCCTGCGTCGTCGCCAATCGATTCTGCTCATGCCTTTGCGATCGAAGGATTGTTCAGTCCCAACATTGCGGGGCTCGATCATTCGAATCAGATCGCTGCTACGCTTGCAACGAAGCTCGAAGTGATCGACGCAACGGTGGGCGCCGGATTTGTGCGTTATGGATATGGCGACTTGTTCTCCGATCAAACGATCGCGCTCTCGTTGCAGCGCTCGTTTCAATTGGGCAGCGCTCGAAGTGCAAACGCGGGGTTGCGAGCGCGCTACAGATCATTTTCCTTTGGCGAAGCCGCACCACCGATCTCCAGTCTGTTGCTCGATGCCGGTCTTCAATTCAGTCTTACATCGACAATCGGAATAGGTGTAGCAGCTCAGAATCTCCTCGGAGCGCATCTGATCGTGGCCGATGGTAGTCTGGAGTCGTATAAACGCGATTTCGATTTTGGGCTCGTCATCAGTCCGTTGCGCAGCAAGATCTCAATCGCGGCTGCCGCACGAACGACTATTGGCGATCACACGCGGGGAAAATTCGCTGCCGAGTATTCGCTTGAGGATTATCTTGTTCTTCGTATCGGAGCGTTGACCGATCCAAGCGTGATCACTGGAGGCATTGGCCTCAAGTATCATGGGATCGCTCTCGACGCGGGCATAGTCTCTTCGCCGCTCAATACTCAACTAACTCTTGGATTCGGTTGGCAATGGTGAGAAGAAGTGTTCTCCTTCTTGCTGCAATCGTCCTCATATTCCCTACGTTTGCAAGAGCGCAGGATGTTCTCGATGCGAGTGTGGAACCCTCAAGCGCAGAGGAACAGCTTTTTCAGGCGATCTCAGACTCGCCGGATGGCGAACTCATTCTCGACGATTGGCTCGTTGACGTCAACTCCTACGCTGAGTTTCCTCTATTGCTTGCAACATCGACTTCAAGAATGCTCGCGCGCATTCCGACGCTCGATCCATTTCAACGGCGAAACTTGATACGTGACCGAACCTCCGATTCGATCAGCTCCGAGTTTGTCACGTCAAATCCGGTATTGCCAATGAACGTCTCGCTCCGAAGCAGACTTGTCACCGATCCCAATATTCGCGACGAGTCAGGATTCCAGAAGGGCGCGTTCCTCGGATCACCACAGGCGTACTATGATGTGCTTCGGGCTGGCTGGAATAAGTTTGAACTTGTGCTGCTGCAATCCAAAGGTGCGGGAGTGCAAAGCTTCACTGACAGGCTCAACGGATATGTTGGCCTGCGTGCGCCAATAGAATTGGACAAACTATCGCTCAGCCAACTTGCCGTCGGTGATTACCGGCTTGGGTTCGGCAATGGCCTCGCATTTGGCAACATTGTCAATAGCCTGAAGACTCGACAGGCAGTAACCGGGTTAGATCCGCACACGAGCGGGCTTGAGGGCTCAACAAGGACAGGCTCAATGCGGGGTGCCGCCACGACCGTCACACTCACTTCGCGACCCACCAATCCGGGCTTGCACAGTCACGCAGACGTAACACTCTTTTATTCCGACGCACCGCTCGATGCTTCGATCGATTCGTCGGGTATCACTTCCATCATTTCGAGTGGTTATCATCGGACGTTGACGGAGCTATCGCATAAGAACGACGCTCATCTTGAGATGTACGGCGCACACCTCAGCGCAACGCCCGTCTTGTCCGATCAGATTCTCTCCGAATTCGGATTGACAGGATATCGATCCAGATTAAGCCAACCGGTATCCGAGGCCGCAAGTTTGAGCGCCGGTGCGCAGCGTGAGGATCTTCTTGCTGCGGATATGCAACTCGTTAGCGAAGATATTGCAGCAAACGGCGAGATTGCGCGCTCGTTGAATGATTTCGGGTCAGCGATCGCCGAAGCTGCATCGCTCACGATTCGTCCCGATCCAAACTTGCATGTTGCCTTCCAATTCAGGAATATTCCGATCAACTATCTGAACCGCAATGCATCTGTCTTCGGCGAGCGGACTGCCGATGGCAAACCAGAGAATGGTTTTTATCTCGGGCTCGATTGGAAGATGCTCGATGGTATGCTCGAGGCGAGTGCCTACACCGATCTTTCGCATCCCGGCGGATCAAATCTCACCAACCCCACAAGCGATCACCTTGCCGGTCTGGAGTTCACGCTGCCACGAAATGCGCTCTCGCTTTACGCGCAGTTTCACGTAAAGTCGAAAGATGAGATCGTGCGCAACAGCAATCTGCCTGCGGGAGCTACCGAGCATGGGACGCGGGAGCAAACGAATTATCTTTTCGAAGGGACTCTAAAACTTTTGGACAAACTTTCGCTTCGCTTTCAAGCGCAGTATGTCGGCGTCAGGCACAGTTCAACCGATTCGAGCGCACAGAGCGGCTATCTGTTCTACATCGGACCTCACATTGAACTTTGGCGGACGCTCACACTTGATGCGCGAGCGGTGCTAATTCATACTACGTCGTACGATTCCAGGCTCTACGAGTACGAACCCGACGTCCCGGGCGCGAATGCATTCTCCCCGCTTCATGGCGACGGCTGGCGCGCCTATTTGCTTGCGGGGCTCCAGCCATCACCACAAATAAAAATTTCTGCAAAGTACTCTGTAACACAGTTTCCCTCAGTGCGCATAATAAGCAGTGGTGTAACCGCACGGACAGGAAACGCCGAACGTCGATTCGTGCTCCAGTCCGATCTGAGATTTTGAGAAAGTTGTGATTGAAAGTGTAAACGTCTTCTGCTTCTCGCGTTTCATTAGATCAGCGTTCGTTCAAATTCATTTGTCATAGCCGAATACGAATACCTGAACTGGTGTGTGCGTCATTTCTTCAGCGCGCATAATTTCCTGTGCACGCTCGTCGCACCCGATATTTTCTGCGGTGGTGCGTCAATAAAAGAGTGCGCAGATAATGAGTGTGTCCTTGCCGCAAGGTGAGGGCATATAGTGAGAGGAGCAGAAGGCCGGATGGATCGGGATGATCTTATCCGGTCCTTTTTTTGATTCGGCAAGCTTGAGACTCTTCGAGTCGCTCCCACTGGAACCATCTTGCCATTGTTCTATGTTTTATATATTGTCAACCAGATTCCGTGACTCGATCGTATACGGCAAGGTTTTTCCTCTTATTAAAATCCTCCAGCGCCATCCATCGCATCAACTCTGAAGGCCTGCAAATGAGTTAGGGACAACCAATTATGGCGAGGAGTGGTGTGTACTATGGGCCAAGTGGAGAAGTATGGCTTCCTTTTGCCAACAAAATGATGCTAAATGAGCCCGCAGGCATCCAATCGCTTGCAGAAGCGCCGAAATGTTAGTAATTTCCCCATTCTTATATCGGGTTGAGTCAGTACTTTCAGAAAAATCTTTACGCAACCGATCTCCTTACTTCAAGTTATTGCGCCAGAATTGAGATCCAGGTCAAATCTGCGTTTGCATTGTTGGCAGGGAGGTAAGCGCGTTTCGCTGCCTCGCAATTTCTCTGAACTTCGGAGGCAGAATAAAAGTCGTTCACCCTTTTGAACGAAAATGTTCGGTGTGCGTTGCATAAGGAAGAGTGTCTCTCACTCTCTAAGAAAGATCTGCTATCTTAGCCACTTCGTTTTGTGTCGGTGTACGTCGCCGACGCGCCGTGGGACCCTTGTTGTGGAGGGTTTTCAAGGCAAAGTAAGAGTTGTTCGCATGTTGTAAATCTATCAGATTCTTCGTAAGCTCCGTATGAAACTTCTTCGAATGTTCCGTGCGCTCGTTGCTACTGCTATGCTCATCACGCTCGGCTCCGTTGCCGTCAATGAGCAGGCCGAAGCGTGGGTGGGAATGCCGCAGCTTCAAGCCGGCTCGCATTTTTCGCTTTCATCCGTCACAGCCTTTCACTTCTACACGCCACCGCCGCCCGTCGATACAAGTAAGAAAAGCGGCTATCGAAATCTTGTCGTAAAAAATCTTGGACCGATCGTCAATACCGAGAAATACGACTTTGCGCCGACGATCACTGCCGATGGCCGGACAATGTATTTCGTTTCACGACGTTCCGATGGCGGCGCGTTGGGCGGTGACGATTTCTGGGTTACGCATAGCGAGGACGGTAACGATACAGTCTGGGGACCACCCACGAATGTTTCACAGATCAACAGTCCAAGTGGAGACGGTGCAGCCTCGATCGCTGCCGATGGCCAAACCATCTATTTCGCTTCTGATAGGAATACGACGGTCAAAGGTGACATGAATCTTTGGTCAGCAACCTTAGATGGCATTAACTGGAAAAACGTAAAAGAAGTAGGACCTCCCGTTAACACCACCTATTTCGAATCGCAGCCTTCCATCAGCCCGGACGGCAAACGATTGTTCTTTGCATCCAACCGCCCTCCGAATTTCCCAGGAGATCCGAGCGGTAAGATCGCGGAAGACACCAAAAATCCAAACCTTGATATTTTTGTCTCACATCAGCTGGCCGATGGCCGTTGGGGCGATCCGTTCAACCTTGGCCATACGATCAACACAGCCGAATATGACGGCTCGCCATTCATCGCAACCGACGGCGCTACGTTATACTTCGCGTCGAAGGGTCACGGATCCTTTGGCGGACTCGATATTTTTCGAAGTGAATGGAAAGGCCCTTCTGATACGGATTGGACCGCGCCGGAGCAACTTCCTGCGCCGATCAATACGAAGTTCAACGACATGTTCCTGACCATTCCAGCGTCCGGTAATGTGCTCTTCTTTACTTCGGATCGCGATGGTGGTTCGGGTGGACTTGATATCTACGTAGCGACCAACCCGCCTCCGCCGAAAAATACGCTCGTGCTTCGCGGCACCTGCTATGACGTGAATTCGAAGGAGAAGCTTGGTGCGCATGTCGTCATTCGCGACGAGCAGACTGGCGATACCGTCTATAATAAAGTAGCCAACAGTGCGACCGGCGAATTCTTAGCCGTGCTTTCGAGTAATGCCAAAGGTGAGCTGGGTGGAAGCTTCCTTGTCACCGCAACCGAGGCAAATCACTTCCCCTATCCCCCGACGGCTGTACGCATTCCGATGCGCTCCGATACATCCCGTATCATTACGCATGATATCCCGATGAATAACGAGGAGCCGCCGATCGTTAAGTGGGTGACGAAAACACCCGAGATCATGAAGAAATATCCCGATAAATTTCCGAAGGATTTCAAGGGTGTGATCATCAAGGAACAGGCAACGATCGAGCTCTTCACGCTGCTGCCGATGATCTTCTTCGATCAGGCAACAGGATCGATGCCTGGCCGGTACGTTCTCTATCACACCCCGGCCGAAACGCAGGGCTTTAGCGAGGACACCTTGAGCGCGACGCTCAACGCGTACTATAATTACCTGAACATCATCGGACTTCGCATGCGCAACACGCCTGCTGCCGTGATCACGCTTACAGGATGCAATTCGCAGGACGCCGCAAACGAGAAATCGCTCGATCTTTCGCGCCAGCGTGCCGAGTCGGTTAAGAAATACCTGGTCGATATCTGGGGAATCCAGCCGAATCGTATTTCGGTCGAAGCGCGAAATCTTCCTGAGAATCCTACGCTTCCGACATCACCTGAAGGCATCGCTGAAAATCGCCGCGTCGAACTTGCCTGCGATTCGTGGGAGATCATTCATCCGGTACTTCACAAGCAAAATGTCAAGGTGCCCGATTTCCGCAACGTGAAATTTCACATGGTCAACGGCTTGCGCGAAGATATCATCAAAAAACGCGAACTCGTGATCAGCTATATGGGCAAGCCTTATGCGACGCTCACCGATCTTGGAAAGCTTTCCGCAACCGAGTCGCCAGATTGGAACTGGCGCACCGGCGAAGGCTCGAGTTTCGGAGTCGGCAAATTGCCTGAAGGAGAGGACAAGATGACCGTACAGATGCGCCTTACCGACAAGAGCGGACGCGAAGTGCTTTCGAATGTCGATGAAGTTTCGGTTAAGCAGTTCTCGCAGACGCAGGTCGTTGCAGAGCATCTCGCCGATAAAACCGTCGAGACGTACAACCTCATTCTCTTCAAGTATAATACCGCAGACATGGGTAAGTGGAATCACAAGATCCTCGATACCTACGTCTACGAGCGCATCCAGCCGAATTCGGACGTAGCAGTAAATGGCTTTACCGATATTCTCGGTACCGACGATTATAACGACCGGCTGTCGGCGAACCGTGCGAACGCGGTCCGTGCAGACATCGCGCAGCATCGTTCGAAGTCGGCTACGCTCATCGCGAAGGGATATGGCAAAAAGGGGTTGCCTGGCACCGGACCGCTCTATCCGAACAGCTTGCCGGAAGGCCGATACTACAATCGTACAGTTCAGGTGCTGGTCGGGACTCCGATCAACAACCCTTAAACGAATTTTGTCTGGCAGCGAAGATTTTCTTTGCTGCCAGCAAAGAAATTGTAACGACGCCCGTTTGGACGTGTTATCATACTTGGAGAGATGAACTTCCGGGCTTTGGTCGTGTGTGTGTCGCCGCCGAAGCATCGAAAATTCGGTCTCGTGTAATGTCGGTGATGAGTTGGCTCCAAACAGCCACATTTAACGTGTTTTGGAACTGATTGCCGAGTGAGGTGCTTGTTTATAGCTAGTAGGAGTTGTTGCGCTGAGCTCTCCGGCCATCGCACGAACGCTTCAAAGCATGGCTGACCTGTTGGCTTTGCAAAGAATCTCGTTCCAGAAAATATTCAGAAGTTGTTGTAGGACTTATTCAGCCTTTCATTCTTGATATGAGGGCGAGTTCGGTGAGGAATCCTTGCCGAGAACTGTGTTGACGATCACATCCCAATTCCTTATTTAGCGATGGAGACAGGACCGAAGGTTACACTTCAATCACGCAATACGAGCCAGCGCACCCCGCTTGCACGTGTTGCTTTTTCCGCATTTCTGCTGGTGCTCGTCGTGCTTGCCGGATTTAATTCCGGACTGCAGGGCCAGTCGAGGATCAAGCACGTCGTCGGTATGAAGGCAAAAGGCTTTGCGCCGGTCTTCGGTCGTGACCTTTGGTTTACGATGGCCCAGAACTATGATGCTGGTGGGTCGAATGGCAAGTATTACATGCTCTATGTAACATCGCCTAATTCGACCACTGTGAACATTCAGATCACCGGTTCTTCGGCGCAAAAGTTTGCGATTCAGGCGTTGAAGGTTGTCGCCTTCAGAGTGCCGCTTGCATGGGAAGTAACAAGCAGCGGTGTGGTCGAGAATAAGGGAATTCGCGTATGGTCGGATAATGCCGATCTTACTGCCTACCTGCTCTCTCGCAACCCTGCAACTTCCGACGGCATGTTGATCATCCCGAACATCGGCTGGGGTAAGGATTACGTCGTTGCCGGTTATACGTCGCTGTTCGAACTTAGCTTCGATTATCCCTCGGAATTTTGCGTAGTCGCAAATCAGGATAATACGAGTATGCAGGTTACACCGTCGTGGGACATTCGCGCAAGCCACATGGCGAATACCGTGCTGCATGCGCGACATATTCCTTTCGGAGAGTTTATGAACAAAGGTCAGTGCGTCCAGTACCAACTCACACAGGCTGGAAATCCCGACGATTGGGATGTGACAGGTTCGCTTGTCAACGGCTCCGTGCCGGTTGGAGTCGTTGGTGCTTCACAGTGTCCGAACATTCCGCCCGATTATCCATATTGCGATCACATTTGCGATATGATCCCGCCCATCAGAACGTGGGCTCAGACCTATTATACCGCCCCCTTCGCTCAGCGCCGTGGTGGTGATAGCTATCTCGTCATCGCAAGCGCCGATGGGCAGACAATTTTTAGGCAGGATAATACAGGAGTTCATCCTTTCGCCCAGATTGGTAAGTATGCGTCATTCCGCGCACCCGATATCACGGTTGCACAAAAATGGTTTAGCGATCAACCGTTCCTGCTCGTTCAGTATATCAACAGTACGACATGGCCGGATCTTACCGGCGCCCTCAACGGCGGCATCGGTGATCCCGCCATGGTCGTCATCAATTCTGTTGAGCAGTTCACACCAAAGATTGTTTTCCAGACTCCGACCATCCTCGGCGGACAAAATTCGTTTACGAACTTTGTCAACATCATCATCCCGACCGCGCACGAAAAACAGACGTTCTACGACAACGTTGGAATTGCGAGTGCTACGTCGGGCTCAAAGATCATGATCGACAACCAGTATGAAGCTTGGCGCTTTGTCAATCAACGTCCCGGAACCCATACCATCGTGTCCGATACGGGAATTGGTTGCTATATCTATGGATACGGATCGTATGATTCCTATGCGTGGTCGGGCGCTTTTGGTTCGAGGACGTTCAACGACCCTGATACCATTCCGCCGGTTGTCGATACAATGGGCATGTGCTTCTGCGCCCACGTCACGACGAAGGATGTTGGCTTGAACGCTTCGAAGCTGTCTTCCTATACCCTCGACAGCCTCTATAACATGAACTACTATCCCGATCCTGACTTCGTAGCGGGATCGAGCCGAGACAGTTCATTCTACGACATGTGTGTGATCGATAGCACGAAGCCCGGATATCTTCACGTATCGATCTACGATATGGCAGGTAACGCAACGACCGTGCAAAGCACCTACATCCCGCAAACCGCTATTATCTTACCCCCAGTCCAGAACTTTGGAACGGGGATTTCCGGGCAGACGAACTATGCTTACGATACGATCGTCAACACGGGCAATACCAACTTTGCACTATCGATCGTCAGACTGCTGAATGGTAAGCGTGGCTTTACCATCGACGGCAGCAACGATCTTTCGCCACTTAAGCCAGGCGAGCGTAGACTCATCAAGCTTGACTTCTCGCCGATCCAGCCGCAGACGCTTACCGATACGATCCAGTTCGGGGACGCATGCGTTCAGGAACAGGCGATCCTTATTGGTAACGGCGGCGCACCCGATTTCACCCCTACCGGTGTCGACTTCGGCTGTATCCTCGTTGGCGATAGTACGAACAATACGAAAGTGACCGTAACCAACCCTTCGCCGATCTCTTTAATGATCGACAGTATCTGGGTAGATGATCCAGCACACTTCCGCTATTTGGGTACGCTGCCGATCAGCCTGCCTGGCAAATCGCAGTCAATAGTGAACTTGAAGTTCGGATTTAAGCCATCGGCTATCAATCCTCGATATGTGACCGCTGTGCACTTCAGCGATTCAAAAGATGGCCTGGTTCGTACCGATACCTTATACGGTTGCGGTATTGAACCGTCGGCGATCTTCTATTCCGATAGCGTTTCGACCATTGACTGCTCCGGTACTGCAACCTATGGGTACACGCTCGAGAGCCATTCGAACCCAAGCGCTCCAACGACCATCTCGAAGGTGACACATACGAATGCAAGCGGCTTCTTCAGTGCACCAACGACGGTCGATCAGAATGGAAGTGGCGTCACGATCCCGCATCAGATTTCGAGCCGCGATTCAAAGCTGTATGTCGTGGAAAGCTTCACTGCTCCTGCGAAGACATCGGGTACGTTTGTCGATTCGATCTATGCCTATGATGCGACGGGTGCTCCGATCCAGCAGAACGGTAAAGACTTCGTAACGGCTACTGCTGTCGTTCACTATCGTGATTTCGCGTTAGATAAGAACAACCTTGACTTTGGTACACTTCCATTTGGTGGTGCCAAGTCAACGCTGCCTTACACGATCTGCAACACCGCAACAGAAGATGTTACGGTGACCGCGATCGTACCGGTCGGTACATACCAGGACGCGTTCGCAGTTGCTGCGGGTGTGCTGCCTCACACGCTAAAGGCCGGCGAGTGTTTGACGGTGAATGTCACATTCGATCCATCTTTGCATGCGGTCGATTCGCAATATTTCACAATGCGTGTCGAAACCGATGGCTGCAATCCGCAGACGACCCTTGGCGGTGGCGGCAAGGTGAAGTTCGGTGTTAGTTCGGCAACAGGTTTTGCTGACTCATCTATCTTCGCTTGTTCGAACCTCGCTGATAGCCTTATCGTAACGAATTCGAATGCTCCGGGTATCTGGGATACAGTAGTAAGTGTCACCTCGTCATCACCGAACTTCGTTGCAACAGGGGCGCTGCCAGTATTCTTGAATGGTGCTACGAAAATCAGCCTGCCGGTCGTCTTTACGCCGACCCCAACGGGTGGTGTGACGAATTATAGCTCGACCTTCACGATCACCATCCACGATTCACAGGGCCGCGATACGGTGCTATTAGCTACCGCGACGTCGGGGGCCGTCGGAATGAATGCGACGATCTCTTCGATCTTCGCTTCGCGTACAGGGAAGGCGGGAGACGTTGTGACCTTGCCTATCGCTTTGGCCGTAGTTAAGAACGGATTGCTCTCGCCGCTTTCGAGCGCTGGCATCAATGGTATCAAGCTCGTCTATCACTATGATCAGGATGCGCTCGATATCGCCAATGGCGACATCGCTGCTGCGATTTCGAATGCCTATACCGACTGGAAGGTCGATAAGGTAAATTCGTCGCTCGATCCGAAGACGGGGGCGCTCACCATCTATCTGGGCGGCGCGACTGCGCTCGCCGATGGCGTCTCGACGCTCGGCAACGTCAATTTCAAGGTAATGCTCAATAAGCTCGGTGAACAGCGCTTTGCTGTCTCGCTCGACTCTGCGATCTTCCTTGTCAATGGCGTTGAAGCGACAAGCTGCGTTGCTTCTGCAACGAAGAGCGGTGACTTCGGTCTCGTCTTCGCCTGCGGAGATACGACGATCTATAATAACCTGATCGGAAACAAATTCGCAGGCTTCGCTGAGCCGGCGCATCCGAATCCGGTCTCTGGCGCAAATCACATTGTGACATTCGGGTATGTCACTCGCGTCGAAGCGCCGATCTCGCTCATGGTCTATGATGTGCTCGGCAACGAGGTAGCTCGTGTCGTCAACAACATCGTCCATGCACCGGGCCGCTACGAAGTATCCTTCGATGTCAGCCACCTTGCAAGCGGTACGTATACGTACCATCTTGTTGGCCCGTCGTTCCAGGGTAGTCAGACGTTCGTAGTCTCGAAATAAAAGTACCGTGGTGGATGCGCACGTTCATTGGTGCGCATCCGCTTCTTGAGTTGTAATTAACGTGTGTGTGTTCTCAATCTGATTTCGATCATGCGTATTAAAGTTGTTTTCGCAGTTGCAGCCATTTTCGCGCTTTTGAGCACCGGTAAGGTGTTCGCACAGGGCGATATCGGTGGCGGAGTTCTCGGTCCACAGTCGGAATCGGGATTCCTCATCGGACCTGTCGGCGGTATCAATCTCATCGCCTATAATTCAAATGCATTCCCGATCATTAATTCCGAGCCGACCTGTTTCACGGCACAGAATGGATCGGGCGTTGCACCCTGGGGTGGACTGACCGCGGAATTCCCGCTCGGCTCGCTCATGCATAATTTTATCGTGGCAGAAGTGCTCTACGATTCACGCTCCGCCGCATTCACGGCAGATAACGGATCGATCGCGACACGCCCGACAAAATTGAACGGCGTCGAAGCTGACGGCACAGTTACGACAAAGCTCACAGCTGATCTTAGCTATTTGCTGATGAACGTTGCCTTCAAGTATAATTTTACCGAGGGACCTGCTCCCGTTGGTCCTGGCCTTCAGGTCGGACCTTCTGTCGGGATCAAGCTTGCAACACGCTTGAATAAGACCGTGACGGTAACGGCTTCGAGCGGCAATTCAAGTGCGCCGACTGCAAGCCAGACGGTTACCGAGACGGATAACCTGACGAATGCCTCCGCGATCCGCATCGGACTTCGGGCGCAGTTCACCTACGACATTCCGTTCAGCCAGTCATGGATCGCAACCCCGACGGTTGGATACGATTTCCCATTCACGAAGGTGGATGCCGATCGTTCATGGCGCGCACAGGGCGCTTACGGCGGCCTCGCCCTCCGTTATTTCTGGAAGTTATTCTAAGTCGACAACTCTGCCCGGCTTCCGATCTTGGATGCCGGGCGGTACGTTGATCCTTCTTCTTCTTTTTCTTCTTCTTCTTCTTCGATCCGGTCTACGTTCGTCCCAAAAGCATTTAAGCCAAATATTCAAGCTGTGAGATTCGATACCGATAAGATTATGAAACGATTGATTCGCCTCCGCCTGCTTTCCGTCCTGCTTCCACTGGCCATGCTGGCACTATGGTCGCCAGGGCAGTCGCGCGCACAGGGACATGGAGTGAGTTCGCTTGGAACAGACTTCTGGATGGGATTTATGCCCGATTACACGATTCCTGTGCAGCACGTATACGTGTTTATCTGCTCTGGTACCGCAAATACCGTCATTATTGATGTGTTGGGCGGCGGAAACGGCGGACCTATTCAATCGCTGAGACGCACGTTGGTCGCTGGTGAAGCGCAAACGATTGAGCTTGATGTCGCGAAGGTCGAGACTCGAAGAACCGAGACACCGGACTATCGGGCAGTCCACGTAACGTCAACAAATCCGCTCGCAGTCTATGGATTCTCGAATCTGACTGCAACAAGCGACGGTTACCTGGCATTGCCAACTCCTGCGCTCGGAAAAGAGTATTACACCGCGAATTATTACGACGATTGGTATTATTCGCCCTCCGAACCTTTGGCAGGCGAGTTTCTGATTGTTGCGCCATACGACAATACGACTGTCAAGTTGACTACTACGAGTGACACGCGTTCGGATGCCACAGGCCTAAATATCAGTCACACTGCTTACCAGCCCTGGTCGGTCACTTTAATGAAGGGCCAAACGTATCTTGTGCAGGCGCCTGGCAGGGATAAGGGTAATGATATTACGGGTTCTCACCTGGTCAGCGATAAGCCGATCGCATTGTTGAGCGGGCACCAGCGCTGTTCAATTCCTAACGACGTGGTCGATGATCCAGGCAATTCAAAGGATCTCCTCATCGAGATGATCCCATCGCTCGACAAGTGGGGAACGCAATATTTTGATGCTCCAATGATCGGACGAACTCTTTGCGGAGACTATATACGTCTTATCGGGGGACACGATGGGACAGAAGTGTCGGTAGACGGCCTAACGAACGTGTACTTGAACGCAGGAGATTTTTCCGAACAGACCTACGTACTTTCTCCCCAAGTCTATACGTCGATCAATAATGACGGTTCAAGGAGCACGAAGGGCTTCCTAACCGAGGAGTACGCATATTCTCAAGGCGTTCACAACGATCCATTCCCTGCAGATCCCTTCATGATCAATATGACTCCGCAGGAGCAATTCCAGAAGATCATTATCTTCCGTACACCGATCAACAAGAATTCAAATGGTGATTTTACTCACTATTCCACATTCATTGGTGAAGCAGATTCATTACTGAATATTCAACTGAATGGCAAATCCCTCTTGAGTTGGGGAGCTACTGCGCCCAAAATCTTCAATCACACCAGCAATCCTGTGATGGGTGCTGTTCAGATCAAGTTAACACCAGGAGAATTCACCTACGTCGCGAAATCGGGCGCACCGTTCGGTCTCTATCTCTATGGGTTTACAGCCGTAGATGGTTATGGATGGCCGGCCGGAATGGCGCAGAACATTCCTTCGCGTGACACGCTTCCCCCGTTACAGGATACGATCGCGTCATGCGGTGATTATACTGTAAAGCTCTTCGAACTTCGCCACATTCCCGCTTTCTCCTTCGAGGATACTCGTATCTCGAGCGTGTCGATGATCACCGATCCCGCCGATACACGCTGGCATATTCCAAGCTTCAATTATACATTCTCCTTGAGTCCCGCCTTCGTGACTGGTGACTCAACGACTAACTTCACGCTTAACGTGATCGATCCGGCGAAGGATGCGTATGCTGCGATCTACACCATCGATCAGGCGGGTAACGACACGGTCTATCAATATTCTTACTCGGCGCCGAAGTTTACGCTTTCTCCGAAGCCGGACTGGAATTACGGCAACGTATTGGTCGGACACGATAGCTGCATGACCATAACGTTGACGAACGCGCAGGCTTCGCAGCTCAAGTTGCAGGGGATCCATCTCCAACAGACTGCCAAGGGAGGGACATTTACTGTCAGCCCAAACTCGGATCAGACTGTCAACGTAGGAGGGACGCTGCAATTCAATCTTTGTTATACCCCGAGCGATACTGGTGCTCTCAACACCTCGTTCGATTCGCTGCTCTTCCAGACCGGATGTGTGCCATGGAAATTTGCGATGCAGGGTGTTGGCGTCACGCCGCTTATCTATGCGACTGATATTAACTTTGGCGTTGTACTTCCAGGGAATACTTCCTGCAAGGATCTGATCGTCACAAACAAAGGCACTGCCGATCTTGTGATCAACAAGCAAGACCTGCCGAACACGACAGAATTTACCGTGACTCCACCAAATGGATTCCCGATCGTTCTGAAGCCAGGCGAGTCGATCAAGCTTAACGCCTGTTTCCATCCGTCGAAGCAGGGTTCGTTCCAGACAACCGATCTCTTTTCGACGCTCAACCCTGCCAAGTTCGCTCGCTCGATCAAAGACACCTCGGTGTTGATCGGCCAGTCGTTCCTGCCGGGTGCCCGCCTGACTTCCTATACTGAAGGATTCCTCGCCAAGTGCGGCGAAACGCCAGTGATCATCGACACCGTCTATGATCCTGAACAGGTTGACGACGTTATCACGAGCGCCGACATCTCAGGTCCGGACGCTGCAAGCTTCTCGATCGTGGGATTTACGCCAGGCAATGGTAGTTATCCAGTCGCGCTCGCAAAACAGCCTGCGCCGGGTATCTTCTATACACTGAAGTTCGATCCGACAGTCAAAGGGATGCTCGCAGGGGTTCGCACTGCTTATCTCAACGTGCATACGCAGTCGGGCATATTACTCACCGCAACGCTGACCGCCGATAGCAAATCGGCAGTGCTCACCGTCACGCCGGGTTCGGCTTCAACAGTGAACTTTGGCACGACGCTGATCAATCAGACGTTGCCCGGCCAGTTCATTGTGAAGAATACCGGTAACGATGATTTGGTGGTTTCGTCCATCACACTTTCAGGAGCGGATGCGCCGTCATATTCACGGACCACTGCTACGCCAACGCCATATACGCTGGTCCCGGGTGCACAGCAGATTGAACTGTATACATTTACAGCAGGTACGGTTGCGCGTCAATATACTGCGACGGCAACGGTGAACGTCTCTGCAAATAATTGCACAACCCCACAGCAGCAGAATTTCATTGCAGCTGCCACGTCGACTGGCTATGATGCGCAGGCACCAGACTATAGCACGGTTTATACTTGCCGCACGAAGGACCTGACCGCAAGCTTCACCAATTTCAGTTCGAGCGATACTGCCTACCTCGAGTCGGCAGTTCCGACCAACATTAACGGTTGGCTGAATGCAAGTGACTTCCAGCAGGTCCCTGTGATCAGCACCATTCAGGTTGCGCCGGGGCAGACGGTCACGTTGCCGGTCCGTTTCATTCCAACGGCGACTGGTGTGCGCAATGCGGGGCTCGTATTTACCTACACTACTCCGAAGGGTACGGATACTCTTATCAGAGAGTTGACGGGTATTGGAGCGAATGTCGCCGAAATCGTCGGAGTCGGAACGGTGGCAAGCGTGCCACAGGGTTATTCGGGCCATGCGGGCGATCCGATCAATGTGCCGATTCTGATCAGTACACCATTCCAGACCGCAACCAATGAGGTCTATGGATATGATTTCTCGGTTAGCTGGTTCGAGGATGCGTTCACGTTAGAGAACAATGGCCTGCCCGTTGCCCCGAGCGGGATCACGTTCACACAAACGAAGGACGCTGTTGACCCTGTCACGCATATCGAGACATTCACCTTCCATGCAACAAGTGCAAATCCGCTAACAACGGAGACCACGCTTGGAACATTGAATCTCAAGGTCGATCTCGATACAAATTCCGCGACGGGCATTACGCTCAGCAATGTCAGCTTCAATGATAATCTGGGACAACCAATCTGCTACATCGCAACGACGCAGCAGGGTGGTAACTTCAGCTTTATCAAGAACTGTGGTGATCAAACGATTCAGAACGATCTTGCCGGCAACAAGCTCCAGCTGAACATTGCCCAGATCGACCCGAATCCTGTTCGCTCAAAAGCGCAGATCAACTATCGGGTAAACAAATCGCTTACGAATGTCACGCTTGGCGTCTTCGATGCGCTGGGCAATCGGGTCGCGAATCTTGTCGATGGCAGAACGCTGAATGTCGGAAGCTACGTCGCTAATTTCGATGGTTCAAAGCTCGCCTCGGGCTCGTACTTCATCCGTCTGACGGACGGTACGACCACCGTGACGAAGGAGCTGATCCTTTCGAAGTGATCCGATGACGAATTAGGTGCTTAAGCACAAACTGGCCCTCCATTTGTAATGAATGGAGGGCTTCTTCTCGTTTATCACGCTCATCGCTTTCATAGGAGCGATATTTGCATTGCACAAGTAACAACTTCGGAGCAATTCTGAAAAGATCATAACCTTTAATTTTAGCGTACGATGGCGAACCGGTGGCTGGAACTTGAAAAATTTGAACAAAGCTTGTGGTACGATAACATGAGTAGAAGCCTTGTGTCGTCCGGCAATCTCAAAAAGATGATTGACGAAATGGGCGTGAAAGGAATCACGTCGAATCCGTCGATTTTTGAAAAGTCGATCTCGGCTGGTAAAGATTATGACTCCGACATCCAAAAGCTTCTGGGCGATGGGCTCGATACCGATGCGATTTATGAACGGTTGACGACCGATGATATTCGTAATGCTGCCGATGTACTCCGCGTCGTCTACGATCGCACAAAGGGCGAGGATGGCTTCGTGAGCATCGAAGTCGACCCACGGCTCGCCAACGACACCGCCGGCAGCCTTGAGGCTGCAAGACGGCTCTGGAAGACGATCGATCGTCCCAATCTGATGATCAAGATCCCAGGCACCCCTGCAGGAGTCCCAGCGATCGAGCAACTGCTCACCGAGGGTATCAATGTAAACGTCACCCTACTTTTTGGCATCACTAGTTATAGGCAGGTAGCCAACGCGTACTTGACAGCGCTTCGAAACAGGAAGAATGCTGGACAAGACATCACGAAGATCGCGAGCGTCGCAAGTTTCTTCCTTTCGAGAGTTGATACGAGCATCGACAAGAAGATCGAGACCCGAATCTCGGAAGCACCTACGGCGAGCGAAAAAGCCGAGTTGAAATCACTCGAAGGCAAGGCCGCGAATGCGAACGCGAAGGTTGCCTATGAAGAGTTTGGGAAGATCTTTCACGGCAGTGAGTTCAAGCAATATCTCGCGCTCGGGGCGCGCCCACAACGCTGCCTTTGGGCGAGCGTCAGTACAAAGAATCCGGCATACTCCGACGTGCTCTATATCGAGCCATTGATCGGCGCTCAGACTGTGACCACCGTTCCGGATGAGACCATTAAAGCGTTTGCCGATCATGGAAATGCGGCAAACACGCTCTCCGATGGTTTAGAAGAAGCGCACCAAACCATCGACGATCTGAAGATCCATGGAATCGATACGGAGGAGGTAGCCGATGAATTGCAGGTCGAAGGTGTCCAAAAATTTACTGACGCCTTTGAGGCGCTCTCGAAGAATCTCGACAAAAAACGCAAGGAGATCGAGGCTGTCGCCTGATCCAAATTCACACTCACCACATCCCATGATCTCGACGACGACAGAAGTTCAGGAAGCAGTTCAGGATAGTATCGAAGGTTTGGAAAAAGTAAAGCTGCCAGACGCCCTTTGGAATCGCGACTTGTCGGTTTGGAAAGGCCGCGATGAAGCCGCGTTGAAGTCGATCTCGACGAGGTTGGGCTGGCTCGATTGCCCGAAGGATTTTCTGGCGAAGGCGGGTGAACTGAAGTCGTTTGCCGATGCCGTGCGCTCCGATGGCTTCACGCATGTCGCAGTGCTTGGTATGGGCGGCAGCAGCCTCTGTGTTGAAGTGCTCCGAGATGTGTTCGGAAGCGCTGAGGGGTATCCGGAAATGCACGTCCTCGATAGCACGCATCCCGATCAGATCAAAACGCTTGAATCGAAGCTCGATCTCGCGCGTACGCTCTTTGTGGTCTCAAGCAAATCGGGTTCGACGCTCGAACCAATTTGTTATCACGAGTATTTCTGGTCGCGGGTCAAAGAAACAATCGGCAAAGAGCCTGGCGCTTCGTTCGTCGCGGTCACGGATCCAGGCTCCGATCTCGAAAAAATGGCGAACGAGCAGAACTTTCGACGAGCATTCATCAATCCGCCCGACATTGGTGGCAGGTTTTCTGTGCTCAGTTATTTTGGGATGCTTCCTGCGGCGCTCATCGGAATCGACTTACCTGAGTTGCTGAAGCGGGCACTTGCTGAAGCCGAAAGCACGAAAAGCGAGTCGAGCATTGCTGCACAATTTGGCGCACAAATGGCGACACTCGCAAAAGAAGGTCGGGACAAACTAACGATCGTCACTTCGCATTCGCTAAAAAGTTTTGGCTACTGGGCCGAACAGCTCATCGCTGAGAGCACCGGTAAACATGGCAAAGGAATTTTGCCCGTCGAGGGTGAGTCGCTCGTCGAAGGAAGTTACGGCGACGATCGGTTCTTCATCACCTTGCGAATGAACGATGAAGCCCTCGACGTTCCGCAGCCGGAAGGTCCAACGACCGAGTTTCTGCTTGCCGATAAATTTGACATCAGCGCGGAGTTCTTTCGGTGGGAGTTCGCAGTCTCTGTCGCAGGATGGCTGCTCGATATCAATCCCTTTGATGAGCCGAATGTCGCGGAGAGCAAGGCCAACACCAACAATGTGTTAGCCGGCAAGAGCACTTCGGACAACGCGCAAGATGTAAGTATCGATGTTGGCGAGAAAGAAGTATCCGAGCGTTTGCACGATTTTCTCGATAAGAACGTGAAGCCAAATTCGTATCTTGCGATCATGGCCTATGTTGAACGCAACGAGGATAGCATGATCCAGCTCTCGATGCTTCGTGAGCGGATTGAATTAAAATATCAGTGTGCCGTGACGACAGGATTCGGACCGAGATTTCTCCATTCGACCGGTCAATTCCACAAAGGCGGACCGAACGAAGGAGTCTATCTTCAACTCACCGACACGCCGAAGTCCGATCTTGCGATTCCAAACAAGCCATTCACCTTCGGAACACTGATCAAGGCGCAGGCGGAAGGCGACAGACAGTCGCTACTTTCGAAATCGAAGCCGCTTCTGCATATCGAGCTTGGCAGCGAGCCAATCATTGCGATCGGTACGATCACGTCGGCGTTTTAAGCCCCTCATTTTGAAGGAGGGGTTTTGGGGTGGTCGAACGTCGTTAATTAAGCTTTCGAATTGCGGCCTCGAGTTTTGGCAGCATTGTTTCGATCTCTTTGATCGAGACTGCTCCTGCTGAAAGTCTAAACCAGCCGGTTTCTTCGGTCGCACCAAACGCCTGGAAGGGTATGACGGCAAGGTTTGCTTCCGTGAGCAAATACTTGCGGATCTCTTCGTTCGTTTCGAGTCGGATGCCGTTTTGCGTCGTCCGATGCAAGAGTGAAAAATTAGCAGTCAAGTAAATGGCGCCCATCGGAGGGATCGCATCGACGGGCAGACCCGCTGCTTTTAATTTCTTGATACCAGCATAGAGAAGTTCGAGCCGTGATTCCAGTTCGCCTTTCATGTGCTTGTGATAGGCGGCGATCGCGCTCGTGTCTTTCAGCAGCGTGGCGGTTGCAACCTGCTCGGCACGAGGAGCCCAAGCGCCTACATGCCCCAGGATGCTCGACATGCTCGAAGCAATATCGGGCGGCGCAACGGCCCAGCCGACACGAATACCGGTCGAAGCAAATGCCTTCGAAATGCCATCGATGAAAATAGTGTACTGCGCCATCTCTGGCCGTAAGCTTACAGGATTGACATGTTCGGTATTTCCAAAGGTCAGCATCCAATAGACTTGATCGTATGCGAGAAAGATCGGTCGGCCGCCTGCAGCAGCGCGTCGCGCATTCTCTTCTAAGATCAGATCGCAGATTCCGCCAAGTGCTTCGGCAGTAAACGCCGTTCCGGTTGGGTTAAGCGGAGAGCAGAGCGCAAGGAGTCTTGCGCCGGTGATCGCTTCTTCAAGATCGGCTCGCGTTGGAAGAAATGCGTTCTCCGCGGTGCAGGTGAAGGGATAACCGAAGGCCTGCGTCAGGTGGCAATAGTGATTATTGTTCCACGAAGGGACAGGGTAGACGACCTTGTCGCCTGGTTCGACGAGCGCACGATAGGTCGCATAGATCGCCGGGCGAGCTCCGCTTGTAATGATAAAGCTTTCGATCGGATAGTCGAGACCAAGTTCGCGAAGATAAAATTCCTGCACGGCTTTGCGCAGAGCAGGAATACCATCCGAAGGCGGATAATTCGTCTCGCCTGCCTCGAGTGCCGACTCGATCCCTTTGCGCAACAAATCGGGAATCGGAAAATATTTAGGGTTGAAATCGCCGACCGTAAGATTGCAGATCTCGGCGCCACCCGCAACCATCGCCCGAATATCGGCCGCGATCTTAAGGATCTCCGAACCGATCAACCCCGCAGCCATCGTCGAAACGCGCGGGTTCGCTGGCGGTGGAAATTCCGGCTTTACAATTTGAAGTTCGGTCGCGATCTCTTGATTCATGCTCGTTGATTCAAAATGATTGACGGTTGCTTCATCCGTCACGCAAATATCGCACCGCGGCCTCAGTTCGTTCCGGAATTCATTCGTTCGAGTGCAAAGTGACGAATCAACGATGGAATCGTCCATTCGGAAGCGGCTGCTTCCACGGCGGTAGCCGATAGAATGGCGGCAATAAATCCGTGCTCAGGATGAAAGATAAGGCGGTGCAATGCACGCTCCGTTCGGGTGCCCTGCGTCATTGCGAATTCCGTGTCCGGCAATTGAAAGAGCGTATGCATCTGAAAACTTGTCGCCCCGCGTTTTAAGTACTCGAATGCTTGCCGCCCAGTAAGAATATCGCCGGTTGCGGAGAGTGGAAGCGATGGTCGGCAACTGGAGAGTGTAGCAATGTTGCGCGCGCTCAGATCGGGGCCGCCAAACGCTACGCCTCGCTTACCTTCGAATTCTTTATTAGGATCGAACAATCGATTGCCATAGATAAGATAATCAGCGCGATGATCGGTATCTGCGTCGTCACACGACTTCAACAACTCGACTTGAAAGTCGTCGCCAAACTGCGCATTGAATAATTTTAGTCCGACGCGAATGTTATCCACGCCGACAGCCCTGCGCATTAGTAGCGGCACCTCGCGAAGCCAATGCCGTATGGTCTGTTTCACGCTTGAGAAATGTGCGTCGCCGGCGAGTGTCGGCGAAAAATCTTTCTCGATCGGCATCGCATCCGCCCGGTGTTTGCGCCAGACGTTGAGAAGGTGTGCAGTAGTATAGTTGTATTCCGATTCGCGCCAGATGGATTCGCCGGGCAGTGGTAAATGATACTTGCACGAAGGCACGACGAGCATTCCATGCTCGACTCCTGTTGCAAGCGATCGATCGAGGAGATCAAGATACTCCTGCATCGAACCGCTCCATCCGCGGCCTTTCCACGTCACGGTCCAACCTTCTTTCTCGATAGCATCTTCACGCAATGCCCGAATGCGTTCGACCTTCATTCGTGCCTCGGGGATGGCCCACGCTTTCATGCTCTGCGCACCAGATTCGTCCTCGGCGATAAGTGTCTTGAGCACGACAAACCCGAGTCCCGCTTCCGCGTCGTGCAACACCTGCTGATGATTGAGCGATAGCTGGCCCGATGCTTTCCCGAAAGGATTGTGAATTGCGTGACCGGCGTATCTACTCGTTAGATCGATCGCATACGTATCGAGAACGTATTGCTCGAGATCCTGTGGCAAGCCGTGACGGAATTTGTCGTGATCGCTCGCCAATTGTTTTCGAAGCAGTTCGGTGGATCTCACGGATATTCGTCGAGCCAGGTTGTCCACCGATCGAGATCACCCGCCTCAAGTTTTGGTCCCCAGGGATCGCTTACCGAAGTTATGGGGATGATGCCATCGTGTGCGAGCACCCGCAGCATCCGCTGGATGTATCCTTCCATTGGATCGGTGAATGTCACTTGCGCGAAGTGATCGACCAACCCATTCAGCCTACGAAAGCGCTCATGATCGGCTGCAAAGTACGCATTCAGTAGATCGGCCTGCATTGCAGTTCGTGCAGCGCCCATGCCGATGAGTGCCGATTCGGCTCCCATCATCAAGCTATAACCAAGAAATCGATCTTCACCCGTGATGAGAAGTTGATCGGGATGCTGCTGCTCAATGAAATTTGCGACGCGCTGGAAAGTCATCACAGAATCAAGCGTCGCCATCTTGATGCCGGCCACACTATTCATTGCAAAGAGTGCAGCCAACTCTTCATCCGTATAAGAAATGCCGCCAGCCGCTTTGTAGAGATAAAAGAGGATGATCGGTAAGCCGGCGTCCGCAATCGCTTCGTGATACTCTGTTAGCAGCCGCATGCGTTCGGTCTCCGGCCTCTCGCGAAATCGCGTGGGTGCGAATGCAAGAATGGCGTCTGCCCCCAGCGATCCAGCTTCACGCGCCATGGATCGCGCAGTTTCGATGAATGTATTATCGCTTGACCCCTCTGGCTTCCCACCTGCACCACACACGATCACCTTCTCGGGAAGCGCTGACCGCCACGATTCGAAAACCACTTTACGTTGTTCAGTGGTCAACATCAATCCACGCCCGGTGTGCACCCAAACTGCAACGCCTCCAATCGGTTGTGCGGACATCCGCTTAGCGTACTCATGTTGCGCTGACTGATCCATCTCGCCCGTTGAAAGAAACGGGACCGGCACAGCTGGAATAAGCTGTCGGCGAAGTCGCGATTGAATATTTTTCGCAGCCTCGTTCATTTCTGAAAAAGTTTTTTTTCGACCGTGTATCGATCAAGCTTCGCAACATCGACTGAGTAGCCCATGCCAAGCTCCGAAGGCGCATGAATAAAGCCTTGTGCATCGATCTCGATTTTCGGCGTGATGATGTCGTCCTCGAACCAGCGATCGGAGGCTTCGATGTCGGTTGGATAACGAAAACCGGCGAGTGGTGCGATCTGTAGCGCTTGTGCTGTTGCGATACCAAGCTCGGGCATCGTACCAAGCCAGAGCCTGAGATTTGCTGCGCGTGCACGATCATGCATTTGCCGCGCATTCCATAACCCGCCAACGCGCTGCACTTTGATATTGATGACCTCCGCACTTTTGAGCAGGATGATCCGCTCAAGATCTTCCATCGATTCAGCAGATTCATCCGCACAGATCGGTGTGCGAAGTAGTCGCTGCAATTCGGCCGCATCTTCAAAGACATTTTTTGCGAGCGGTTGCTCGATCATCATGAGATTAAATTGATCGAGCTGCAGCAAAATGTCGCGGTGTTCTGCAAGCGAATAGGAAGCATTCGCATCGACCATGAGGGGCACATCAGGATAATACTTTCGCACCATCTCGAGCGGCGCGATATCCCAGCCAGGTTGTATCTTGACTTTGAGGCGCTGATAACCGAGCGATAAATATTTGTCGATCGCATGTTTCAGCTCAGCGAGCGTATCATAAAGCCCCACTGCAAGCCCGGAGCGTATGGGCTTTTGCCGCATTCCGAATAGCGAGCCAATGGAGGTCTTCATTCTCAGTGCAGCGAAGTGCCAAACTGCTCCCTCGATGCCTGCACGGGCAAATGGCTCCTTGCCGTAACTGTTCAAGGCTTCCGCAAAGCCTACCGGACCAGGAATATCGCGCGAGAGAATATCGATGACGAGATCATTCGCAAGCGCCGACCATGTTGAGTCTGGGGTTTCGCTCGAATAGAAGCTTCCTGACATCGGGGAGGCTTCGCCATAGCCGATAAGACCTTCGCCATGGAGTTCGATCACGATCGATTCTTTCACCGCGACCGATCCGCTCGAAATCCGAAACGGTTCATGCAGTGGCACTCGCACTCGGCGAAGCTTGACGTGATCGATCGTAAAGTGTGCGGATGGCATTTATCCTTTGATCCCTGAACGTAAGAATGCGTCGGTCACCCATCGTTGAACGATGAGATAAAGAATGATAACCGGCGCAACGCTAATGAGCGTGCCTGCCATGAGCAGATCGTAACGGCTCACGTGCGAGGCCGATTGCAGCGTTGCAAGCCAAAAGGGGAGCGTCATCTTGGAATCGGTCGAGAGAAAGAGTACGGGGCTGAGCAGGTCATTCCAGATCCCCATAAAGATAAAAAGTCCGAGCACTGCAAGCGCGGGCTTCGAGAGCGGGATGACGATCTTCCATAAGAACCGAAAGCTTCCGCCGCCATCTATCTGATAGACATCTTCCAACTCCTGCGGGATCGACTCAAAAAATTGCCTGAGCAAAAATATTCCGAACGCCCCGGTCGCAAATGCGCCGCCGAAGAAATGCGGAATGATGAGAGCCGAATGCGAATCCATCCAGCCGAGCGTCTTTATCACCATGAAGACCGGCACCATCGTCACTTGAAACGGGATGAGCATCGTTGCAAGCAGCAAGGCGTAGATGATCTTCTTTCCGCGAAACTGCATCCTGGCGAAGGCATAAGCGGCGAACGTTGCGGCAAGCAGTTCGCCGATCGTGCCGAGCACGGTGATCTTCACAGAGTTGAAGAAATAGGTATCGATGCGCATCGACTCCATCACATCGCCGTAGTTCGAGAAGTGCGGTGGATTTGGAAAAAACTCGGGCGGCATTTTCAAAACGCTCTCGGGTGATTTGAGCGATGTCGAGATCATCCAGAGAAATGGCGCGACGAGCAACAACGCGACGAGCGTCAGACCCACATATCGCAATAGCACCCAGGGCGAGAACGCCTGCCTTTCTTTCATTGGGTGAAGACCCACCGTTTGCGTACCCAGAATTGGATAAGCGTCAGGAGCCCGAGAATGAGAAAGAGGATGTAGGCCATCGCCGATGCGCTGCCCATGTTGAAGAACGAGAAGGCGGTCTGCCAGATATAGTAACTCAGTGTGAGTGTGGAATTCCCGGGACCGCCTCCATGCATGAGGACATACGTTTGCTCGAAAACCTGAAACGCGCTGATCGTCGTTACGATAATAACGAAAAAGAGGACTGGAGATATGAGCGGGAGTGTGATGCCGAAAAACCTTCGCGTCCCGCCCGCGCCATCGAGTCGGGCTGCTTCGTGAAGTTCAGCCGGTACATTCGAAAGCCCCGCGAGAAAGATCATCATGTTGTAGCCGGCGTTCTTCCAAACGCTCAGGATCACCAGCGAGGGCATCGTCCAATGCGGATCCTGCAGCCAGCGCGGCCCGGTTATGCCGAACTTCAACAAAACAAAATTGATCAGACCAACATCCGAGTTATAGAGCCACCCAAAGATCAGCGCGGCCGCAACCATGCTCGTAACGACTGGCAGAAAATAGACGGTCCGGAAAAACGCGATGCCCTTCAGCTTTTCATTCAACATCAACGCGAGTATTAGCGAGACGCTGACGCTGAGCGGCACGTAAAGCAGGACGTAGTAACCGGTGTTACCAACGACCTGCCAGAAAAGCTGACTCGCAAGAAGCAGCGAGTAATTCGATGCCCCGACAAATACCGGAGCGCTCGTTACATCCCAACGCGTGAACGATAGATAAAGCGATGCGAGGACGGGCCCGGCGGTAAAAACGCATAGCCCGATCAACACCGGCGCAAGATAGAGCCAGGGTTCATACCACCGATGCCGAGCGAACGAGCGAGCCATGGTCAAATCTACGAAGGGACTAGTCCGCCGGGTGGTAGGAGCGGACAAATTCGGCCGACTCGATCGACATTGCAAGTGTGATTTCTGACAACTTTATCGCTCGCTTGAGTTTCCTGGACCGCATTGCTGCAAGTTCTACGACAACCGCGTTTAGCGAAACCAGAATATTCGAGGCGCCTCTGCCTTCAGCAAATTCGACGAATTTCTTAAGATAATTTTGGTAGATCGCGTCGGTTGGTATCTCAAATTTATGCAATTCACCCGCTTGTCGTAACTCGATCGACCACGCTTCTGACGGGAGCAAATGAACAAGAAAACCAGGCTCGGAAACGGTGATGCGCTCGGACGTTGCTTGAACTAACGTGCTTGGTTGAAGCGGAAAAAAATGCGCTAATAATTCAGCGGAATGAATGCCAATGAAAAACGGATCGAGCGGACCGCGAATAATAATGTCGGTTGTTTCACCTGTGCAATCTTGAGCAAGCGCATCAAGTACTTCCAGTGCATAAGGAAGAGCGGAGCCACCGAATAGGAGAGTGGGCCGTTGCGTGATGAGAAAGCGAAAGAGAAACACATCCCCCATGCTGCCACAAACCGGCTTGTCTGTAAGGACGATCTTATTTACACGGCTAAAGTCTGCAGCAATTTTGTAGTGATTCTCCCAGTCGACAGAAAGAATGATCGCCGCATCAATTTCGTGGGAAAAGGAAGTCCGCGTATCAGAAACCCGAAGCTCGAATTCCTCCGCAAACTCTTTGACCCATGCCGAGCTGCGTTTGCCGCTCAAGTTAAGAACGGCAGTGAGCTTGACTTCGGGCATGGTCCTAAGTATCTTCGCGAACGCTCTGGCGTGCGAAGTATCGGGATCGATGAAGCCAATGCGAATCAACGCCGTTACTGATTTGCGCGCGAGAGGACTCCGTTGATCGACTGGTCGATCGCCGTCAGGGCTTCGTGCACCGATTTTCGTCCCGCGAGCATATCCTGCACGTTCGGATCGAAGCCATGATCGCGCCACTCCTGCCAGCCTGGCGTGATGAGTGTGAAGACGTGGCCATTGTTGATCGCGAGCAGCGCATGCCGATCGCATTTTGGTTCGCCGTTCAAAAACTCCGCCGAATTTGCGAGCGGCTTATAGACCGGCATCGAGGTATTGAACAACTCATTAATGCCCGTCTTCGTCGGAAGCGTGACGATGAACTTGATCAACTCCCACGATTCGGCAACGTGCCGACTCGTCTTTGTAATACCGAATGCTTGCCCGTTCTGTCGATCGACTAATCCAGCACTTCCCTTCGGCGGCGCTGTAAGATCCCACTTAAAATTGGCGTGCGAAAGTTCTTGCTTCGATACGTCGAAATTCATCATCATCGCTGTTCGACCCAGCATAAATTTCTGTCCCATGCTTTGCGAAGGATCGGGCGGCGGAGCGACGTGATACTTCTGTACAAGATCGGTATAGGCCTGAAACGCAGCGACGGACTGAGGCTCAAGCATCGCGCTTCGTGTGTGATCATCTGAAATGATCTTGCCGCCGTTCGAGTAGATCCATGTGTCGATCGCAGTTGACATCCCGTCGTCAACGATAAAACCCCAGATCTTTTTTGCTGGATCGGTCTCTGTGTTCGTAAGCTTTTGGGCGGCTGCGAGAAGATTTGTATAGGTCCAGTTGGTATCGGGATATTTCATCCCGGCTTTGTCGAAGAGATCCTTGTTATAAAAAAGCGCGGTCACGCCGCCGCAGGCAGGCATTGCCATGAGTGCGTTCTGTTCGAGGTTGTTTTTACGCCATACGGTAAAGAACTGCGTGAAGAAATCTGCTTTTTTCAGATCGCGATCGAAAAGCGAATCGAGCGGAAGCGTGTAGTCGCGTTTGAAAAGCTCCTGACCGAACCAGTCGTCGATCACAACAACATCGCCAAGCGGTGTGCCGGACGCGGCGGATGCGAGGATCTTCGTCGTGTAAAGTCCGAATGGGATCGCCTCGACATCAACGATGATATTTGGATGGACCTTCATAAACTCGTCGGCGACATCTTTCTGCCAAACATCTTTTTGATCGACGTAGAAATGCACAAGCTTGATATGCGTCTTCCCGTCGGCTGATTCATCTTTTTTGCCACATCCAAAAAGAGTGACGAGTGCGAGGATGCCCAGGAGGCAGAGTTGTTTGGAGAACTTCATTTGGTCTTGGAAACGGTATCGTAGAAACGGTGCTGCTCATTCGCGAGCGCAGCATACTCTTTTGCATACAGATCAAGCCGCACAAGGCTCTCAATGTCGCTTCGCGTATGATCGAGTTTTGGGTCGATCAAAAAGCAATCGGATGTCTTACGCTTAACATCGAGATCGACTTCAGCGACAGCAATGCCTGGACGACGGCCTGTCTGCGCGATGACGTCACCGTTATGATCGAATATCCGGCCCGTGCCTGGGAAATACCGGCCAGCATAAGGAGCGTATGGCGGCGCCTGCGCGTAGTTCGCTTCGACTAGCACCAATGAATTATCCATCGCTCGAACAGCAGCTTGTGCGGATAAGCCCTGTTGCGTCGGACCATGCGTCATTGTCGGCCAAAAGAGAATTTCCGCGCCCTTCATTGCGTAGATGCGTGCGATCTCTGGAAAATAAATATCCATACAGATCATTACGGCAATCTTCGCGGAGCCGAGATCGATGATCGGCAGATTGCTTCCTGCTGTCACTCGTTTTATCTCTGTGCCTGTTGGCTGCAACTTGCGATAGGATCCTGCCGGCGTTCCGAACTTGTCGAAGACCGAAGCTTGATTGTAAAGCGTAGCTCCTTCGGTCACGTAGAACGGCGCTATGATCGCAAGCTTCGTTTTACTGGCGAGCGAAGAAAAGAACGTGCTCCATTTTCCGTCGATCTCGTCCGAACGATAAATATCTTCCGTATGCATCGTCGTAACGATCTCGGGTAGGCAAAGAATATCGGCCCGTTCGGATGCCGCTTGAAGTGCATATTCCTCAATGCGCACGAGGTTACGCTCGACGGTGTGAGGAGTGTCGTCGATCTCAAAGGAAACGGTCGCAATTCGAACAGGTCGCATCAATAGTCGATCAGGTGCTGCACTCCGGGCTCTAAGGTAACCGTCACGGTTGCGCGATGCATTCCAAACGCATTCTTAGTCCATGCAAGATCGATCGGTGTTCCGTCGAGTTTTGCCTTCGTGGCGCTCCTTGATAGCAACTGGATTGTTGATGAAATCGCTACACCCTCCATCGCCCCAATGATCACTTGCCGTGATTTGATCGCACGCTCGATTGTGATTGAAACTTTGGTCTGCCCCACACGGAGCCCGTTGGCGTGCGCTTCCTTCCACGATGCGGGCAGGTAAGGAGCAAACTTTGTGGAGTTGGAATAGGCGTCAGGCTCGAAGCCGAAAAGTGTTTGCAGCAGCGCGTCAGTGTTGAGTCCTGACTCCCACATCCTGCTTCGATGCGCGAGATGTTCGTAGCATTGATGCGGACCGCTTGTCTTCTCGTCGAGATATTCCCCGAACGTACCCGATGCATCCGCCCACTTGAGCATATCCTTTACTGCACGGTCGATGCCTGGATGGCCCATCTTTTTAAGCGCGGTCAGCATGTAGCCGATCGCCATCGTGACAGTCTGATCGTGCGAAGGTATGAGCCGGATAAATCCGTTCTTGTGATAAAGATGCTCGAAGGCATACCGTGCGGAGGCGCTCCCTCGAGGATCATCACCTGCAAGTGCGCCACTCCAGAGTGGCCTCAGAAGCCCTATCGAAAGCGGCGTGTGATCGATCTTTCCCTCAGGTGTCACGCGCATTGCATAATATTTCTTTCGGCTGAGCCAGAATGTTTTGTCGACCGCCTGGTGGATCTTGTCGCGATAATTTGCGAGGAACGCCGCTCTTGGATCAACAAGTAGATCGGCGAAGTGCGCGAGTATCTGTCCAGCACGAAGTGCGATGAATGAGTTATCGCACGATAATCCCTTGCGCATCGGACCGACCGGACCAATACCATACGTCTCATCGAAGCAATAGTTGGCGAGATAATTATTCTCATGCAGACGCTGACGCATGAAGGCGCCAAGCATATACTCAAATCGCTCGCGCACGATCGCGAGATCGCCTGTGTGTTGAAAGTACCACCAGTACCACATTGCGCGAAAGGTCGGAACATCACCGGCCACAAAGTGCTCGACCTTCTCCCAATCCGGTTCATCCGGCAGCGGATCGCTCGGCTCGTAATCGCTTGGATAAACGCTGAGCAGTGCGCCACGCGAGCGATCAAGACCGTAATAGCGATCCATCGACTTTCGCACCGTGTCGTGATGGCCGAAATTCAACATCACACGATGGGGACCGTTGTGATCGCGAAGCCAAGAACCGGTATAATCATCAATCACCACAAAGCCGCCAGTCGCACGCTCTACCGATTTTTGCAGAAGAAGATTATTCTCGATCAACTCAGAGTAGACCGGCTCGCTTGTGCCGATAGCTGCTGAGGCGCTATGCGATGTCTGCCAGTAGTCATAAACCTCCTGGAAAATGTGGGCGATACCGCGTCGCTCGATTTCCTTGTTCGTGCGCTCACCGGATGCGATCGCGGCATCTCGTGATTCCGTTAACGCAGGACAAAGGTAGTGCACTGATTCGATCTGGGCGCCGGGTCCAAGCGTCTCCGTTCGCTGATAAAGATCGAGAAGCCCTCGGCGCTTGCCATCAACAATGCCTCGCAAAAGATATCGATACCGCTCGTGTTCCTCGATGTTGCGAGGGTATTCGCCGATCATGACCGTTCGCTGCTCGTCGAGTGTCTCGAGAATAGTTGTCGAGCTTAACGATTCGTGCGCCGATCGTTCACCTGCGATTGCAAACGGTATGTCCGGTAGCGCTTCGAAGCTGATGCCGACGTCGCTGATCGTGCGCTTCGTTAGATTCCTGAGAGATGCATATCGAATGATCGAGTGCAATTCCGCATGCACGGCGTTAACGGTGATAAGCTCGAAGCTGTCATCGCGCTCGGCCGTGATGATTATCGCGGCGTTGCGCACGTGCCACACGTGCGAACTCGTGGGGACGAAGCTGATCGGAGGATAAAAATCGCGGGAGGGTCGAACGGTGTCGAGAAAGAAGTTGGCGTTTTCGCCAAAGTTATAAGAGCTGAGATGCGGCGCCATGATGCGCTCGAGTGTGCTGACGCGTTCACGCACGCCAAGTCGCGCTGAGATATATCCATCGCCCGCAAGCAAAAACGCGTCGCGGCTATCTGCTCGCGCTTCGGAAGTAGGAGATGACCATAGGCTTACATCCTTCAACCAGGGAAGGGAATCCGCAAGGTCGAACTTCGGAAATGTATAATCTTCAGATTTCATTCACTGGCGAAAATCCTAAGCATACCGTCAGCGGTCGTTATCAGTATCGCGAGCCTTCCCGCGATCATTCCAACGCTTGGCGAGCTCACACCGCCGGGCACTTCAAACGCTTTCACGATCGTGAGCGCTCCGCCCAGCATTCTAAGAATGAGAAGTCGGCCATCGTTGGTGCCGCAGATGCATTCATCGCGGCCGTCGCCATCAAGGTCGCAGGAGATGATGTCGGTTGAGATCGCGCCGATGTGAAGTTGATCTCTCAGCGCACCCGTCAGCGCATCATAGACACAAATATCTCCGGTCGAATGACCCTGCACAAGCTCGAATTGGCTGCGACCTTCCATGTCGCAGATCGCAGGAAATCGATAGACGACGTCACCGAACGAAGCGATGAGCCACCAGCGAGCGGTCATGTCATCATTCAAAACGCCGAAGCCGCCGAACGAACCAACACAGATCAGCTCGTCAACACCATCGCCGTCAAGATCTTTTAGCATCACCGATCCATACGCGGTAAAGGGATCTTCGATACTGCTCCAGGTCTCGAGCCCCTGAGTTTTATAGATACCCTGTCGCTTCATCTCCTCGGCCGTAAAACTTGTGAGCAGAGTTGTCGGGTGTGCGAGCCTGCCAGATTCAAGTTCGATGCGCATGATCGTATCTTTAGCGCAGAAGATCGCTTCAGTGCCATTCGGCATTTCGTGCACGGACGTCGTACCCCATGGCCCAACGCCGCGTCCATATTCGCCTGCTCCGGTTCGAGCAAACTCCCAAAGTCTCTTACTGCTTTCAAGGTTTATCGCGCAGGTGAATTCCGAATTCATCGATGGCGACATGAAGAACGAGACCATGAGCGCCGGACCCGTCGAGTGCTCGAACCGAACCCAATCGTAGGCGCCGATACGTGTGCCGGCCCGTTGAGGGGGGAGATCGGGGAAGTCATACGACCGATGTCGCGCACCATCAAGATCGTAAAGCGAAATGCGTGAGTGCGAAAGTTCAGTATCGTTAACGATCACGACGAACTTCTTGTCATTCCACTCGATGATCGAACACGCGTGAGCGACATTGTCGTATCCAAGACGTGCATGCCCGCGAACGCGCCATCGCTCAATGAGAACGCCATCGTGGGTCGTAAAGCACGCTACGAACCCATCAAATGTCGCCGTAAGTATGAGACTTCGGCCTTGATGCTCAACGACCGTCGGCACCGAAGCCGGGCGCGCTGCGCTGTGAGCTTCGGTCGTGAGATGATATCCTGCTGAGAATATTTTATGGAGAGCTGTGTCCAATGCGAAGATGCTGCCGTCGGAAGTCGAAACGATCAGCTTCGTATCCGCAATTGCTGCTATCCTGCAATCACGTGAGGGAATTGTGGCAATCACGTTTGCGGCGAAACCCGCATCGATCCTCGAAAGCCCCACGCCAACCTTCTGTTTATTCAGGATGAAGAAGCTCGAAACATTGGCACGTTGTTCGGTCCAAACTCCATCGTTGGCAAAGACATCAGGCTTGAATTGAGCGCGAGTGGGTTGCGTGTGAATTATCTTTTCCGCAAACCGTGAATTCTTCGCAGACCATATCGTGCCTTGCGTCGTATGCTCGACCGATAGTGTTGAATGATCAGGAACAGCTCGTTCAGTCGCGGTGCTCAGGAACAACTCGGCCGCCCCGTCACCGTCCAGATCAATGACATCACGCAAATATTGATCGGGATGATCCTCCAATGTTTCGCCAGTGCGTGCATCGATGATCTGCGTATGCCACCGTTCGTCGCCGTGGTGATTAAAGATACTGACAGTGATCTCCGGCAGCCCATCCCCATTCACGTCCGCGACCGAGTTATCGACGTAGCGAAGTTCGGTGGTGTCTTCGGGATAAATGTGCTGGATAAAGCGGTCCCACATCGGGGTGAAGCGGCCGTTGCCATCGTTGTCGAGGACCGCGATATGCCTGCTTACGCGATCGGACAGGATGATCGCTTCGAGATCGCCATCGTTATCGATGTCGGCAAGTTCAAAGTGGCCATAGTTTCTTCGGCGCTCCGTGTCGCTTGTCCACAGCGTTTGATCAAGCATTTTGCCCGAGATCGGATCGAAGACATAGACGCCACCCAGCCTGGCGATCACGATCTCTTCAACGCCATCATGATTCACATCGCCGATACATGTCGTCGGATGATAGGAGTCGTTCATCCATAGCGTATGAAGCAGGCGTGTGTCGCGAACGCCCAGGCTGCAATCGAAGACGAACAATTCCTTGGCAGAAAAACACGGTACGACGATTTGTAGACCGCGTGAGTCTGGAAGCAAGCGATGCACCTGGAACATCGTCGCGTACGTGCCATAGGAACGTGGCAGGGCAACATTCTCGCGCCAAGTGATCTCTCCAGTGCCTGCACTTAGTATCAGGATCTCCCGCGCATTTGAAGTGACGATTTCAAGTTCGCCATCGTCATCAAGATCGTAAATGCCCGTAAGAGAGTGCGCTCCGAACGGGCGGGTCTGCCACCTGAGCTCGCCCTCAATGGTGATGCGCTGAATCCCACCGCCCGAAGCAAGAAGCAGATCGTTGCTTCCATCAGGAATGATCAGCACTTCTTGAAATCCGCCGCCAATGGGAATACTTGCTGACTCCCTAAAATTGAGCGACGAACCGCGAAGTGATGAGGCGCCGCTTAACGTTGCATCGTGCCGGTAGTCCGGCCAGTTGTGGGTCGTTGGTTGTACGCGAATCAAGGGAGGTCGGTTAGATCGATCGGCTGGTGAGTTCGTGCTGACTCGATTCCACGCAAAAGGATCATCTCCGCACGGAGTCCGGCATTATGATCGGCCCGCGGTCGCAATCCCGTTTCAAGTGCTGCAAGGAAGGCCTTGTTCTCCCCAAGAATTCCAAGCTCAATCACGTCGGTGAAGGAAGACTCTCGATCATTCACCACATAGACAAGCTTCATCAAACGGTCGAATAGGTGGAGCGAGCGAGTGCCATCCATCATCTGGAATGAGAACTTGCTACTAAGCGGTGACACGCCACCGTCGGCTATGACTATACTCGCCATCGCGCCATTTTCAAATCGCAGAGTAAGTGCGATCGTGTCTGTGATCGGCAAGCTCGGATGATGGAAATTTCCACCATCGGCAAATACGCTGATGGGTCTTGACCGAGCTAATTCGCAGACAAGATCAACCGCGTGGCATCCCTGCGAAAGCACATTGCCGCCGCCACGAATGGGGTCGTTCGCCCAGCTATCATCCGGCCACCGTTTATCGAGTACGTGTGCAACGATGAGTGTGGGATGCTCAATGAGGGCTTTTGCTTTCTTGACCAGTAGATAATAACGAAGCTTGAAACCAGACATGCAGATGACGCCACTTTCTTCAACTGCTTCGACGATGGCGCGGCAATCCCTTTCGGTGATCGCCAGCGGCTTCTCGAGAAAGATGTGTTTGCCATGCTCAGCGGCTTCGATGGCGAAGGGTGCATGCGTGTCGTGGTAGGTGCAGATATAGACCGCTTCTATCTCGCGTGACGTAATCAGTTCAGAAGGAGTAGAAGTGGTCCGTGCACCAAACCGCCCCGCAAACTCTGCTGCTCGTTCGGCGTTCGCATCATAGCACAGCGCAACAACGGCTCCCAACTGCTTCAAGCAGTTCGCATGTTCTGTACCGATAAGTCCGCAGCCGATGATCCCGATCCTTCGCATTACCTCAACTTACGAAGAATAAGCGAGCAGGAATCGTGAATAGCTTTTGACGGGTGCCTGCAGTTCGACGGACCGAAATGAAAATGGCGCCTTTCCGGCGCCATCGTTCACGATTCAAATTTCTTAAAACCCCCTGTTTAAAATCCCCAACTTACAATTCCATGGAAGCCATCGACCTCGCGTACCATTTGTTCGGTCGGCATGACGAACTCGGTATGGTGCAACCCGGCGATGAGCTTTACCGTATTTGAAAGTCGAAGGCCTACGCCGACCGTGCCCGAGATATACGAGCGATAGTGGACGGTCGTCTCGAATTCGGTGTAGCCAAAGATGCGCGCGTTGGATGTTTGATATTTGAAACGCACCATCGGCGCGTTGACAAACGGTTCGTCGCGGCTATTTCCAACCTGATAGCGCGCTGCTCCGAGCGTGAAAAGGAACATGCCGTCGCCGTTAACATCGGTCGTGAAGCCGGCAGCGTACAAAAGAAGATGATGTGCCATGTGCATGGCCTGGCCTGCAAGACCAAAAAGATTGCCGTCGAACTGCGCAAAATTATTGTACTCGACGTTGATCGTGCCGTACTTAGCCATTTCGTAAGCATTCGTCGTCGGCAGACCGGGTGCCGAGATTCCCATTTCGATATTCAGTCCGGATATTGGACTGATCATTTTTGGGAACGTCGGCAGATCACCGTAATAGGGATTGGCAAGCAGACCGCGATCTCTCGCATCGCGCTCTGCGACCTGTGCAGAGATCTGTCCCGAACTGATGACGGCGATGATACGATTTTGTGCGGCGTCCATCGTCGTACTCAGGAGTCCTTCGTTCAAAAGGTTCGCCATCCGAAGCGTCCGCTTCTCGCGAAATTCCTTCCCATTGTCGATCGTCACTCCGACCGAATATTCTTCGCGCTGATCGACGATAAGCGGTGCTGCGCTTCCGATCAAGATATCATAGGTCCCCTGACGAACCTCGCTTTTGAGGGTTTCTTCATGTACGAGGGCGCCATCCTTCCGATACAACCTGATGTGCACCGTATGCTCACCGTCGGAGATCGAATGAGCATTATCGAGGAGGCCATGAAAAAGGACGCGCTTGGCCATTCCGGCTTCCGCAGGGGTTGTCGTGCTCGCGCAAAGTGGCGAAGTCGAAAAAACCAGCAGAAGTGCGACGGCACAAAAGCGCAGAGTGCCGAAGCCACTTGTTCGTGATGGGGTCATGATGATCTACAATCGAAATGCAACTCTGAAGCTTCGTCGCGGGCGGTCGCTTCGGAGCCCTAACTATCTGACACTAAAATAGGTGATTCAGCGCCGTTCTCCAAACATTCTCGCAAAAAACCAAAAGGTTTTATTTTCGTATCGGCTCGAGTTGTATCAATAGCGGTCAGATGTCTTCGGAAAATGTTGCGGAATGATACGGAGCGGCCCAAACCGGAGCAGATATTCTGAGACCGATTTTCGATCATCGAGTGTTTAGTTGCCCGTTCAGCACGATCGGCAGTTAACAGGATCTTTAGAAAGTAAGCCAAACACATGTCACCAGTAAGTCCAGCAAACGCCAACGAAGTCAAAAGCACTACCAGCACAAATGGCGCTGCGCCAAAAACCAAAGGCGGCCATAATTTCGAATACGACGTGCTCGTGTTGGGCGGCGGCCCAGGAGGATATCCGGCGGCGATTCGCTCAGCACAATTAGGCATGAAGGTTGGCTGCGTGGAGCGCGAAAATCTTGGCGGCGTTTGCCTCAACTGGGGCTGCATCCCGACGAAGGCCTTACTCAAAAATGCCGAGATCTACCACAACATGCAGGAGGCGAAGGAGTGGGGGATCAGCTTCGATAATATGAAAGTTGATTTCACGCAAGTGATCGGCCGCTCGCGAGGTGTGTCGGAGAAAGTTGTCAAAGGGATCGAGTATCTCTTTCGGAAGAACAAGATCGAGTTGATCAAGGGCAGTGGTGTGATGACTGGCAAGAACAGCATCGAAGTCACCGCCACCGATGGTTCAAGGAAGACCGTCACGGCAAAGAACATTGTGATCGCAACTGGCGCCCGCGCACGCATGCTGCCCGGGTTAAAGCCGGATGGCAAGCAGATTCTTTCCAGCACCGAAGCGATGATCATGGATCACATCCCAGCCTCGATAACAATCATCGGCGCTGGCGCGATCGGCATGGAGTTCGCCTATTTTTACCATACGTTCGGCACCAAGGTGACCGTGATTGAAATGATGCCGAACATTCTACCGGTCGAAGATACCGAGGTCTCGGTTGAACTCGAAAAGATCTATAAGAAGAAGGGAATGACGATCTTCACGAAGACAAAGGTCAACGGAGTGAAAGTCGAGAAGGGAAAAACCATCGTCGAGATCGAATCGACCGAGAACGGAACAAAGCAATCGATCGAAGCCGAATGCACGCTCATTGCGATCGGTGTGCAAGGGAATTCTGAAAATATCGGACTCGAAAAGCTCGGCATCAAAACGACGAAGGGCTTCATCGATGTCAATGATTTCATGCAGACCTCTGTGGAGGGAATTTATGCCGTTGGCGATATCGCAGGCCCGCCGTGGCTCGCGCATGTTGCAACGCACGAAGGAATCGTCGCCGCAGAGATGATCGCCGAGGGTCATTCCCATCCGCTCGATTATGATAACGTGCCGGGCTGCACCTATTGCTGGCCGCAGGTAGCAAGCGTCGGTTCGACCGAGCGCGCACTCAAGGAGAAGGGTGTAAAATACAAAGTTGGAAAATTTCCGTTCACCGCACTTGGCAAGGCAAAGGCCATCAACGAAACCGAGGGATTCGTCAAGTTGCTTTTTGATGAAAAGTATGGTGAGTTGCTTGGTGCGCATTTGATCGGACCTGAAGTGACGGAGCTCTTGCAGGAGTTGGTTGTAGCTCGCGGTCATGGTGCAACGGCTGAATCGCTCATGCGCACGATCCATGCGCACCCGACACTTTCTGAGGCGATCATGGAAGCGGCAGCGGTCGCACAGGGCGAGGTCATTCATCTCTGATCCGATCGAAAAATTCGATGGATTTGGTCAAAAAGGGGCATCTGCCCCTCTTTTTTGTTTTTGGCTTGTTATTTGATATAATTCTCCCTAAGAATACTATCAACTTTTATTGACGAGCCATGAATAAGCAAATTCTATTGTCTAAAAATACCTCTGCGATCGCGGTTGCGCTGCTGATGCTCACGACGTTTGCGGGCTGCACCGTGATCGGCGATATCTTCAAAGCTGGTATTTGGGTCGGGATCATCTTCGTAGTGGTGATCATTGCGATCCTCCTTGGGATCATGCGAATGTTCAAAAAATAAACCGGTTCGATCACGAGAAGCAGGCGCTTCACGGCACACGGTTAAAAGTGTGCTGAATCTCGATCGTGTGCCACAAAGGGCCTCCTTCGTGACCCGCACCCGAGCACCAGAAAAAGTCGGTAGAACCTACGGACGGATCGATCCTCGTGTTATATTGCACAAAGATTGATTTAATGGAGGCTTTCTATGTATATCAGTATCCGCAAGTACAAGACCGATCCTGAACACACGGATGAGGTGATGCGCCGAGTGGGTTTGGGATTCGCCCCTCTTCTGGCTGCAGGGCCGGGCTTTGTGAAGTACTATTGTTTTCGAAATGCCGAGGGAATCGTCAGTTCGATCAGCATTTTCGAATCCGAGGAGCAGGCCGAAGAATCCAATCGCGTCGCGGTTCACTGGGTGCGGCAAAACCTGAGCGAGCTGCTTCCGCATACGCCAGAGATCCTCGCAGGTGAGCTTATGGTCGACCACTGAAATTTGCATTTGCGTTTCTGTGTTGAGCAGACCTCACAAAACGAGATCTGATTGCGCCTACTTGAACCCGGACTGATCCCATACGCGGAAGCGTGGCAAATGCAGCGCGAAATCTTCGAGCAGGTCGTTACGGCCAAAGAAGCCGACACGCTCCTACTCCTCGAACACCCACACGTCTTCACGCAAGGTCGGATCACCGATAAATCAAATCTCCTCTTCACTCCAGAACTGCTCGAATCGATCGGCGCAGAAACATTCGAGATCGATCGCGGCGGCGATGTCACCTATCATGGTCCCGGCCAACTCGTTGGCTATCCGATTCTCAATCTGTCGCATTTCAAAGAAGATCTTGGATGGTACCTGCGAAGGCTCGAAGCCTCCATCATCGATCTACTTGCGACCTACGACATCGTTGGTTATCCCATAGCAGGCCGTACTGGGGTTTGGACCGGGACTCAAGGAAACGAAGAAAAGATCTGCGCGATCGGCATTCGTGCCTCGCGATGGTGCACAATGCATGGATTCGCGTTTAACGTCAGCACCGACCTAAGCTATTTTGATCACATCGTACCATGTGGAATCTCGGATAGGAAAGTGACGAGTCTCAAGAAAATTCTCGGTCGGCAAATTTCGATGGACGAAGTAAAAGCGCGATACGTCGAGAGCTTTTCGAAGATCTTCGGTGTCACATTTTCGATGGTGGAGACTTCTTCGCGCTAAAAATCAAGAAAGTGCGAAGAATTATTATCGTCGGAAATTCGGGTTCAGGAAAATCGACACTCGCACGAGCGCTCACTGAGAAGCTCCAGAATCCTTGCATTGAGACCGACGCCATCTTTCACCAGCCCGATTGGAAGGAACTCGATTCTGAATCCTTTACCCAGCAACTCGAGGAGTCGACTCGTGAAGATAGTTGGGTGCTTGATGGCAATTACATTCGCTTCACCCGCAACACTTTCTGGCCGAGTACACGAGCGAGTTGGTCGCCTCCGCGATCTATGATTTGGGAAACCTATTTGTTCCCTCCATTGCAATCGGTGAGATGGCAATTGGTGCCTTTAATTCTGCTCACGTTGACAGCAATCTATCGAAGATCGACGCGTTATTAACAGAGCTTCCGGTGCTTGACTGTGATTCGGAGACCGCCGTCTTGTATGGCAAAATTCGCTTCGAACTTAAACGACGGGGCAGGCCGATTCCGGACAATGATGTTTGGATTGCTGCGATTGCTCTTCAACATGAGCTCATAGTATCACGAAGGACACCATTTTGAAAACATTGCGGAGTTAACATGTCGTGACTGGTGACTGGTCAAAGGTGCCTATGCCTCCTCAATAAAGCGTTACAATCTGAAAGGTCGGAAGCGCGGACTACGTTTGATTCGGCGCAACCTTAAAACTTTGTCGGCTCCGCTTCATGCATCAAGGCGATCGAGGCTTCGATCACATCGTCCGCCTGCGGTTTTGAGAAATAATCGCCGTCGGAGCCATAGGCTGGACGGTGCGGCTTCGCAGTGATCGTGACGGGCTTTGAATCGAGCCAGCGATAGCCATCCTGATTCTCGAGTACTTCGCGGAGCATGTAGGAAGTTGCGCCTCCAGGCACATCTTCATCGAAGAAGATCACACGGTTGGTACGCTTGAGGGATTCAATGATCGAATGCTTCGTATCAAATGGAAGCAATGACTGCACATCGATCACTTCGAGCGAGATGCCAAGCGTGTCCAATTCTTTCGCTGCGTCCATCGCAAATCGGCAGCAAGCACCATAGGTCACGATCGTGATATCAGTCCCTGCGCGCAGCACCTCGGGGATCCCGACAGGCACTTTGAAGTCGCCAATGTTCGACGGGATAACTTCCTTTAAACGGTAGCCGCTCAGTACTTCTACAATAAGTGCTGTATCATCGGAGGCGAGCATCGTATTGTAAAATCCTGCGGCCTGCGTCATGTTGCGCGGCACGAGAACGAGCATTCCACGAAGTGCACTTACGATCATCCCCATAGGCGAACCAGAATGCCAGACGCCTTCCAATCGGTGGCCGCGCGTGCGCACGATGACCGGCGCTTTTTGGCCGCCCATCGTGCGCCATTGAAGCGTAGCAAGATCATCCGACATCGTCTCGAATGCGTAGAGCAAATAATCGAGATATTGGATCTCAACAATCGGCCGCAAACCGCGCATTGCCGCGCCGATGCCCTGGCCGAGAATTGTTGCTTCACGGATGCCCGTATCGGTAACGCGTAAAAGTCCGTGCTTCGCCTGCAATCCTTCGAATGCAAGATTGACATCACCGATCGTACCAATATCTTCACCGATCGCAAAGACACGCGGATCGCGTGTGAGCGCCGCATCAAAGCAAGCTTGCAACACCTGACGACCGTCTACCTTCGCAGCATCCATCGAATATGTTGGCTTCACTTCCTCGATGTGGCGAGCAGCTTCCTTCGACTCGCTATACATGTGGGAGCTATACCGAGCATCATTGAGCGCTCGATTCTCATCTCGCCACTTCGCAAGTTCAAGCGTTGCCTCGGAATGCGACGCGCCGGTGTGGCGCAAAATTTTATTTACCGCGGCGAAAATATCACGACGTTGAGGTTCTTTGAGTCCCTGGAGTTCGATCGATATCTTCAGAATCACATCGGACTTTTCACTTGTCTCTGCGATCTTCGCAATGATCGCCGTGACCTGTTCGATCTCCTTTTTGATCGGCGCAAGATATGCCTCCCACGCCCTCGACTTCGCTTCATCGACGATCTGCTTATTCTCGGCCTCAATCGATTCCAGCGCCTCATCCGTCGTGACGCCGGATTTGATCATCCAGTCGCGCATCAACTTAATGCAGTCGTTCTCCTGCTCCCAGGCCAGTCGCGCTTTGGATTTGTATCGCTCGTGGCTGCCCGACGTCGAATGTCCCTGCGGCTGCGTAAGCTCTGTGATATGGTAGAGCGCAGGAATGTGATCCTTGCGAGTCCGTTCGACGCCTTCCTGATAAGCCTTACAGAGCGCCGGATAATCCCATCCCTTTATGGTATAAAGTTGATAGCCGCCCTGATCGCTCAGTCCAAAACCGGAAAGAATATCCGAGATCGACTGCTTGCAGGTTTGGTATTCGGCGCCGACAGAAATTCCATAACCATCATCCCAAACGGAGACGACCATCGGGATCTTGAGCACACCCGCAGCATTTACAGCTTCAAAGAATAGCCCCTCCGAAGTACTCGCGTTGCCGATCGTACCGAAGGCAACCTCATTGCCTCCGTTCGAGAATTGATCGAATTGTTTGAGCTCCGGCAACTCACGAAAAAGCTTCGACGCATAGGCGAGTCCGACGAGCCGAGGCATCTGCCCCGCAGTGGGAGAAATATCGGCGGATGAATTCTTGATCTCCATCAGGTTTTTCCATGAACCATCCGGATTGAGCGAGCGCGTTGCAAAGTGACCGTTCATCATTCGCCCGGCGCTTGCAGGCTCCGCATCGACATCGGTATGCGCATAAAGCTGCGCGAAGAATTCCTGAATGCTGGAAGTGCCGGTCGCGAACATGAAGGTCTGGTCGCGATAATAACCCGCGCGCCAATCGCCTTTCCGGAACGCCTTTGCCATCGCGATCTGCGGGACTTCCTTGCCATCACCGAAAATGCCAAACTTCGCTTTGCCCGTAAGCACTTCGCGTCGACCGAGCACGCTCGCCAAACGGCTTTGGTGAGCGATGCGGTAATCCTTCAAGATCTCTTCTTTCGCATAGGGAAGTTTTTCCGCATGACCGTTTGAAGCTTCACCATTCGTGGTGGTGAGCTTCTCCTTGATCTTGATCTTCGGCGCTTGCGCGCGAGTTTTCTCTGGCATTATGTCGCGGTTCCGGGGCAGATTTCGTTAGAAACCCTATAACACCAAAAAGGAAGTTTTGAGCCGTAGCTCCACCAATCAGGTGGGACACGCTTCAGCTTGTCCCAAACACTTTTTCGTTTGAGTCAATGATGACCAACATGCTCGCTATCTCCTGAAGGTTCTCTTTATTTAAGATTCGATGGGGCAAGCTAAAGCGTACCCCACATGTGGGACATGCTTCAGCTTGTCCCAAACACTTTTTCATCTGAGTTGATGATGACCAACATGCTCACGATCTCCTGAGATGTTCTCTTTATTCGAGATTCGATGGGGCAAGCTAAAGCATACCCCACATGTGCTTGCGTAACTTTGCCCAATGAACCACGCACCACAGGATCCTCTTTGAAAATTCTCGCCATTACTTCGCGCGTACCATGGCCTTTGGAGAAAGGGGACAAGCTGCGTGCCTATCATCAGTTGCGCGAGTTATCGAAGCAGCACGAGATCACCCTTTGCGCTCTGAACGATATCGAGCTTCATCCATCGGCCATTGAGGAGCTAAAGAAGTTTTGTAAAGAGGTCCATGTTTTCCCGCTCTCAAAAAAAATGATCGCGGGCAATCTGCTATCGGGGCTCCTCTCGAACCTGCCCCTGCAGGTCGCCTATTTTACAAGCCCGCGCATTTCTGTTCAGATCGATAGAGTGATCGCAAGCACAAACCCCGATCGGATCTTTTGCCAATTGATCCGCACGGCAGAATATGGCACGCGAGCCCGCATACCCCGCACGCTCGATTACATGGATGTCTTCTCCAAAGGCATCGAACGGCGCATCGATAAAGTTGGACCACTCAGAAAATTTCCATTCGAGCTTGAATGGAAACGGCTGCTGAAATATGAGGCCGAAGTTTTCTCACGGTTTGAGTCGCATACGATCATCTCACAGCAAGACCTTATGCTGCTTCCGGTGGAGCAGAAGGCGCATGTGGCGGTGATCCCGAATGGTGTGGATACCGCATTCTTCCATCCGATGAATCGTAAGAAGGATTTTCATTTGCTCTTCAATGGCAATATGAATTATCCGCCAAACATCGAAAGCGCCGCCTACATTGTAGAGAAGATCCTCCCGATCGTTTGGCGATCGAATCCTGAGGTTCGACTTCTCATCTCAGGGGCAACACCTTCTGAGCGAGTGCGAGCTTTAGCATCTGAGCGCGTGGTTGTAAGTGGCTGGGTCGATGACGTACGCGAAAGTTTCGCCCGTTCGATGATGCTTGTGGCACCGATGCAATCAAGCATCGGATTGCAGAACAAACTTCTCGAAGCAATGGCGATGGAAGTGACTTGCATCACCTCTACGCTTTCGAACAACGCGATCGGAGCTTTGGATGGCGAAGAAATTTTAGTCGCGAACCAACCCGATGAATACGCGGAACAAATTCTCGACCTCCTCGCTCACCCCGAAAAGGCCGCTGCGATTGCAATGCGAGCGAGACTATTGGTGCTCGATCGATTTAGTTGGGAGCAGACATGTGAATTGCTCGAAAAAGTGATCGAGGGGAAATTCGCGTAGGCTACGACTTCCCGGTCGTGAGGTTCCTGGAGTGAGGCGTGGAAGAATCCCTGCCGATGAGATTTGCGGGTAGAGGCGATAAGGGACCCGAAAGAACTTACCTGAATCGATCGTTACTCGATCTCCATTTACATAGCCCTTCGCAAGGAATCTGAAGGTACCACTCATGACCTTTTGGACTGTGTCGATCTGGCTGACATCAACCGAGCCACCGTGGATAGAGTCAATCACATAAAAGGCGGTTAGATAGGTGGCAGAGCCCCCATCCTTAGCAGAGAGTGAATATTTACCCGGAGCTGAAAACTGTTGAAGGGTAAGATTGACACTCTCAGCCCTATTCGCAGCGATGGCATTTACCGTAAGGATGCTATCCTTCGTGGCGAAGGCACAATCGAGCGTCAGAAATCCTGGATCACCTGCGACACTCAAATCTGGAATCGAATCTCGCTGCCCGGCGACGGTGTAAGCAACATATCCATTGCTGAGCCGCGTCGGAGGTGTAGTTGTACTAGTTTGTGAACAACTGCAAATCAGAAGAGCAGCGAGAATGAGCAGGTGTTTCATCCGTAAATAAAGGACGATAATCCAGAAACATTCGAGCAAAAATGTATGGCGTGGTGCCCTTACGGGCACTTAATTGAGATGAGCTGCGTTTTATAGTATCGGATCCTTACCCTTTATGTCGACCCCCATTATTCATGTGAAAGTTGAGCGTCCAAAGTGCAACGCTCGGGGTAAGGTACTATTCTGAGAGAATCGAATTATGAATTTAGTTTGCACACATCTCCAGTCAACCCTCCAAAACAGACCAAATTTGGCAGTTGGAGTGTGCAATTATTAAAAAAGTTTGTACACATCGGGTACCCGAGCGCGGACGTTATTCGATGACGATGTCAAAACTACTAAGTAAACCTAAAACGTCCGGCAGGTTGAATTTCGCTTTGCGGATGATGTTTCGGGTCGGGTCGATCTGATAGCCTTGTGCGTCGGTGAAGTCGGCTTTGGTGAGGATCGTATGTTGGAAGACGCAATCTTCGAACGTGCTGCCGGAGAAATCGGAGCCAGTCATGTCGGCTTCCGCAAAATCGACATTCTGCATTCGGCACTTCGAGAATTTCGTCTCGCGAAGTTTGAGTTGCGCGAAGGAGCAATGCCGGATCACGCACTTGTAGAACGAGACTCGCATCAGCGTTTGCTTCGAAGTGAAGAAGTTGATCCCTTCGAGTTTCGATTCCTTGAACGCCACTTGCATCAGCGTCCCGTCGATCTTCACCGAACTGATCGCGCAGCCTTCGAAAATGCAATCGACGAATTTCTTATCGCGAAGATCGGTGTTAATGAGCGTCAGCCGCTCGAAAGTCTCGCCCTCGTATTCGTCGAGGTCTAGCTCCTGTTCGTAATCGTACTGATTGAGATCTGTCAAGGTGGCAATCTTAGTAAATATTCGTTCAAAAATACCACCGATAGTCGGATCACCAACTTTCAAACAGGATTCGGAACCATAAATCGCCGCGAAAAGCTTTCCCTAACATGAACAGTTATGTGATCACGCCAAAGAGTCAGGCCGAACAGAAGGAGTTGAATCGCTTCCTTGCATCTGCGCATCTGGCCGCAAAAGTGCTGAGCGATGATGAGAAGGAGGAGATTGGGTTAATGCTCATGATGTCTGACGTGGATCCGAACGATACCGTTTCGGAAGAAGATATCAGAAACCTACGAGCCGAGTGAAGGTTATCTTCACGTCGCGATTCGCAAGCGACCTCCATACCCAATGACCAGTCCGTTAAGCCGTAAATCTCCGCCAGGATCGATGCAATGAAAAAAAGCATCTCTCTGTCGTCAACGAAAGCAAAGCTTACAGAAACAGTTTATGAATTTGTTTACGACGCATGTCCGATAAGCTTCTCTTCAGGATCGTAGCCGGTGTTTCGATCTTTGTGGTTCTGGTTGTGGTGCTGCTTAACAGCAAGGTGCTTCCTGCTCCGAGCGAACTGCCATCGTTCACTTACTTCCTGCCAAAGCTGAATGCGATTCTGAATGGGACGTGCAGCGTGTTGCTGCTCTGTTCGTTATGGGCGATCCGGCAAAAGAAGATCGCGCTCCACAAGAGGTTGAACCTGGTGACTTTTGGGCTATCGTCTCTTTTTCTGATCTCGTATATCGTCTTTCACTATCTCGCGCACGAGACGAAATTCGGTGACCTGAATGGCGATGGTGTGCTCTCGCAGTCGGAGATAGCAACTGCCGGTGCCGTGCGGTATATCTATTACGTGATCCTCATCACGCATATCGTCCTTGCGGCTGGAGTGTTGCCGCTGATCCTCGTTAGTTTCTATCGGGGCCTGCAGATGCAAGTCCTGAAGCATCGCCGCATTGTGAAATGGGCGTTCCCGATCTGGCTTTATGTTACGGTGACAGGAGTCATCGTCTATGTGATGATCTCCCCGTACTATCGCTGG
>JBBSDW010000005.1:0-50255 GCA_038240295.1 Kapaibacterium sp. (SeqCode)
ATTGCACCAGCGATGGATGAAGAGATGTGGCTGCAGCCGATGGTCCAGGAGAATCTTGATGCGCTTCGCAAGTCAGGCGTGCTTGTGATCGATCCAACCTCAGGACTGCTCGCCAGTGGAATCGTAGGTCAAGGTCGAATGCTCGAGCCGGACCTTCTTGTGAAAAAATTCATCGAGCTTCTTTCGAGTGCACGGACAAACTTGCCGCTCTTCGACAAAAATATTCTGATTACCGGCGGCCCGACGTTCGAGCCGATCGACCCCGTGAGGTTCATCGGCAATCGTTCTTCAGGGAAGATGGCAGTGGCGCTTGCCGGCGTTGCCGAGGCGCTCGGCGCGAATGTTACGCTCATCATGGGGCCATCGCCCATCCATACTAACGGCAACGCACGTCGTATCGATATTGAAACCGCCGAAGAGATGCAGCGAGCAGTGATCGGCGAGCTCGCCACCTCCGACATTATTATCATGAATGCCGCAGTAAGCGATTTCAGCGCGGCCAGTGCATCGAATAAAAAATTAAAGAAGCGCGACATTGCGGGTGGCGACGGCAAACTCACGATCAAACTTCAAAAGACGCCGGATATTCTCACCGAGATTAAAAAGCTGAAGCAACCCCATCAACGGATCATTGGCTTTGCGCTCGAAACAGGATCACAGGCGGACGACTACGCTAAAGGAAAGCTCGCCGAGAAAGATCTTGACATGATCGTGCTGAATCGCGCCGACGAATCGGGCGCTGGATTTAGCGGCGATACCAACAAGGTCACGATCTTCACTCGCGCCGGCGTTCGAACCAAATTACCTTTAATGACGAAGGAAGAATGCGCGCGCGAGATCTTTGCGAACATTCTCAAACTTAGCTGACTCTAACCAAATCTTCATGCTCACCAACGAGATTTCCCTTGCCGATCAACTTGAACGCTTCGTTCGCGACCAGGCATCGCAATACGGCGATGTCATAAGTTACGTCCCTGCAAAACGGCCGCAGCAAGATGCCACCAAGCAAGATGCCACCAAGCAAGATGCCGCGACGCCAGCGGCATCCACGCAAGCGACAGCGCCAAATATTTCGGAAGACCCCGAACCGGAAGTGCCCGCTGAGCCAACTACCCAGACTCCGGCATTCGTCAATCCTGCAATTCGCATTCTCGAACTTGAAGAAAAACTCGCGCCTTATATCTCCGAAGCATGGCGAAATGCGCCAACGCTTTTGGCGATGAAGGAGATCATTCACGACTGCACGAAATGTCCGCTCGCAGAAACACGTACCAAGCTGGTATTCGGCACCGGATCGCCGAACGCGAAGGTCATGATCATTGGCGAGGCTCCGGGCGCCGATGAAGATGCTTCCGGCGAACCGTTCGTAGGCCGCGCCGGTCAGCTACTGACTAAAATGCTCGAAGCGATCAACTTTTCACGCGAGGAAGTTTTCATCGCAAACATTTTGAAATCGCGGCCGCCGAATAATCGCGATCCAAAGCCCGAGGAAGTTGCAGCCTGCGAACCCTATCTTTGGAAGCAGATCGAACTCATTCAACCGAAGTTCATCCTGTGCTTCGGCCGCGTCGCCGGAATGAATCTTCTCAAACTTCAGACACCAACGCTCGCAAAAATGCGAGGCCAGGTCTACGATCTTCACGGCATCCAGGTGATGGTAACCTACCATCCGGCAGCCCTCATGCGAAATCCCGACTGGAAAAAAGGCGCGTGGGAGGATCTACAGAAATTCCGGCAGCTTTATGATGGATCCGTTTAGTCCTCGGCGTTCTGCCTTTCAGACTAAGTTTTTGCCTGTCGCGATTTGCTTGACGATCCACCGAAAAGGAATCGCTTGAATCTCTTCCAGAATACCCGTGGATCTATTATTTCCCATCGCTTTTTTGTAGGCGCTGGCTGCGAGCTTCAGCGCAGTGCGATTTATGGGAGTTCGCACAACAATGAGCAAGAATGCGAGAAACGCTTTTGAAACTGAATCCTTCGGCACATTGCGCACGCGATATAATCGGACAGACTCTACCTTCGCTTGGAGCAACCGATAATCCCCGCTTTGATAGACGATCAAGAACTCCATGAGCAGGATTGAAAGATTGTAGCCGTGCTTATCCTTGAAATAATCCGGACTCTCTTTTCGTAACTTCTGGAGCACCGAGAGTTGTCGTTTCGCATGATCGGCATCTGAGAACTTCTCTTCCGCAAATTCGAGATAGTATGTTCCCAGTCTCCATCGCCGATCTAAATGTGCAGGGATCGTTTGCAGCCGAGATTGAATGGTGACTTCTTCCAGGACCTTACGAGCTTCGGCAAACTTCTCAAGATGCATGCGCAGGATAAACTCATACCATTTAAAGACAAACCAATTGGAATTGCCTTTTTTGTAGAGCAAATTGCATTCGAGCACTGACTTCGTTGCCGTGGCATAATCCCCGATGTGCAACGCGCATTCCAGGCTGCGCATCGCGAAATCGGCGAGAAAGGCCGGGCTATCAAACTGCGGATGGCTCCTGATAAACTGTTTCGCTGCTTCACAAAGAGCGAGCGCACCACCAAACGCAAACTGCAACTCCTCGTTTATCACCGCCATCCTGAAATAGCTCCTTCCAAGATTAAACGTGTCGTACTTTTTATAAAGCATTCGGATGCGGGTCGTCGCAGCAGTTGCTTCGGCAATGAGTTCGCTCGAACTCGCGCCGGTAACCGCGAGCGATGCGCTGAGCTTATCAAACAGCACCGTTACTTCTGCCTCGGCATTCAGCAGACCCAGATTTTGGCGACTGACGTCCACAAGTTTTCGCACCTCTTCTTTCGAGCCTTCGAGCGAAGCATAGAGGCGAAGGATTTGCAAAAGCCGATGTTCATGAACTGTAAACTCGTATTTCTGGGCGAGTTTAATCCCTTTCTTTATCGCGCGTGTCGCTGCATTGCCAACTCCATGCATCGATAGTGCTTCAGCGATGAAAACCGTCCGAGCGCTTTCGAAGCGTGCGCGGTGATACTCTGAGTTTGCATCTGGCGGCAACTCCATCAAAAAGAGCGAGTTGAAGAGCGTCTCTTTCGTACGATTTCGAAGCGCGGCATAGACCTCCTCCGTGCTGCCTGCGAGTCCGCTGCGCCTGCGAAGCTCGGCTTCGTCCCGCACCTCCGGGTCGATCAACGCGTCGTACATGCGCTCCTGCTGATCGCGCTTCGTACTTTTTGTGATCGTGTTCGTCCGTTTTGGAAAATTGCGGGCGATTAATTTGGCTATTTCCCTGAGAAGACTGAATTCGGACGGCATGATAAATCTTCAGTTGGTTAAAATTTAGCCGGATTTGATCTTTTTTATTGCCTAAAAAATGACCAACTTTGCAGTTCGACTCGAGACCTCTCGTTAACGGATTAACTTTAAGCGCTGACCAATGCACAGAATTCTCATCGTTTGCTTCATCGCATCCCTGTTCCAGGCTTCGATCCTCGAAGCCAACCAAACCAGTACACGTTCGGTAATGACCAACGTTTGTATGATCAACAATCAATCCTGCCATGCGCTGGGGACCGTCACACTTTATTCTTCGACCGACTCAACGACCGCAAGTATTCCCTCAACCGGTACCTACTACGCAAGCATCACTGGCGTTGTTTCCGCGATCAGGATCAACGGCCAGATCCTCTGCGCCCCAAATGCTGGCGACGTCCAGCTTCCGAGCAGTTCCGAGGTAACGGTGAGCTGGCCTTCAAGCAATGTCATCACCATAACAAACGACGATGAAACGAGCTCGCCCGTCCGTGAATGAAATATCCAAAAGTTTGGGCTTATGGCCGCTGTGCAGTTACTTGCAGGGCGGCCTTGAGCCCATTTGTGCTATAACGCTCGGCTGCGGCGGGCGACTTAATCATACAACAAAGAGTGGCACGTTTCACCGAGAATCATTTGTTGCATTTTAACTTCAGACTGGTATGAAAAATTCATACGCATTCCATTCGGTTGCTTCGCAGCGGAAAGTCTTTACATCGCTTTTAGCGGCTGCTGTCTGTTGTCTGGGGTTACTCATTTCCCCATGGCTTTCGAGTTCTGCAATGGCTCAGGATCTCTTCACCTACAATCACTCCGGTGCGGGACCGTGTACTCTTGGCGTGTGCTGTGCTGAATTCAGTTTTCAGCCTACCCATTGCGTAAACGAACTTGATGTGCAGCTTCTAAGCTCTAATGGAAGTACTCAGGATACGTGCATCGATTGGGCATGCCTCGCAGCCCAGTTTGCCTCTCCCGGGCAGACGTACACTAAAACCGGCGTTGGATCGTTCAAGATCACGTTCAGCCCCGCGGTCTGTTCAGGTCAGATACTATTCTACATCTGTCCCACATCCACGAGTTGGCCGTGTTCTCTAACCCTCCAGAACGACTGGACCGCTTTCGACTTTCAGGAGGACTCATCGGGCATTCAAGTCAATTCCGGCACAGGGCCCGTTTATGTCTGCAACGGAGGAAATCATTGTCCTTCCTGCGATTCTATTTCATACTTCCCCGGAGGCTCGGAGGCAACTATTTGCTTCTATCATGGTAGTCACCCACCGGCGAAAGTCGTTCACCAGATTGTCTTGATAGTTTGCCCCGATTTTGCACCTTGCAACTTCCCAGGACAAATGGGCACCGACACCATTACGCCACCTCCAGGTTGGCTGTGGGGCGGACACATTTTTGATTTGGCTACCAAATGCGGGAAATACACATTCAATTCAAATGGCGGTGGTTTGCAACCGTGTGATGAATTCTGCATTAATGTAGCAAAGTGTTTCCCTCACGGCACCACTCATACGCTGACATTTACTTGCGACTCGCCTGCCTGTGCTCACACAGTTGCTCCTAGTGACACGGAATCCTTGAAACAAGCTTTCGGCAATGGAGCAGCTACGATCACAATTGGTCCGGATCAGCCTTCAAGCTATCCAAATCCAGTTACATCGTCGAGTATGTTCAAAACGACAATTCCGTTCGTGACCCACTCCAAAGGCTCAGCTCGGATCACTATCGTGGATGAAAGTGGTAAACAGATCCTGCAACTGAATCAGGATGTCGCTTATGCGGGCACGCATTTCTTCTATTTCTCGGGGCAGACGTTGCCCGCGGGGATATATTATTATAAGGTCGAGTACCCTCTTGGGGAAGTGATCGTTAACAAGACTATCTTGCTTGTGAAATAAATTCTCTTTAAAGCAGCGGCGGAGCTTTTCTCATGAAAGCTCCGTCAGCTTTTGCTTTAAGGATAAAAGGATTGACCACAAATATGAAATCTACTTTTAGTCTCCTCGTTCTCATACTCCTTGCCGGTTCACTCCATGCTCAGCCCAATTCACATTGGAAAAAAATCGGACAATTCGATCTTGGGCCTTACGGGGACGGATTTGGCGTCGATGGAGTGTACTTTGCAGACGATCAGCATGGTATTGTGTCGTTACAACAGTGGACGGGAGGAGTCTGGCGACATTACGGAGGGATCTATGTGACTTCTGATCAGGGGGCGACTTGGCGAAAGGCTGTATTGAGTCCAAATCTCGACAATTATTCGGGGTGGCGCTTTTCCGGTATACGGATGTTGGATCCTCTCAATGGAATCGCTGCTTTTTCCTCCGGGGCAGCATCCGGAGCAGCATTTGACACCGTTCCCGGAACATCAGGGATTTGGAAGACATCGGATGGCGGGCTTTCATGGACAGTGGTTGTCGGGTATCCTTATTGTTCTTCCGCGCACGTATCTTCCGGTCAAATCCTCCAAAGTACAGGAGGAATCGCCTTTGTTGACTCGGTCGTGGGCATGACTAGTCCTGACTTGCCCTATATTAGTTATATAGAGCCCATATGGTATTTGAACACTACTACTTGGTTTTACGATCAAGGATATGGTCATTTTACCACAGATGGCGGAAGGACTTGGCGGCAAATGGGCGATAATACTCTACAGTCTCCCGGGCTATATTATCAGGCGTCGTCGCGGAAATTCTTCGTTTCACCGGACAATGACACTTGCCATTGCCGCCCAATTGGAACGATCTGGAGCGCGTATCTCGACTCGAATAACGCGCTCCCACATTTTGTCCAGGCAAACACCGACGTTTTCAATGGGTTGCCCCCTTTTGGGTGGATCTCGACAGGTGCGATCGACGGCGCTGCAAATGCGATTTATGTACAAACTGCGTCTCGGATAACTGCAGGGTTTAAGGGCATGTGGCGTTCGACGAACGAGGGGCAGAACTGGGCTTCTATTGGTGGTCCGACGAATACTGTGGAAACTCGCTTCTCCGTCCCCGAAAGCTGTAACGGTGGCATTGTGGCAGCTGCAGATAGCAATGGTGGTATTTGGATTACAACCGATGGCGGTGACGGTTCGCTTATCGCAGTTGGACCTCCGATCATTGCACATTCATCGTTTGACTCTACGCCGGTTTGTTTGTCCACTCAAGCTTGGGTTTCGTTCACAAGCGTGCAATGCCGCACTCTGACAATTACCTCGGATTCGGTCCAGAATGATCCCACGGGTGCGTTCACTGCGCTGGCGCATTCTTTTCCTATACGACTCGAACAAGGAACCTCGGACACGTTTGGTATTCGGTTTCATCCAAAACAAGGATCGGGTCATTACACTGCTTCTCTACATATCATCGGTTACGATTCATCTAAATATGGCAGAATTGCTTTTGATACAGTAATTACGATCAATGCAACTGCCTTTTCCAATTCGTCGATTGTAATGACGAGCGCCAATAAAATCAACTATCACGCAGTCCAGGGTTGCCAATCCCGTGACACGCTTCTCACGTTGAGTAATTTAACTTGCGACACGATAGCGCTGACGACTGCGCAGCTTGCTGGATCCGGCTTTACGCTTACCGGTTCGAAGCTTCCATTTATCCTACCGCCAGATAGCATTTACCGCGTGCTGGTACATTATGCCCCCAAGTCCGATGGTGATACTGCGGGGACTTTGCTGTACTATGTAAACCAGCGAGGAGTGCTGGACACGGTGCAGGTTAAGCTAAGCGGTCAATTTGCGCCGCCCGGCCCCGAACTTTCATCATCATCGAGCTCGATCAGCTTCGCAGACATCAGCCTTTGTGCTGCACCTTCCGATACCCTGATCATACTCCGCAACGTTGGATGCGATTCGCTCATAATCGATTCCGATTCGCTGCTGCTTGGACAGGGATACACGATTGACCAGCTATCAATCCCCGTAGTGCTTTCGCCGGATAGCAGGGTAGCGGTTCACGTACATTTTAAACCAACCACCACTGTCCAAAGTACCTCGACACTGCGATTTCATGTAACCGCCGGTCACGGACAAAACGATTCAATCCAGATCGTGCTCTCTGGGAAGGGAGTGGCAGGCGAAGGAATCCTCGCGCTCTCGAATGTGACTGCCACGCTGCCCACTACGACGTTCTGCTCCGGCGACTCGACGACGTTTCTCTATCGCAATTCAGGATGCGATACACTCATACTAACAAAGGTGCAGCTTTCGGGCGATCCGGATTTTACAACTTCTCTGGCAAATACTTCATCGCTCGCGCCCGGAGATTCTGTTCTGGTGACGATCCATTTTGTGCCACAGCAGAAAAATAATCGAAGTGCCACGTTCACAATTCGTTCGCATTCGATCAAAGACCCGTCTCATGAAGCGGACACGACACTTACCTTCAGCGCGAATGTGATCTCGGGAAACAGCTTGCTCTCGCTCGATACTACAACCAGAGACTTCGGCTCGGGAAGCCTTTGCCGATCTGCCGATACCGCGATCGTCTTTAAGAATGCTGGTTGCGACACAATGAGCGTGAACAGTGTGACGCTTGTCGGAGCAAACATGATTCTTGTTGGCGGCAATGCAAAACCAACGCTTGCTCCTGGCGAGAGTGACACATTGCACGTTCAATACGTTGCATCGGGCGCGGGGACTTCTCTCGGAACGCTCACGGTGAATGCGGGTACGAATCCGGATACGACGGCGATCATCCATATTACCGCGCAAGCGATTGCGCCGGAATCCGTACATCTTGCAACATCGATCGGCCGCTCGAATATTTTGTGGGGCGATACCACGACTGTCTTTGTGTATGCAAATTCGCCGGTTTCGAACCGTGGCTTGAACGCGATCTCGTTCGGTGTGAGTTACGATGGCGATTTGTTAACTGAAACAAATGCGACGACTTCGATTCCGAATGCAACATTTTCGGTTGCATCGCTTCAGCAATCCGGGATCACTGCGACATTGCCGATCACGATCACGGGAAATAATTTATCGCTCGATCCAAGTCAGCCGATCGCTGCAATTCATTTCCGCACAACACTTGGCGATTCCAGCACAACGCCAATCAGCGTGACGAAGCTTACGCTTAACAATGGCGATGCAAGCTACGCGAACTGCACGCTCTCTGCCGATGCCGGTTCGAGCAGCTTTGTGCTCGCTCATACGTGTGGCGATTCGACAATTGTTGCAGCACTTGAGAAAAAGCTTGCATTCACAATCGAGTCGATCACGCCCAATCCAACGACTGGGAAACTATCGATCGTAGTCGACAACAACTCTCAACTGCCGATTCATTTTTCTTTATTCGACGCTCTCGGACGTGAGGTGGAGAGCGGCGTACTGGGAAATCCGAGTCAACCACCCGCAGGCCTCCGTTCTGAAAAGCGAGTGAAGCAAAACGATGACTTTGATTTAAATTTGGGGTCGCACGAGAGCGGCAGTTACTTCTTGAGGTTGAGTACACCGGAGCGAGTCGAGACCCGACGCATTGTCTTGCAGCGCTAAAGGTCACCGTGACCTTTGCGCGGACACCCGTCATTTTTCGTGCTTCAATCTTGAACACCTTCGGGCCAAAAAAATAAACGTTGCCGCAATTCTGAGCTAAAGCGATTGCCCGAGGGACAGATCTTGCTGTCTCTCATTGATTCAAGCGTGACCGATTAATGATATACCGTCAGTCTATCACAGCGGCGTCGGCGTTAGATGCGCTGACGGCTTTCGGCTTTGGCTGCATCGCTCTTGGCTACATCGCTCTTGGCTACATCGCTCTTGGGCAAAAACTGAACTTCGTAGTCCACACTGTCCAAAAGTTTTTGCAGCGCATCGATCGAAAGATTTCGCCGTTTGTGCATCACGTTGGATAACGTCTGCTCGCTGATCCCTGAAAGTTTCGCAATTCGATATCGCGTCGTACCTTCTCGTCCGTGAATCTCTTCCAAGACGTCACGAAGTTTATCCCGGTAATCCCGCATAAATTAATTCTCCATCCTGACCCTGATCCCTCTGGAAGTGCGAGTCAAGTACCGAAATATAAGCACAAAATGGTAGGATTCTATCAGCAAAGGATTATTTATTTTTTGAGATGTTGCTGTGAGGGTCGGTGTCGGTTTCCGCGATCCGGTGTCCGGTGGGGATTGGGTGCCAGGAATGACAGTCAATGACGGCAGTCTTTCTTTGCGAAAGAGAACTGTAGCCGTTACAGGGCGCCCATTCACCTACGGAGGATACAGTTTGCCAGCTGAAAGGCTTACTATCGCACAAGACATCAATAACCGATCGCCATCAAACCGCAAGAAGCCGCCAAATCCAATTCAAAACGCCAATAAATTGACGACTACCTTTCAGAAGGGCGGCAACCCCTTTCCTTGATTGCCAAATTGATCGTTATCGGGCCCGGTAGTTGCACTGTAACAGTGTACGAACGGACAAATCACGTAAACAAAGAAAGGGAACAAATGCAAACATCAAGGATAAGAGGATCCATCTTCCGTCAGGGAATGATGGAGAGGGTAAAGAAGAATTACCATCTCCACGTTTTCAGTTCGCTGGTTGCGAGTACGGTAATCGTCTCGGTGCTCTCTTTTACGACCAAGTCGCAGAAGGTAAGAGCAAGCGAGATCACACCTATCGTGCTTTCGCATTCTGCAACAGGTTGGAAGATGACCGATTCGACAACGGCAATGGGGATCATTAGCCCAGTCGATCCGCGAGTGGCTGCCGATACTTCGGCAATCGCTCGTAATCTTCCAGCACCGTTTCCAAGCGTCAAGGGCGGATGGGATGGCGTTGGTGCGTACGATCTTAGTACCGTCAACGAGCTTCCTGCAAATCTTCCCTATCGCGAAGCAATCGCCAAAGCGGCGACCGAATACGGAATCAATCCAGTGCTCCTTGCCGCGGTTGGCGATCAGGAGACCAGGCTTGGAACCGAGCTTGATTCGAATGCTCGTGGTGACCATGGTCACGGATATGGAATCTTCCAGTTGGATGATCAGAAACGAAGCGAGGGCGCGATCGGCAGAGATGTCGCAGTGTTGCAGACCGTTGCGAAGGATGCGCTCTATGCAGCGCGTTACGCAGCCGGAATGCTCCGCGCAAGCCTGGATCGTAACGTCGGAAAGATAGATGCCGCTCTGCAGGAATACAATGCAGGCAGTGCGTTAAGCCGCGGCGCAGCGCGACGCTGGCCAGATGCGAAGCTCTATTATTCCAACTCGACCTTGAGATACTACAAGTACCTCATTCAGGGTTTGGCGTAGAAGATCATCGCTCAACTTATAAGGCCGCTCAGCAATGAGCGGCCTTTTTTTAATCTGTCCCGTCCCCCTCATACTTCATAATTCAAACTTCAAACTTGCCCGAGGACCCTCTCCCTAAATCCCTCCCTTTCGTCGGGCGAATGGGAGAGGGACCTTTAAGGATCTTTTTATTTAAATAAAATCTCCCTTTCCTCACATCGAGACATGTCATCCTGAGCGGAGTATTCATCGCACCAGCGATGAATGCGGAGTGAAGGATCTCATGGAATGCTCGCAACGAGCAGAAACCTGTTCGCATCACGCAGGTGGACTCCCGAACATTCCATTAGATCCTTCACTTCGCTAAAGCTCGTTCTGGATGACATGCCCGACTGAGGTGCTGGCTGTTTACGTGCCAAAAAGGCAGCGCCCGGCTATCCGACTCAGTCACGATATAATCGAACAGTCATTCTGAGGAAGCGTCCGATCAGCATAGCTCAGCATCAACTCCATGCGCGACGAAGAATCTTGCCTTTCGTTTGCATGACTCCAACGAGCGAGGTAAGATCCTTCACTTCGCTAAAGCTCGCTCTGGATGACATGCCCAAAGTTACCGCACGTTCCCCTTCATCCTTCTACTTCATCCTTGCCCGACCACCCTCACCCTAAATCCCGCTCCCATTTTTGGGAAAATGGGCGAGGGATTTTTATGGACTTTTTTATTTAATAAACTACGCCCGCTTCAACCTGCTATATTTGAACAACTTTGCCCAATATGCCCGACCATCATGCCGACTTGCCGCGCACCCAGCACTACGATCGTGACTGGGTCTTGAAGAATTCGCTTGGAGAGAATGCCGCTGCGATGACGGAGAGCCTTGCACAGGTGATTCCGCTTCGCGCCGGTATGCGCGTGCTCGATCTTGGGTGTGGCAACGCCGTAAGCTCCATTTTTTTAGCAAAGGAATTTGGCGTTACGGTCTGGGCACTCGATACAAAAGTCGAGGCGGCCGAAAACCTCCGGCGAATCGAAGAGATGAATTGCGCGAGCAAAGTATTCCCGCTCAAGCTTTCAGCAAAGGATCTTCCGTTCGCCGAGGGCTACTTCGATGCTGTCATCGCCGTCGATTCCTATCTCTATTATGGCACTGACGACACCTATCTTCCGTACCTGATCCAGTTCGTTGCTCCTGGTGGATATATCGGGATCATCGATGGCTGCTTTCGCGAGGAGTTGATGTCGCTTCGTGATACGCCCGATCATCTGAAGAAAAATTTTGTAGACCTTTGGAGCAAATTGCATTCGATCGAATGGTGGCTGCGCCTTTGGGAAGCGAGTGGGTTAGTCGATGTCGTCATGGCAGAGGAGGTGCCTGCCGCCGTTGCAATCTTGAAGGAATATGCCGACCGGCAGCCGCACGATCCTGTTGAAGCAAAGGTCGTTGACGCCATCGAGGAGGACCGTGGCGAGATGATCACGCTCTTCCGCATGGTCGCGCGCAAACGGTAACTACGAGACATGCTCTTTAACTCGCTCGCGTTTCTCGTTTTCTTCCCTGTCGTTACGACGCTTTATTTTATCCTTCCGCATCGCGTCCGGTGGATGTTGCTGCTTACGGCGAGCTGCATCTTTTACATGTCTTTCATCCCGATCTATATTCTCATCCTCTTCTTCACGATCCTCATCGATTATGCCGCGGGCATCCTGATCGAGAGCGCGGAAGGCATAAAGCGAAAGCGATACCTTGTGATGAGCATCGTCTCGAACGTCGGGGTGCTTGTCTTCTTCAAATATTCTAATTTCCTGAATGGCAACTTCGAGCATGTTGCAAAGTTGATCCATTGGAATTACCCGATCGAGAGTCTTGCGATCATCCTTCCGATCGGCCTTTCGTTTCATACGTTTCAGGCAATGAGCTATACGATCGAAGTGTATCGCGGAAAGCAATCGGCTGAAAAACACCTCGGTATCTACGCGCTGTACGTGATGTTCTATCCGCAGCTTGTCGCTGGGCCGATCGAACGTCCGCAGAACTTGATCCACCAGTTTTACGAACGTCACGTTTTTGATTATCGACGCGTGACGGATGGACTCAAGCTGATGCTCTGGGGATTTTTCAAGAAGATTGTCATCGCCGACCGGCTTGCCGAGCTCGTCAACCAGGTCTATGACCATCCGCATCAGTACAAAGGCATTCCGCTCATCGTAGCGACATACTTTTTCGCCTTTCAAATCTATTGCGATTTCTCCGGCTACACCGATATCGCGATCGGTGCTGCGCAAGTGATGGGCTTTAAGCTCATGGATAATTTTAACAGGCCCTATTTTTCGAAGTCCATTGCCGAATTCTGGAAGCGGTGGCATATCTCGCTCTCGACGTGGTTCAAGGATTATCTCTACATTCCTCTTGGCGGTAACCGAGTCTCCGTGCCACGCTGGTATTTTAATCTCTTCGTCGTATTTCTGATTAGCGGCCTCTGGCACGGTGCGAACTGGACGTTCGTCGTCTGGGGCGCACTGCACGGTCTTTATCTGATCGGCGGTCAGCAAACCGCAAACGTGCGCGCAAAAACTTATCGCTCGCTCGGCATCGATCAGCATTCGAAGGCAGTACGGATCTGGCGTGCGCTTATCACGTTCCACCTCGTCACGTTCGGATGGATCTTCTTTCGCGCCCATTCGATTGCGGATGCCTTTTACGTGATCGCCCATCTTTTCTCCGGTCTCTCGTTTGGTCTGGATAAGGTCAACGTAGGTCTATCGCTTCTCGCGATCGCACTTATGGAATCGGTACACCTTCTGCAGCGTCATCGGCAGATGCGTTCGTTTCTCTCGGCAAAACCGTGGTATATACGCTGGGGCGTTTATTACGGGCTTGTAATGGCGATCCTCTTTTTCGGAAAGTTAGGCGAGCAGTCGTTCATCTATTTCCAATTCTAAGAGCGCGATGCGATTGCCCACCTTCTTCGCCAAGCTCGCATTGATGGTCGTGCTCGTTGCTGCAACGCTTCAGCTGGCGTTTATCCAAGCGCGAAAACTCGAAACGCCTTACTATGAAGATAGCACGTATGCCTGGGTGAATCATCTTTCGGTAAAACCCGAGATCGTTATTCTCGGCAGCAGCACGGCGCGGTATAATCTGAGTCCGGGCGAGATGACTGCGCGACTTGGTTTGAAGGGTGGTGCGATCGTTAATCTTGGCGCAAACCAGTGTGGCTCGGCTGAAATGTATCATTTCTGGAACACGATTAAGCCTGCTCAGGATAGCGTGAAGATCGTGTTGATGACCGTGGATCCCTGGATCGGATATCAATCCTACGACCGCATCGAAGGCTTCCCAACGCTTTACTGGAGCCCATGGCAGCGCATCTACACCGCCTTCGACGATCGATATCGGAAATATGTGCTTGCAGGCTCGTTCGTGCTCGACGTTTTCAATCAAAGTGCTCCACAGCTATTTCACGATCCGATCTTTAGCCTTGAGATACCTGAAGATTACGGGGGCGAGGTAATACAGCGGCACTACAAAAATTTTAGCGAGCACACACGCGAATATTTTGGGCAAACAAGCGTCTACCCGATCTCCGAGTTTTACCTGAGTCATCTCGTCGCGCTCAAGCGATCTGTTGAAGCGGATGGCGCGATCTTTATGCTCGTGTTGCCGCCGAAACAGAGCGCGTGGTTACGCGGATACAAAACTTCCTGTCGATCGATCGATTCCGATTACGTGTCGCATCTCAATTCGTTGCTTGGTCCTACGCGAGTGATCGGTAGCTTCGGTCTTTTTGCATCGCCGGGTGACGACACGCTTCTCTTTATGGATCACGACCATCTGAGCCGCGAGGGCCGCAGAAGATTCACCGATAGTGTTTCGGCCAACCTCAAAGCTGCGGTGGAAGTAGGGCCCGCACTTCTTAAATCGCTTTACTCCTATTGATATGGCTGCCCAGTTTTTTGCGAAGGTGATTCTCTTTTTGGTACTGATCGCCGCCTCGATGCAGCTCATTTTTGTCGGTGCCCGCCGGCTCGAAAAGCCATTCTTTGAAGATAGCACGTACGCATGGGTCACTCATCTTAACGTTCATCCGAAGGTCGTGCTTATGGGCAGTAGTACGGTACTGAATAATCTAAGTCCGAGGCGCATTGCGAGTGTGATGGGGCTTGCTCCGGGTGAAGTGATCAATCTTGGCGGCGGTTCGAAAGGTGCGCTTCAGATGTACCATCTCTGGCAGGTCATCAAGCCAAATCGAGATAGCGTTCGAGTGGTTGTCTTCAGCATTGATCCATGGATCGCCTACCAGTCCTATTACTGGATCGAAGATTTTGCGACGCTCTTCTGGAATCCGCTGCAGCGGCTTTATCCGGCAACGGTCGACAATTGGCCGCGATACGTCATGTCGGGTGCCGTTGCGACAGACGTCGTAAAAAAATCGGCACAGCATCTCCTACATGTGCAGGGACCCCAAATCGAAGCACCATCCGATTTCGGCGGAGAGATTCTCAACGTTCATCTGAAAAATTATAGGGAGCACACGCGAGAGTATTTTGGCCCAATATGGCTTTTTCCGATCTCACAACTTTATTTTGACAGGCTTCGCAAATTGAAGCAACAGGTCGAAGCACAGGGTGCGGAATTTGTACTCCTCTTGCCACCAAAGAAACAAGTCTGGGTTGAAGGGTATCGAAATAATTGCCGTGACATCGATTCAGATTTTGTTTTGCATTTGAACCAGGCCCTTGGTGCAACCAAGGTGATCATGAGCTATCATCTCTTTCTGCAATCGGAGGAGGATTCCCTTTTTATGGATCATGTACACATGAGTGCAGAGGGGCAGCGTCGACTGAGCGATAGTCTCGCCGTTCAGCTTGACCAACTCTCAAGAGTTCGCAAACTCGAAGTACGACCGTTACTCGACTACGAACGGTTCGAAGATGGAGTTTTACCTTAAACTCAGTGTTATCTACAGACTATGAAATTTCGAATGCGAAGAGGAAAGGTTAGTGTTGCAATATCGGCCAGCATTCTATCGACGTTCGTTCTGCTGATGATCGCGCAAGGACAGCTTCGCGCACAGGACGCGATCGCTCATCATTTCACCGCACATTATGAGGCATTTCTGGGTGCCGGTCTTCCGGCCGGTCTTTCGGTAGGCGGCAGACTCTGGACGGGCCGCGACGCCGGAATCGAGCTTGGCGTCGGCACGCTTATCTCAGCATTCACTTTCAGCGCGGGCGTGGACTTTTCTGCACCTTCGCTTTTCGCCGATACCCGACCGAGCTGGACATTGCTCGGCACCTACTACCGCGGTGCCGACGCCCGCTGGATCGATATCTCTGCGATGTACGGACTCTTGCAACTGGGCCTAACAGGACTTCACATGTATGCGCGCGGCGGAGCGTCGCTGTTGATCAAATCCTCGATTGGTCCAAATGCCGGTTTGCTGTTTTATCCGCTGCCTGCTTTTGATGTGGGTCTAAGCTGGGGATTCGAGTGACAGCCGAAATTTACCGTGCCAATTGCTCAAGAATCCCTTTTGGACAACCGACATTCATAGTTCTGCGCAGCTACGTGAAGCTTCATTCATCCAACTTTTTCTGAGTGGCAAGTCTGTGCGCAAACCTCTACGAAAAGCTCATGCGTGTCGTTGGCTCTTAACTTGAATCACTCCGTAAGCGTGTGCACAATTATGGATAAGGGAAGTATGCAAACGAACGGAACACACTGGTTAGAAAAAGTAAGAGTTGCGCGTCTGGTACCAAACGCCGTCGATCTTATGAAGGCGGGACCCATGCAAAATTATTACTCATCACACCACATATCTCCGCTTGAAACGATCACTGTTTCAACGCAAATGACCTGAAGGAATTGAGTTGCGTCTTGATTGCAGGCGGTCAACATGCCTAGCGCTGTGACCGGTCGCTCAAGAATGATCCCCGGGTGTCGATTGAGGTGCCCTTTCAAATAACATCAATATCAGCGTAGTCAATATTTACGCGCAGTCGTGCAATTGCGTGACGGAGCGCTCGTGGCTTCGCGTCACTAATCTCACGAAAAGACCTCTTATTCAATGGAACGAACAGCATGTAAGTCTCGGGTGGTAGAACTTGCCAGAAAAATAGCACGCACACCAATTATCAAAGGTAGATCGACAGCGACTGAAAGCATGAACCACGGCGGAGAACGAGGACTCGAAGAGCGTGGTGATCGCTATCAAAAGATTGCCGAGCACAGTACAGCGAGGCATGAACATTCCTCAGGTGTCGGCGGAGATGCTAAATTATTGAGATCGCGACCACACGTAGAGACCGATGTGGTCGATCTGCGATGTTTGCTGACGCCCGCTGGGAAGAAATTCTACTTTGAACGAACCGCTGGTGCAGGCACACTTCGACAGACTGTTGAGGAATTTAGCAAACAACAGGTCAGGCTTTCATTGGAAAATTTTCTTGAATGGGTTCGAGTGAATTCGCACTTGCGGCCTTTCCAGCCAAATGAGCAACCGACCGTAGGAATCGTCTATGAGGAATTGCTTTGGGAGTTTGGGGAAGGTTCGCAGGGACTTCAATCGTGAGTAGCGCCGGAACCAAGCTATTGCGCAAGTTGCTGAATGGCTTCGATGAACAACAAACTCGATCCACTTTTATTGGAACGCCTCGCATGTCCGCACTGCATGGGGATACTCACCTACGCACCTGCATCGTTGCGATGCGAGGATTGCGATCGGGAGTTTAAGATCGAACGCGGCGTCCCTCTCTTGATCGAGTCGCGGCCGGGCGACCATTTCGATTACCTCGAACACTACAAAAAAGATGCGGAAGTCTTCGATTATTTTCAGGACCGACCGAGCGGCACGGCACATGAGGAGCGAAGACTTACCGAATATATTCTGAGCGAGCTGGGCGCTGCGGATTCTGTGCTCGATGTCGGTTGCGGTTCGGCGTGGGTGGCGAAGCATTTTCAAAACAGCGCGACGTTTGTTTGTTCGCTCGATGCGACGCTGATCAATACTGCGAAAGCTCTCGATCGCTATCAGAAGAATCATGCTGCGGTTGTGGCCGATGCGTTTCATCTGCCTTTCCGGGATGGATCGTTCGATGCGATCATCGCGAGTGAGATCATCGAACACGTCGTGGATCCTGCTGGGTTTGTCGCTGAGCTTTTTCGCGTTCTTATACCCGGCGGCTCGCTTGTCATCACGACTCCCTACAAGGAAACGCTCCGCTATACACTCTGCATTCATTGCAACGAGAACACTCCGATCAATGCACACTTGCATTCCTTCGATGAGGCTGTCATGACGGCGCTCTATAAAGGCAAGGATCTCGCACGGGTTTCCTGGAAGACGTTCGGCAATAAAGCACTGCTGCATCTTCGTACGCATAAGGTCATGGGATTGCTCCCCTTTGGTCTTTGGAAGCTCACAGATGCTGCGGCAAACAAGCTCATCAATGCACGAGCACACATACTCGTAAAGTACGAAAAGGCAGCGAACTGAGAGCGAGAGCTCTCAGTTATTCAGATGTTGTGTTTGGATCGTTATCTAACCGGAGACGCTCGCATGTCAGAAGCTAACTCGATCGCTCAGATCACAGACGAACTTCGCTCGTTAAGCACACAGGATAAGGCAACAATGAAGTCGATCCTCGATGATCTTCTTCTCGAAGAGCGTAAGCGCATGGTCTATCTGAATTATCCCGAGACGATGCAGCAGCTGATCGATTACACGACGCTCGAGATCAGAGGAGTCGACGCGATCGATAATTGATTGTAGGCGCTTGATCGCGAGGATTATATTCTCCGAAACTGCGAAGCTTTCCATTCTTTGAATAAAGGCTTGCATCTGTTGCGCTGATATTTACCGGTGCTCGTTACAGGAATATTCTCGCCAAAGACCACAACCTTCGGCGACTTTGCAAACGGAAGCCGCGCATTGCAGAATGCGATCACCTCTGCTTCGCTTAGCGTCGCGCCATCTAGGATCTGAACATACGCGCCGACCTCTTCACCGTAAAAATCATTTTCGAATCCGACAGCAATGCCGCACTTGACGTTCGGGCATTGTGCGATCACTTCGTCGATCTCAAGCGGCGAAATGTTCACACCGCCTCGAATGATGAGTTCTTTGAGCCTACCGGTGATGAAGAAGAATTTTTTGCCAGCCGCATCAAGCTCGTAAAATCCTTCGTCGCCCGAGCGAAACCACCCATAGGAGAATGTCTGTGCGTTTACGGCTTCGTTCTCGTAGTAATATTTCATCACATTGATGCCGCGTATGGCGATCTCACCTTTCTCAAACGGCGCCAGCGGGTTGCCCGATTCGTCCGCGATCATCATTTCGTTTTGCGGCAGAGCAACCCCGATCGAGGGAAATCCGAAATCGCGCATCCAGTGACGATGTTCCTCTGGTGAAAGTGCGATCGGCAAAAAGCAGGAGTAGCAGGTTGTTTCGCTGAGTCCGTAACCATGAACAATGGTGATGCCGAACATTTCTTCGAACTGCTGTGCAAGTTCAACCGTAAGCGGACCGGCGCCACAAATGATGTGGCGTAAGGTGAAGTTGCGCTCTCGCAACGCCGCGAGCGCCGCCGGTTGAGCCTTATAATATTCGAGTAAAAATGCAAGCAGCGTTGGGACGACACTCACAACCTGAACCTGCTCACGTTGAATGCGCTCAAAAAAATACTCGCTCTGAAATTTCTGATTCAGCACGACACTTCCTCCGAAATACATCGGCGTAACGAGTGTAACGATGGTGCCGTTTACATGATGGATCGGGAGCACGCACATCATCCGCTGAGCATTCGTCATCGCATGCCAATCCGCAATCCCCTTCGCATCGGCTAGCAGATTTTGTTGCGTAAGAACCACGCCCTTCGGGTTGCCTGTCGTACCACTCGTATAAACGATCAATGCTTCATCGTCTCTTGAGATCGCTTGCGCTGAGGTGAAAAAGGGATCGGAGGCTTCGAGAGATTCTTCGAATGAGTAGGTGCTTTCCGTTGCATCATGCTCTCCGCAAATAAAAACCGACTTCAATGTCTCAATTTCAGCAATGATGGGCAGGATCCGCGAGGCACAATCGGACCGAACGAAGGCGAGCCTGCTCAAACTATTTTGGAGTACATACTTTATACGTGCATCGTCCTCCGATAGGCTCACAGGCACAACGCACACGCCCATCAGCCACGATGCGAAATACTGAATAACGGTATCGGCATGATTGTGCGAGATGGTTGCAATCCGGTCACCACGTTTGATCCCGACGTTCTTCATCATGTTCGCACACTGCTGCGCAAGCATGAAAAAATCTTTGTAGTTGTATTCGATCCGTGTCCCTTCCAGACCATAGAAGATCAGGAATGGCTTTGTATCATAGTACCTGCCCTGCCGATAGATCAGCTCGCCAAGATTCTCGTATGGCAGGTGGAGCGCTTCCGGATCGCCATTGGGCTGTGTACGAGCGACGTGGATCAGTTCATCAAGCGATTCAGTGGGCATCGGGCAATAGTTGGTTCGTAGCATGCAAAGTTAAGACGTTGATGGGGGGGTGCTGGCTTCGCGAGGCGTAACTTTGCCGATCGCTTTACATTCAACACCAACATTGCAAACGCGCACGCTCGGACTTGCTGAGTAATTATCTTCAGCATTCTCCTCATCAAGACGATCTTCCTTCGGCCGCAGCCAGCGATCATCCTGCCTCCGAATTTCCAACCGACGATCGTGCACGACACGATCAATCTATTCGGAAAGAAGCTCCCACGCGATTCTGTCGGTATGCGCGAAGATGGGCACTCGGATAGCATGATCGTGCGCATTGAGAGCGCAGGCTTTTGGCCGGAGCCAAAGTTCGCGATGTTCAAACTTATTCCGGGATTCCAGTACTACACGACCTATCTCAGGTTTATCAATAACGGTCGTAGCTATCGGCATCCCAATGAATTTTACTGCTACCTCATTGACGATCAGGATTCTTCGCACGGAATCGCCATCGGAGCTTCGCATCGCGAACCTGCCATCGAATTAAGCGACTCCCTTGCGCCCGGCTCCTCGAGTAGAGGATGGCTCACATTCGCTCTTAGTAAAAAGAACCACCCGATCTATCTTGAATACGAAGAGATCATGAACGGGCAGCCCGTGAAGATCATGTTGCAGCAGAACAAGAATGCGCGTTGAGCTTGTTATCTTCGCAACATGCGATTGAGCACACATGAAGTCGACTCGATAAAATTAGCCGTTCGGCGTTCGTTGCCGGAGGCTCGGCTATTTCTCTTCGGTTCGAGAACAAACGATACCAAGCGCGGCGGTGATATCGACCTTTTAATTTTAAATTCGGTTGCGGTGGACCGAAAGGTGGTTCGGGCGATCAAGTTGGCGCTGAACGACTCTATCGGCGAACAGAAGATAGACATCGTCGCTGAGTCGAACGAGGATGACCCTTTTGTTCAATACGTTCTACCGGAGGCCATAAGACTTTTATGACGAGAAGAGAAGCTTCACACCAGTTGCTAACGCAGGCAATGAGCCAGCTTGCTCAGGCGTCCAAACTTTTGCAACGGTCGTATGAAAAGGCGATAAAGCTCGATCTTGAGTCGCTATCTGACGCCGATTACGACGTGCTTGATGCCTTCACCTCAAGGTTTGGCAGGACTTCTGATATCTTCGTACGGAAAGTTCTGCGAATGATCCACTCGAGAGAAGCGTTGGATGGCGACGCCACAATGAAGGATCTCCTCAACTTTGGAGAAAAGGTGGGGCTGATAGCAAGCGTCGAGGCTTTTGAAATCATTCGAGAACTTCGGAATGAAATCACCCACGAATACTCCGCTCGGGATTTCATAACGCTTCTGCGCGAGGTTATAGAATTAACGCCGACACTCCTCGAAGCCGCAAAGAACGCACTCGCACGGAGTGCGTAAACAGATTACCCGCACCGAATGCTCTGCTTGAAATCTCCGTCAAGTGATCACAGAGTTTGCCATCGCAATCCTGAGGAAGTACGTACCCGTTTGGAGATCACGCAAATCAAGTTTCAGCATGCTCGCACGAGGATTCGCGATCTCACGAACGGTCGCACCGAGCACATTCACGAGCGTGGCACTCACCATCGCTTTCGGCAGACCTGAGATGTTCACGATATTGTGCGCGGGGTTTGTCGAGAGCTGGATCAAGCTTTCATTCATCTCCTTGAAGACTCCATTGCGGAATGCGACATTGGGTGGAGCATTCGTGTAATCGAATGCGAGGGGAGTGCAGAGCAAGTCGATGCCGGTACCCGTATAGCTGGTGGCGCTATCATGGATGACCAATAAATTTTTACCGGACCATTGCGCTCCACGTTTTAGATATACGATCCCACCATTCGATGCTATCACCTTAGAACCACTCTCCGCAAATACGAGCAGACCATATGGCGAGGAGACGGTCACGGTAACGCCAGGATTCACCCATAGGGTATGACTGGTGCTGGATATGGTGCTATCGTGTGCTATCACAACTGCGTCATTGGGAACCGAGGGGGTCGTGCATTCAATGATATTAAGGGAGAGTGTGTCGAGCCTTACGCAACCACCCACGGCTACGTTATGGATGATCACCGTTTTGCGACCTCCCGTCAAATATTGAATATCTCTTACATACGAACCGGTGCCAGATGTTGATTTTGCTGTCGTTCCGAAGTCCCAAAAGATTGAGTCGTCGCTGCCGTCCGAACTAAAATCGAGGTAATTGCCGACTGCCACGCTATCTGACTCGCTCCGCCATGAAGCATGAGAAGAAGGAGAAGGCAAACCTCCGACGATAATATCATTGCCGTTATCCGCACTCACCTGCAGCGAGCCAAGATTTTGGAAATCTTTGTCGAACCCACCCGAGCTGTTCGAGAGCTGTAGCGTGAACGCGTTCCGATGTTGAAAATAGCCTGTTACTGTAAAGCTCACACTGATAGGATCGCCCGGGCAGAATCTTGTCCCTGGAATACTGCCCATCGTGATGCTTTGTGCTCGCAAGGATACGCTGGTAGCTAACAACGTAAGCGGGAGAGATGAATTGCTGAGTTCGCGAAATTTAATCTTAATGCGAGCAACCGACAATCACATCCACCTTCGAACGCGCGATTTGTAGGCGAGGTATGCGCCTCCAAATCGGCGCTCTAGATAGGCCTCTTCTTTCTCGATCACAAGCTTGGTGATCGCAATTAGCATGAATGGCAAAAAAAGGATCGCCCAGACGGCACTGAAGAGACATGCAACCCCGACGTAGATTGATAGCAGTCCCATATAAAGTGGATTACGCGTCCTCGCAAAGATTCCTTTGTCGAGCATGGCAGTTGCAGGTGTGATCGGGACGAGGCTCGTCTTAAATTTGCGAAACTGGAAGATGCCGGCGCCAATACAAGCGATACCCATGATGCTCAGAACCGAACCGATGATCCATCTCGCGTCAGGAGTCATCGTGTAAATAGGCCAGTAGTGGTTGAAAAGGACCGCAAATGCCATCGGGACAATGAAAATTGCAGGAGGTGGGATCTTGACGCCAGCGTTATCTTGCATCGGAAGTTCGTTTGGTTACTTATGGACAACGCTTATTTTAGAACTCGCGTTGGCAGTAGTTCAAATCTTCTTGGTATGCGTCACCTGGTTTCGAATTGCAAAGTGAATTCAAACGAAATATTTGATGATGAAAGAACTGCTTAAACCATCGGCCTTGGTTAAGCCGATCGGCTACTCACATGGCTATGTCACTCAGGGCGGCCGCACGGTATATCTCGCCGGCCAGGTGTCGTTCGATAGCGCAGGCCGCGTGGTGCATGTTGGTGACATTGTCGGTCAGTTCGGCCAGGCGCTCGAAAATTTATCGCTGGTGATGCAGGAAGCGGGCGGCGCAATGACGGATATCGTCAAGCTCAATATCTTCGTCAAAGACAAGGATGATTATAAGCGTCACATGAAGGAGATCGGCGCAGTTTACCGTGACCACTTCGGCAATCACTATCCCGCGATGACGCTCGTTGAAGTTTCATCGCTCTTCGAGGATGAAGCGCTGCTGGAGATCGAGGGAATAGCGAACCTGGATTTCGCGGATTCTGAGGGATTGCGCTGATTTCTTTCTGCGGTTTACGATCGCTGATGCTTTTCAAGTTATTTCGTACTCGACTGGCATTCTTTGATTTGGGGATCGCTGGCTTTTCCAGGATGTCGAGTATGCTGGCGGCAAGCAGGCTTTTTTGGATTCTGCGGCCGGGGTGACTATATTAGCACGGCGAAGCAACCATCTGAAGAGAAGTTTTGCACCCCTCAGCTCAACTTCTCACCCTCTTAGGTTCGTGTTTCGAAAGTCGCGACCGATCGTTTTTGCGATCGGCGACTTGGACGACCTTGCCGCTCGATAAGTTCGCCTCGGCGGTCTTGACGCGAGGAATGCAGGCGTAAAAGCAAGCAACCGATCAACACCTCAACAGCAGTCATTAAAATCAGTTTGTGTCCCGCAGACCCAGTAATCTCACAGAAATTGTGAGCCAAGAACTGGCTCTATACTTTCGACATACTTGCCTCAACGCCTATTCAAGTCGCAGGCACAACTGCTTCCGCGTTTTTCTTTTTCGTGAACCATCCCCAGGCAAACCGAAGAAGGTAAAATCCTCCATAGACCGGATTTGTCACTGTGAGATAGATGAGCAAACCGCCAACACAAACATAGCCTCCAGTGTGAAGAAGTGATTTTGTGCCCTCCTTGACTGGTGCAGACCAAGAGCCGTGTATTATTCCGCAAAAACCAGGCATCCACTCACCCTGATGCAAACTGATACTACCCAATCTGCTCGACAACCAGAACACCAGGAATCCGCCTGAAGTCATGCCGGAAATCAGTGCCACATTTCCCTTCGATGCGCCTCCCACTAAAGAAACGCAAACATATTCAACAATTATAACAGCGCCAAATCCATAACATAAATACAGCTTTAGTCTGTGTGCATCAATGAGTTTAGTCGCATTGAAGAACGGCGAAAGGTTTAGTACATTCGTGAGAAATATCCCATACTGAATTGCACCCAACAACAAGATCACAATACTTGCTATGCGCCAAATGGCGCTTCCGTTGGTTAGGAACAAATCATACATTCCGTGCGTAAGAGCCGCCAGCAACAATGCCGCCAAAAAATATCCGGCTACGCGTTGCTTTCGCTCGTACTTTCCGAGGACGATTGCATAGGCTATGCTTGAAGTGAGAAACATGTGAAAAAAGACTGATCCAAGCGCTCGCATCGTCATAATATCCAAGCTGCCCTGCTTAAAGTATAGTAGGTTCTCCATGAAGCCAAATCCTAAAGCGGCGCAACTTGCATAAATAATATAATCAATTGGTCTTCAACGAAGAGTCACCCGCTCGATCATTCTTCTCTGCTGCGTAGTGGGAGCTTATGAAGGCGTAGTGCAGATCGAGATCGTCGGAATCGGTTTGCAGCAAGCTGCCATACAGATGCTCGGCTTTTGTGAAGTTCTGAGTCTCATAGTAGTAGGAAGCCTTCTCCCGTGCGTTTGCAAAGTGGGGGAGCGGCGGATCACCAATAAAATAGTTCACGATGATCGCGGCAATGAGGAACCCTCCGAACATCATCAGAAGGGGTTTCGCCTACCAATGAGAAGACCTGTCCGTTTTTTCTTCGGGATGTTTAAGGAGCTTTATTGCAGAAGGTTTTGGCTTCTGGTTAAAGTCAATGATTTCATCGTTGGACGTACCCTCTTGATTGGTCATGGCCAGTTTACCTCCCGTTGGATTTGATTTGTTGATCCGTGAAAGTAGGTGCGAATGTGATCAGTAGAACGGCACAAAGATACATAGGATACGGACGCAGCACACGCTTCCATAGAAGACACTGGTTTCTGCTTCCCGAAAGCTGAATTCGCACAACCGGAACGATCGAGCGTCTTGGGATTACCAAGTAAACAAACATGCTCATCATCCAGACTTTCGTTGCCACAGTACTTCCATGAGCGGAGCCAAGCCGAATGTGCGCACCGAAGGTATTTTCATCGAGAACAAGCAAATCTGCGTGAATCACCATTTGTTGGTTGATGCGATTCCTTCCGATTTGCCTTCAATTGATGCCGTTGCAACAACTCTTGCTGACACGGATATCACAAGTGCCATCACTTGTGGGCTGTATCTTATAAGCCGCCGTTGAAGGTCAATTGATTGCATTTGCGGCACTTTGATCGGTGGACACTGCTTTCACACCTCGACTGCATTTCATCCCAAGGATACACACAGCACTTGCGCCACGTCGGGGCGATGCATCTTAGAAGGAAATCAAACCTGCCACTCGGTGTTCTTACCGAGCAATTCTTGAGCGCTGTTACTTCAAGCATTATTCCGTGAGAACACATGGCGATGGCGGCCGCTAAATCTGCAAAATCGAGTATCAAATCTGTCGCAGCAGGGCCGCAGTCGGCAAGCGCTTTCGGCCTTGATTGGCGCCGCGTTGCGCGCACACTGCTTACTTCGCGTGCGATCGACCGGATCGAAGAGACGGAGATGACGCCGAAGGGTCTCATTACGTATCAATTTTCGGCGCGCGGCCACGACCTTGCGCAGGCGATCCTTTCCGAATGCATCACGCATCCGCATGACGGCGCCACAGTTTATTATCGCTCGCGTCCATTTGTGATCGGTCAGGGGCTCACAGCGGAAGAAGCTTTCGCCGGTTCGCTTGCGCGCAAGGGGAGTATGACGGGCGGACGCGACATCGGCGTTGTGCATTGTCTCCCACGTCGCGAACGTGGCACGGTGCTGCCGGCTTCAGGTGATGTTGGTGCGCAGTATTCGCCAGGATCCGGATGGGCGCAGTCGGTGAAATATTATGCGGAGACGCTGGAGGACGATTCGTGGAAAAACGCGATCGCAGTTTCTTTGGGTGGCGATGGTTCGACGGCAACGAATGGCTTTTGGGCTGCGCTCAATATCGCAACAACGCAAAATCTTCCGCAGCTTTTCTTCATCGAAGATAACGGTTACGGGATTTCGGTAACAAGCAAATTTCAAACTCCTGGTTCGAACATCGCGCGCAATCTTGCGGCCTTCGAAAATCTTCGCATCTATGAATGCAAAGGTTACGAACCCGAAGAAGCCGCGAAGAATATTGAGGAAGCGGTTGAATATGTTCGCTCATGGGGAGGTCCGGCGCTCATTCGTTTGCAAGTGCCGAGGCTTTGCGGTCACTCGTTCGTAGATACACAGAGCTACAAGGCGCCCGATCTTCGTACGTTCGAAGAATCGTGCGATCCGCTGCCGAAGCTGAAGAAATTTATGATTGGCTCCGTTCTTACAGAGAAAGAATGGATCGAGCTTGAGCGGGAAGTTGAAGCAGAAGTTCGCGCCGCCGCAGAAAATGCGCTCGCGCAAGGTCCTGGTGACACGGCGATGATCACGGAGCACGTCTTCTCAGGCGAGCAGCCTACGATCAACCCAGCGAAGGAAACAAGTGTGCGAATGAACTTGCAGGACTCTGTTCGCAAGGTGCTGGAAGTCGAACTCACTGCGAATCCAAAGCTGCTCATTTTCGGCGAGGACGTCGGCGCGAAAGGCGGCGTCCACGGTGCGACGGTCGACCTTCAGGTGAAGTTCGGTGAAGCTCGCGTATTCGATACTTCGCTTTCGGAAGAAGGCATCATCGGCCGCTCGGTCGGTATGGCAATGGCGGGACTCAAGCCCGTGCCAGAAATTCAATTCCGCAAATACGCCGATCCGGCTACAGAGCAGATCAATGACTGCGGCACCGTTCGCTGGCGCACCATGTCGAAATTTTCTGCGCCGATGGTCGTGCGCATTCCGGTTGGTTTCGGCAAAAAAACCGGCGATCCGTGGCATTCGGTAAGCGGCGAAGCGATCTTCGCACACACGATCGGCTGGCGCATTGCCTATCCATCGAACACAGAGGACGCCGTCGGACTTCTCCGCACCGCGCTGCGCGGCAACGACCCAACATTCTTCTTCGAGCACCGCGCATTGCTCGACACACCGCAAGCCCGCACCGCCTATCCAGGCGATGAGTTCATGGTCCCGTTTGGCTCTGCAAGACTGATTCAGGAGGGCACAAAGCTCACGATCGTAACGTGGGGCGCCATGGTCGAACGCGCGAGGCTCGCGAGCGAGACCATCGAAGGTGTCGAGATCATCGACTTGCGAACAATCGTACCGTGGGACAAAGAAGCAGTGCTCGATTCGGTGAAGAAAACGAATCGCGCACTGATCGTCCACGAGGACAACTGGACCTGCGGCTTCGGCGCCGAGATCGCCTCGATCATCGCGAAAGAATCTTTCGCCCATCTCGACGCACCAGTAGAACGCCTCGCCACCGCCGACTGCCCCGTACCCTACAACACAACGCTCATGGATGCAGTCGTCCCAACGGTTGCGATCATTCGGGAGAAGATCGAGGCGTTGTTGAAGTTTTAGAAGCCGCGGCAGTAATGAGTTGGAGAGGTGGCAGTGCGATCCAGACTCATATAGTTTCACAAGAAAGCCTCCGACCTTACCATCCAGCAACAATTAATAAAATCCCCTCTCCTGCGAAGGAGAGGTTGGGTGAGGTTTTTCCAGCGGTAGCTAAACGTCACGCTCGAATAAACGCTCGCGCGGAGGCTGAAACGCATTGCGATTGCGAAACCTTACGATCATGCGGGAGAAAATCGAGTGTCTGCTGAAGTGCTAACTAGTAGACCTCATCAGGATTCTTCGTCCAAACTCCTCATCAACTCTTCGACATTGTCATAGAATTTAAGTTGTCCTCTTTCATACGCCGCCAAACCTTCGGCTGCGTTCGCTGTCATCTCCGTCCGCTGTTGCTCAATCGCATAACGATGTGCCAGGTCTGCCAACTCAGACAATTCTTCCGATGGGCGACCGTGCAGTTCGTCCACTAATTCACCAAAGGTCATTTTCATAGCTTTACCTCAGTTAAGAAAAAGCTCAGGAGCTTCGATAAGTTCGATGTAGGTTTTCACCAACCTCCCAATAACGCCAGATCGATTGGCCTTGCTGATTATCACGTGCTTTCCCGTGAGGGCAACGGACCCTAAGGCTGGCTACGATCTTAGCTCAATGACTCGCGAACGATCAACTTATCACGAACTGCTGAATCTGTTTTCGCATTTCGGGGAGGTACTGGTCCCAATGATCAAGCGTTTCGGGATCGAAGTCGGCGCCATTGGGCCAAACAACCGTATGAATCTCTTGAGCTAAGACCACATTGTCAAAGTATGCCAGATTGCGGAGTGGGCTAAAGAGTTGGCCGTAGAGCACATCTTCGAAATTGACCACCCGGCTAAAACCGTCCTCAAATTCAAGTCGCAATTTGAACGACCCAGCTTTTTCGAAAGCGACTACTTTATGAATCTCGTGTGGTTTCATTTCAACGGTTCCCAAAAAGCGCTTATTTCTGGCATTGTCTTTCTCTTACTCCTTCCCCACGATTTTCCTCGCAATCACGATCCTCTGTATGTGCGATGTTCCTTCGTAGATCTGGAGGCCTTTGATGTCGCGGTAGTAGCGTTCGACTGGGTATTCGTTCGAGTAGCCTCTGCCGCCGTGGACGAGGACTGCATCGCTGGCGGCTTTGAGCGCCGCTTCGGTTGCGTGAAGCTTGGCAATGGATGTTTCGAGTGTCGAATCGAGCGCTTGATCTTTTTTCCAGGCGGCGTGATAGACGAGATGGCGCGAGGCTTCGAGCGTGATCTTCATTTCGGCGAGCGTCGACTGGATCATTTCGAAATCTGCGATCCGTTTTCCGAACTGATGACGACTGCGGCAAAATTCAAGCGACGCATCCAAACATGCCTGATGGACACCGAGCGCACCGGCCGCTACACCCAGTCTTCCATGATCGAGCGCCGACATCGCGACTCTGAATCCTTGGCCTGGTGCACCGAGCAGTTGGTCATCAGGGACAAAGCAATCACGAAAGTGTATATGCGCGTGATCGCTGGCGCGATGCCCGAGCGGCGTGCCTGGCATCCGCTCTCGGTCGAAGCCGCTTGAATCGGTTCGAACAATAAAGGCCGAGAGGCGCTCATGGGGTTTTGCATCTTCAAGCTGTGCAGTCCTCGCAAAGACGAGGGCGATATTTGCCACGTTAGCGTTTGTGATCCAGATCTTTTCGCCGTTGAGATTATATCCGCCATCAACTTTTGTCGCCAGCGTCTGAATGCTTGCGGCATCGCTGCCCGCCTCGGGCTCCGTAAGGCAGTAGCAGCCGATCTGTTGGCCACTCGCAAGTTCTGGGAGATATTTCAGCTTCTGGGATTCGCTGCCCCAGGCATTTACGCATGGCATGACAAGCGAAGAATGCACAGTAACAAACCCGCGAACGCTTGAACATGCACGTCCAAGTTCTTCATGGATCAAGGCGGTGGCAAGGTGACTCATCTCACTTCCGCCAAACTGTGCACTAAGCGTCGATCCAAGCAGACCAAGCGTCCCCATTCTGTCAATCAATTCGCGCGGCATGCTTTCCCGTTCATCCATTTCGCGAGCGATCGGCGCAACTTCCTTTTGCGCAAACTCACGAGCGATCATGCGCCAGCGGTCGTCTTTGGCTTCGATTGAAAAATCCATGGGTGGTTTCGAGGCAAGATATTGTTCTGCAAATTTAACGAAGCGCGAGCTTCAGCTTGCGATTCGTTTAAGAACGCACAACTCTAAAATATCCCAGACAGATTTAAATCTGTCATCTTGAAGCTACCAACGAGATGCTTGATCTTGTAAAATCCAACGGTGTGTGAAGTAACTTGCCCAACATTCGCCGCCCACTCTGATCGAAAAAGAATCGCAAGCTGAGGCTCGCGCCACGTTCGGAAGAGAAATCCAAAAGAGCAGCCAGTGACGGATGCTCTTTTACATGGAAATCAAGAAGCGCAAGCTGAAGCTCGCGCCACGTTCGGTTTGGTTCAGCTTTACTTTGCTGCTGTTGGGGCCGCGCCTAAGGCTTTCATTTCGTTTTGGCGGATCGCTTCTGGGATCGGTGCATAAAGGAGCGCCTTTGTTGCGTCCTGACCTTTCGAAAGTATCCAGGTAACGAACTTGTTGATCGCGGCAGATTTCGGAGAATCTTTATAGATGATGATCCAGCTAAATCCGGTGATCGGGTAACCATCGGCATTTGCAGTGTTGGTGATCATCGTGCAAAAGTTATCCGGGATCGTCACGCCACTTGCTGCAGCAGAGGCGGACTCAACACTCGGTGCGATAAATTTGCCCGACTGATTCTCGATGTTTGCGATCGACATGTGATTCTGATTTGCATAGGCGAGTTCGACGTAACCGATCGCATTCGCATGTTCTTTCAAAATGCCGGCAACGCCCGCGTTTCCTTTACCGCCGAGTTCGTCGGTAGGCCAGTTGATCGTCTTTCCTTCGCCGAGCGATGACTTCCAAGTCGGGCTTACATTCGAAAGATAATTAGTGAAGATGGCAGTCGTGCCCGAGCCGTCGGAACGATGAACAACCGCGATCTTCTCGTGAGGAAGCTTCGCACCAGTGTTCATCTTTGCGATGGCAGCATCGTCCCACATCTTGATCTTTCCAGTAAAGATATCGGCAATGACGGGACCTGAAAGCTGAAGGCCGTTGCTAAGGCCCGCGACGTTATAGGAAACAACAACCGCACCGATAACGGCTGGAAGGTGCAGCACGGGTGCCTTCGCACGTGCAAGTTCGTCAGCATTCATTGGCGCATCCGATCCTGCAAAATCGACTGTATGGTCGATCAGGCTGCTGATGCCAGCACCGGAGCCAGTGGCCTGATAGTTAACGCTCACGCCCGTCTCCTTTTTGTAGGAGTCGATCCAGTTGGTCATGATCGGAGCGATAAAGCTCGACCCACCACCAGTAAGCATTGTCGTTGATGTATTCGTCGAATCGCCGGTGCCAGGCGTCGTCTGCTTTGCGCAGCTCGAAAGCGTGAAGGCTGCGGCAAGAGATAATAGGATTGCGTATTTCATTTCGTGTTGAATTTCAAAGTTTGGTTAGCGTGTGGCTCAACACAAAATTACGGAATGAAGCTTCGAAGTGCCGTTACGCGAACGATAATTCCATGTTATCAGATTGTTATGGACATCCTCCCGAACGTAGCAGGAGCGTTAAGCGTACACCTCGTTCGCTTATTGAAGAGACCAATCTCGGAAGGACTCGATCTTTTTCAGCGGCAAAAAGAAAGCAGCGCAATCCATTATAATCCGCGTAATCCCGGTTAGAATCGCAAGCAGAAGCTCGCGCTACGTTCGGCGTTGGTTAGCTGCTTGCCGAATGTCTTAGCTTGCTGCGCAACACAAACCTTGCTACGAGGCTAAGTATCAGGATGATCGAAATAAGAATGATCGCGCCGGCCAGTGCGAGCTGGTGGAGATTCTCGTAGGGCGAAGTCGCGTAGTTATAGATGTTGAGCGGCAGCGCGTCGATGGGTTGATCGAGCGCGACGCTGAAATTAAGATTGCCAAATGCGGTAAAGAGAAGTGGCGCGGTCTCGCCTGCAATACGCGCCATTGCGAGCATCACGCCCGTGATAATTCCTTCACGTGCCGCCGGTAGCGTTACGCTCCACATCGTACGCCAGCGTGTTGCGCCAAGTGCAAGCGAAGCATCACGAAGCGTGATCGGTACGAGCCGAAGAATTTCTTCGGACGTCCGCATGACGGTCGGGATCATCAGAATGCCAAGCGCGATCCCACCGGCATAAGCGGAGAACGCATGCCCGGGATTGAGTTGCGCGGTCGGCAGCACAACAATGACGTAGGCGAACAAACCGATGACGATACTCGGAATACTGTTGAGAACGTCTGTGAAAAACTTTATCGTGCGAGCAAATTTTGTATCGTTCTCGAGTTGATAGATCCCGCCCATAATGCCGAGCGGTACGCCGATGCTTGAAGCAAGACCGAGGAGAATGAGCGTGCCAATGATCCCGTTACGAAGTCCACCACCAGGCGAACCTTGCGGGACGGGGCCTTCAGTAAAGACCGAAAGATTGAGAGCCCCTGCACCTTTGATGACGAGGTAAATGAGGACGCTAAAGAGCGCCGTTGCAGCAATCACAGCGGCAAGACCAGAAAGCGAAAGCATGACAACGTTCGTCGCCTTGCGAAGCTGGTAGCGGCGCTTGGATGAAGTGAGCATCGGGCGGGGAGTCGTGTTGGTCACTTCTTTTTCCTCGATGTCCCGTGAATATCCTGAGCCGTATAGTATACGAGCGTTCGCGCGATCATATTGACGACCATCGTTACAATAAAGAGGACGAGACCGATCTCGATCAGTGCCGAACGATAAAGCCCTGAAGCTTCTGCAAGTTCATTCGCGATCACGCTCGCCATGGTATATCCCGATGCGAAGAGCGATGTCTTGAATTGCGGACTGTTTCCTATGACCATTGTTACAGCCATGGTTTCACCAAGTGCGCGACCAAAGCCAAGCATGATCGACCCAATGAATCCCGCGCGCGCGTAAGGCAACACAACCCCTTTGATCGTCTCCCACTGCGTCGCGCCAAGCGCATACGATCCTTCGCGAACCGACCGCGGAATCGCCCGCATAATATCTCGGGAGACTGCGGTGATATAAGGGATCACCATGATAGAAAGAATAACGGATGCCGAAAGCATGTCATAGCCATTCGGTGTGTCGCTAAAGAATGGCAGCTTCGAGAGGAAGCTATTGTGCGCGATAGGATTCTCAACGTGCTTTACAAGCCAGGGCTGCAGCACGAACAAGCCCCAAAGTCCATAGACGACACTCGGGATCGCGGCGAGAAGTTCGATGAGGAAGGAAAGCGGGCGGCTTAACCAGGCGGGCGCAAGTTCGGCAAGAAAAATTGCGGCAAGCAAACTGATCGGCACTGCAATGAGCAGCGCCCAGAAAGAGGAGTAGAGCGTGCCCTCAATAAAGGGAAGCGCGCCGAACATCAATCCGCCAGGATTCCAGATGTCGTGCGTCAGATAACCAAATCCGAACTTGGCGATCGATTCGCGCGAACCCATTGTAAGTTCGACAGCAAGACCTGCAATGATCAGGATGATACTGATGGCCGAAAGCAGCAGCAGCAAACGATAGATCCTGTCGCCGATCTGCGTTCTGCGTGCGATCTTTTTCCCGCTCGACCACAAGCGCGTTACGCCGGAGGAGGGCATAAGTGCATCGGCAGTCGCAGCAGAAGACGTCTCTATCATCGAAAGGTGTTCAGGATCGTTGACGAATGTTCAAATGAGTGAGCATTGGTGGAGGCAAAGATACGAGCGTCCGCCAATGCTCAACATTCTGAGGAAGGCTACTGCATCCTATCGAACAGTGCGAGTTCGCGCTTGCGAACATCCTCCGGGACGGTGCCGTAGTAGAGAGCGTGGTTAAAGCTCAGTCCTTTCGTGAGCATCCATTTCAAGAATTTTTTGAGTTCCGCAGCTTCAATGCAAAAACTTGTCAGACACGTCAGGACAAGCAAGGTCTTATCTGTGCCTTTGAGTGTCAGAGTGTTGAACATAATGATACTTTGTTGATGTGGAGATCGGTTGAAAGCGCATGTAGCTGCGCCAGTAACGGGCGCGAGAGCCAATCAGGAGCAGGGAAGGTTTCTGAAAGTGCGTTACCGGATTGTTAATTATTAAATATGCGGCAGCGGCAATCCAAATCGAGGATTCTGCCTCGTTATCATTGCGTTACGACGGAGCTTTCGTGCGAGCCGAGCCGCCGACCACTTCTGTGATATGAATCGCTAAACGACTGTCATCCTGAGCGAAGCATTCATCGCCCGGCGATGAATGCGGAGTGAAGGATCCAATGGAATGGTCGAACTCGTGTTGTAAAATAGGCACGAGCTTCTGTCATTCCCGCGAAGGAGGAAATCCATGTTGTGCTTTGCTACCATGCTGGGGATGGATTCCCGGCTTCGCTGGAATGACATTTTACGGGGGTTCTCGCCTGACCATCTGAGCGTTGGTCGTACCCAATATTCCATTCGATCCTTCATTTCGCTAAAGCTCATCCAGGATGACGTTCGAAAATTGAAGCCACAACTTCGGATGTCATCCAATAGGCAAGCCTCTGACATTCGAGCCAGAACACTCCGCGAATCAAAATGCCACGCCTCGGGTATCGGGTACAAACCCCAATGTTAAGACATTACCTCGCTTTAATGCTGACATAATCTTCGCGTAACATCGAAACCGGTATTTTTGCGCTGATTGAAATGGTAAAACGGATTTTCTTGCTTATTTTTCTAAAAGCACTCAACTTCACGAATGAAACATCGCATCAAACTTTTTATTTTTACACTCGCAGCTGGCCTCGTACTTCTAAGCGGGAAGTCCACTGCACAGCAGGCTGACACGACATTCCACGCGCATGGTGGATTCAACGGTCAGATCTTTTTCGATTACGCCTATCAGATCACGGCCGATACGACACCTTCGCGCGGGAAGGGTTACTTCTCGAGCAGCCCGAAAGATGCTCAGGCATTTGACCTGCGCCGAGTTTACGTTGGATATGACTACTGGTTCAGCCCAATGATCTCTGCAGGAATTTTGCTTGCGCATGAGCCGAGCGTCGCTCCTCCTGGATCCAGTGCGAACACAGCCGCTAACAACCTCCTCGGTGATGGCACGAACGGCTTTTACCTTAAGGGCGCGAACATTCGCTTCAAAAATGCGATCCCGATGTCGACGATCATCGTAGGTCAGCAGCCGACGCCGAGTTTCCAGCTTTCTGAATCGGTCTGGGGTTATCGCTCGATCGAAAAGACCATTCTTGATTTCCGTGGTGCAGAAGGTTCGAATGATATGGGCGCAGCGATCAATGGATCGTTTGACGAGGAGGGGAACTTCGGTTACAAGGCGATGATCGGCAATGGTACAAACCAGAAGAACGAGAACAACAAGTTCAAAAAGTACTATGCTGATCTCTTCGCAATGTTCATGGATAAGAAGATCGTTGTAGAAGTCTTCGCAGATGCGAATTATACGGGTTCTGTCTCGAACGACACAAACAAGACGACTACCATGAAGGGCTTTGTTGCGCTTCAGTTGGAGCCGATCACTATCGGTGTCGAAGCCGCTACGCAGGTGATCACGGTAGCCAATAAGCAGAACACGGTGCCAGGCGGCATTTCGATCTTCGCGCATGGACCGATCATGGCAAAGACCCTCGGTTTCTTCGCGCGCTTTGATTCCTGGAGTCCCGACCAGCATACGACGACGACTGGTTTCAGCGAAAGCTTCATCACTGCCGGCCTCGATTGGCAGCCAGTGTCGAACGTGCACATCGAACCGAATATTTGGGTCGACACATACAAGGATCGCAGTGCAGCCGGTGTTGACCGCAAGGCCGACGTGGTAGGTCGCGTGACATTCTTTGCGAAGATTTAACTCACAGCGGGAATACAAACTCCCGCCGAAAGGTTAATTTTTTACTCCATAAGCGATAAGGCGTAGTAGTCCGCGGTATTCGGGCGCTACGCCTTGTCAATTCTCCGTACGAGAATACACTGGTATCTTTGAACGCCGGGGAAGTATGGATCAACTTGAGATGGTAATGGACGAAGCACTGCTACACGATCGGCCCTTGCGAACCCAAACGTTTTCGTCTTCGGTCTCGGCACCCGCCGAACAGTTGACGGCAGGTCCGACGAAGGTCCTGACGAAAGATTTGAATTTGTATTACGGTACAAAGCACGCGCTCTGCAACATCAGCATCGATGTGGCCGAGCGCATGGTCACGGCGCTCATAGGCCCTTCGGGCTGCGGCAAATCGACCTACCTTCGGACGCTGAACCGAATGAACGATTTGATCCCCGGCGTGAAGATCACGGGTGAAGTGGTGATCGACGGTGTAAACATCTATGATCGGGATATCGACATTGTCGAATTGCGTAAGCGCGTCGGGATGGTTTTTCAGAAGTCGAATCCCTTTCCAAAGTCGATCTGGGAAAATGTTGCCTACGGCCTGAAGATCCAGGGGGTCAAGAACAAACAGCTTTTGAATGAGGTCGTGGAGAAATCGCTCAAGCAGGCAGCCATCTGGGATGAAGTCAAAGATCGTTTGCATACTTCTGCGCTCGGACTTTCGGGCGGGCAGCAGCAAAGGCTTTGCATCGCCCGCGCACTTGCCGTGGGCCCGGAAGTGATCCTCATGGATGAACCGGCATCCGCGCTCGATCCGATCTCGACGGCAAAGATCGAGGAGTTGATCTTCGATCTCAAACAGGATTACACGATCATTATCGTGACGCACAACATGCAGCAGGCTGCTCGCGTGAGTGATGTTACCGCGTTCTTTTATATGGGTGAACTCATCGAAGTCGGCGAGACGCGCGCGATGTTCACCAATCCGGTCAAGAAACAGACCGAAGATTATATCACCGGCCGTTTCGGCTGAGTTTTGTTTGCTGCCTAAAGTAGAATCGTATGGCTATTCGAATGCATCGGCATTTTGAGGACGAACTTGAGAAGCTCCGCACGCTCCTTATTCGTATGGGCTCGCTTGTCGATGAGCAGATCGAACTCGCGATCAAGTCGATCTTCGAATCGAATGTCGAACTCGCAAAGCTTGTGCAGGATCGTGAGCGCCGCGTCAATGAATTCGACTTGATGGTCGAAGGCCAGTGCCAGCGCATTTTCGCGTTGTCTCAACCAGTAGCCGTCGACCTCCGGCTGATGATGGCCGCGATGCGTATCAATGCCGATCTCGAGCGTATCGGCGACATTGCAGTTAATCTCTCGGAGCGCGTCGAGCCGCTCGAAGGTTATCAGGATTTTTTAGAACGGATCGGCGCCAAGAAGATGATCGCCGCTGCTCGGCAGATGCTTTCGGATGCTTTCGATGCCTTCATCAATAACGATCCGATTCTTGCGCGGTCAGTTTTTGGTCGTGATGATATCGTCGACGACCTTACGCGTGAGACATTCTATGCCTGTATCGAAGAAATGAAGAAGGATCCATTGCTCATCGAGCCGGGGAGTCACTTGATGGCGCTTTTGAGACACGTCGAGCGGCTCGCCGATCATGCGACGAACATTGCAGAGGACGTGATCTTTATCGTCGAGGCGGTATTACTGAAACATAACTCTGGGGCGGAGGCCGCATTCCTGGGCACTGCCTTCCCTGTGGATGACTCTGGGCGGTAGGCATTTTCGGTGCTTGCACGGGTGTCTTCGGACGCTCGGTTTCACGGCCAGCACTCATTCCGAACGTAAATATGAAAGGCGAGTACTTTAAAAAGTACTCGCCTTTCTGTTCTCTCGCCCTGTTCTTTATGTGACTGTAGGAGGTCAAAGTGAGATTAAAAAAAGTTCTTACTGGTTGATCGTCTTAGGATAATCCCTTCACCCAAGTGTTTGACTATACCTCCAATTGTCTGCCAAGTGGTTCAGCACCCGAAAGTTAGCGAAATTTGGCACTCGAAGCGTGGCCAGTTATCGAAAATGCCTTACGTTTTGAATCCAGCATTCCATCTTGGAATACTGCTCAGTTGAGCAGGTGCATGCCATAGTAGAGAAACAAAATGAACGCTCCCAGAATCAGTCGATAGATACCGAACCCCAGAAACGTATGACGCTGGACAAATCGAACAAGCCAGCCAACAATAAAAAACGAGACGATGAAAGCAACCACAAACCCGATCGCAAGGATCGAGATCATATCGCTTGTCAGCAACTGGTGGTAGTGGTAGATTTCGTAGAGACTCGCGGCCATCATGATCGGGAAAGAGAGAAGAAACGAAAACTCCGTTGCCGCAAGGCGAGTCATGCCGCCGAGCATACCGCCCATAATGGTAGCCGCCGAGCGCGAAGTGCCCGGGATCATCGAGATGACCTGCGAGCAGCCGACGATGAAGGCGTCTTTCGTCGTCATCGTGTCGAGCGTGGTGGTTCGCTTTCGCTCATCGGTGAATTTCTCGACCAAAATGATCACGATTCCACCAAGGATGAGCATGATCGCGACGGTAAGCGGATTGAGCAGCATCTTGATCTGCTTGTGAAAAAGAAAGCCGATGATGGCAGCAGGCAAAAATGCTACGATAAGATGTGTGCGCAAACGGCCCGGCGTAGAGTGGGTGTCTTTTGCTACAAGGCTCGAGATCAATCGCTGACGAAAAAGCCAGCCGACGGCAAGAATGGCCCCAAGCTGAATGACCACGTAAAACAGCTCGGCTTTGTCGGGACTTCCAACCAGTGACTCAAATTTCAAGAGCGCGCCGGCGACGATCAAATGGCCCGTCGAGCTGACCGGAATGAACTCGGTGAGCCCTTCGATGATACCAAGAATTAGCGCAACGATCGAGATCCAGGACATAATAAGAGAGTGTGTTAGTGAATAAAATTACTTCGTATGCAGGACTTCGCTGATGGCTGCATGTTGCAAGCCATTCGAAGCTACGATGGATGGTTTATAGATATCGTAATCGGTGCCGTCGTAATGCGTGACCATTCCTCCTGCTTCGCGCACGAGAAGCTGCCCGGCCGATGTATCCCACGGCGACAGAAATGCCTCCCAGAATCCCTCGAAGCGGCCGCACGCGACATACGCAAGGTCTAGCGCGGCGCTTCCCAATCTTCGTACCAGCCAGCCTTTTCGCAAAAAGACCGAGAACTGTTCGATAACTCCGCCCGGATTTTCCTGCACATTATAGGGAAAGCCAGTGACGTAAAGCGAGCGCTCGGGATTGTTCTGCGAAGATACGTGAATTGGTGACCCGTTCAAAAACGCTCCGCCGCCTCGAAGGACCGAGAACATTTCATTGAGGTTCGGTTGATAGATCGCGCCGCATTCCATCACGCCATCCACTTCAACGCCGATCGAAACACACCAGACTGGCAGACCATGGGCGTAGTTGATAGTGCCATCGATCGGATCGATGATCCAGCGCACGCCGCTCGTCGCAGATGTCGCGCCCATTTCTTCACCGAGGAATTCGTGATCGGGATACTCTGCGGCAACGCGCTTTCGAATCTGATCCTCGTTTCGCTTATCGACCTGTGTTACCAGATCCATCGCGTTCGATTTTGTATCGATGACAAGATCCTCCGATCGCACCCGCTTTGCGTAATCGCCAGCTTCGCGGGCAACTTCGGCCGCGAGTTCCAGATACTTTTCAATGTCGTGCATGTGAGAGATGTTTGTGCGTGAGTGCGTATTTTCGCATGGGACTAACACACCAATCGCGATAGCTCTCACCCGATGCACGGCTACTTTTTCTATCTTTTTATTGGTGGCTATCTGATCGGCTCTGTGCCGTTCGCCTATCTATTGACGAAAAGGAAACACGGGCTGGATATCCGAAAAGTGGGGTCTGGCAACGTTGGTGCTCGCAATGCCTTCGAAGTCACGCGCAGTCGATCGACAGGCATCATCGTTCTTCTGCTCGATGTACTCAAGGGCTTCGTGCCGCTCTATGCGTTTGAGCTCTTGTATAACCGGCCAGCGGGGCTTCCCTGGCTTGCGTTTGGTCTCGTGCTTGGGCATTGCTATCCTGTCTGGCTCCGCTTTCAGGGAGGTCGTGGGCTTGCAACTGCCGCAGGTATACTTATTCTCATTTCACCGCAGGCGCTCGTGCTCTGGCTCGTTGCATATTTCGTCAGCAGCAAGATCCAGCCTCAGGTACACCTAAATGCGATGATCGCGTTGCTGGTTGTTGCGCTAGCGGCGGTGAGTGTACCCGATCGCTGGATCGAGCATTCCACGTTCTATCTGCAACTTCCCGCACCCATCATCCGCGAAGGCGTACTTTTTTTGTTTATTGTGTTGTTCTCGCGCCACGCCGAGCCGGTATGGCAGTATGCGCAAACATTGAAGCCGAAGCATTGACAGCCCAGAACGAAGATCACGATCTTAATTACGAGTTCGAACTCGATCTCGATAATCCGGCGAGCACCCACGCCATTCAATTCCGCATGGTGCCCGATGGCTCGACGGTGCTCGACGTCGGGTGTCATACGGGCATTCTTGGTGAAGCGCTCATTAAACGCAGGCACTGCCGAGTGATCGGCATCGATCACGATTCGGAAGCACTCGCCAAGGCTCGAACACGGCTTGAGGAAGCCTTGCAGGTCGATCTTGAATCGGCAACCTGGGTAAAGGATCTCAGCCTCAATATGGTTGGTGGGTTTAACGTCATCCTCTTCGGCGATGTCCTCGAGCATACGCGTAACCCTGCCGAAATTCTGAAGCAGTCGAAAGCGTTGCTGAAACCTGGAGGCCGCGTTATCGTTAGTGTTCCTAATGTCGTGAATCTCCGTGTACGCCTGAAGATCCTGATGGGCAAGTTCGAATACGAAGATAGCGGTATCCTCGATCGGACGCATCTGCGATTTTTTACGAAAGAGAGCGCGCAGTCATTGGTAAAGGATGCGGGATTTCGGATCGTCGATTCGGACGTTTCCGGTTACTCGTTGCCGCATCGGTTGATCAGAATTTTCCCTGGACTTTTGGCGGTCCAGTTTATCACTGCTGCAGTCCCTATTTAAGAAAAAGATTTGTCTATGAGATCCTTTGTGACAAAGCGGTTTAGCATCCTGATTCTTTCAGCGTTCGCAAGTCTTGGGATGCTCGCTTCCTGCGGGCGTGCAAGTACCCCTAACGGTATTAACGGCAGCAGTGCGATCTATACGACCGCGAGTTCAACATCGAACGGCGACGATGGCATTTCGACTTCGCGAAGAAATGCGATTACCACCGCAGTCTTGAAAGCGAGCCCCGCAGTTGTCGGTATCAATGTCACCGCTGTTCGCGAAGAACGGATCGATCCCTTTATGAACGATCCATTCTTTCGGCAATTTTTTGGCGGACGCAACGGAGGTTATTCGCAGAAATACGAGGTAAAGGAATTAGGCTCGGGCTTCATCATTTCCTCCGATGGCTACGTACTCACGAACGATCATGTGGCGGGCGATGCAACGAAGATCATTGTCACACTCACGGGCGGCGTGCAATATGATGCCGTCCTGATCGCGACCGATCACAATTCGGACGTTGCGCTTCTCAAGATCGATGCTAAGAATCTTCCCTATCTCGCGCTCGGGAATTCCGATGATCTTCTCGTCGGAGAGTGGGCGATCGCGCTCGGCAATCCCTTTGGCTTATTTTCGACCAATAACAAACCGACTGTTACAGTCGGCGTCATCTCGAACACCGGCGTTAGCTTAGGGCTTGAAGAAGGCCGAAACTATCGCGACATGATCCAGACGGATGCGGCAATCTCAAGCGGCAATTCCGGCGGACCGCTGCTGAACGCAAACGGTGAAGTTGTCGGCATGAACTCGACGATCATCTCGACCGCGCAAGGCGAAAGCGGCGCTGGCTCGATCGGACTTGGATTTGCGATACCGATCAACAAAGTAAAAAAGCTTGTCGATGGATTCAAGTCCGGCAAGCACGTCAACCACAACATCGCCGATCCTGGGTTTACGGTTACTCCCTTAACCGAAGAAGCGCGCTCCTATTTTCATCTTCCGAATATCGATGGTGTGCTTGTCCACGACATGCTCCGCAACTCGCCTGCCGACAAAGCCGGTCTGCAGGTCGGCGACGTGATCACCGGGGTCGACAAAGAAGCGATTCACAAACCGGACGATCTTCAAAGCGTTTTCGAAGATCACGCAGTCGGTGACGTCGTCACGCTAAAAGCGTTGCGAAATAACCAGACGATCAACATAAAGCTTGTCCTAACGGCAGCGAACCAACGATAGATGTATAAACCTTTTTCATAAATCTCCTTCTTTAAGAAAAGATAACGCTTAATGTGGGGTACGCTTTAGCTTGCCCCATCGAATCTCAAACAACGAGGACATTTCAGGAAAGAGCGAGCACGTGGGTCATCATTGACTCAAAAGAAAAAGTGTTTGGGACAAGCTGAAGCATGCCCCACATGTGGGGCACGCTTTAGCTTGCCCCATCGAATCTCAAACAACGACAACATTTCAGGAAAGAGCGAGCACGTGGGTCATGATTGAACAAATGAAAAAGTTAATGGGACAAGCTGAAGCATGTCCCACATGTGGGGTACGCTATAGCTTGCCCCATCGAATCTCAAACAACGAGAACATTTCAGGAAAGAGCGAGCACGTGGGTCATGATTGACTCAAACGAAAAAGTGCTTGGGACAAGCTAAAGCATGTCCCACATACGATTATGTCACTTTGTACGTTTTGTTGATTGGGAGGGTATTGCCAACGCACTTTCGTCCGCAGACTTTACAATAAAAGCCTCGCCTTCGCAGGAGAGGAGATTTTATTGATCGGTGCTGGTTGGTGAGGGCAGGTTCGGGCACGTTTGAAGTATGAGTTATGAAGTATGAAGGGGACAGTATTCATCTGTCTGTGTGCCGTGAAGCGCCTGGTTCGCGATCCGGGCTTTGCACCGCGAGGGACTGTGACACGAACCCTTCTGTACGAGGTGCGTTTTAGTCTTCGGATCAATGGTTATTAATTCATATGTCCACAATTACACTTTTGCTCGAAGAGCATACGCATCGTGAAATCGATGAAGCCTCAAAAGCTGGGCATCTGCCACCTTTGTTTCGCTTGCTGTCGAATTCTATGCAAACCGCATAAATCGGACTCCGCTGCGTGGTCAGTTGTTGCGCGAGTCTAAAATGACGGCAGATGAATCCGTCCGCGTTTTGAAGGAATTTGAAGACCTTCACTAAATCGCTTGAATGGAGTACTACCAGGGAGAGATTTGGCTGGCAGACCTCAATCCTCAAAAAGGTACTGAACCGGTAAGCGTCGTCCAGTCGTAATTATTCAGACCAATGATTTGAACGGCGTCCATCCCTCGACGATCGTGTGTCCGATCACTACGAACGTCTTGCGGGAAGCCGGATTGCTTCGTGTGCATCTTACAACCCAAGATACTGGGGCTCGAAAAAGACTCAGATATCTTAGTAGATCAAATCCGCGCAATAGATCCGACACGTTTGCTCAAACGGCTTGGTGTTATTGGAACAGAGGCCCTGCGTCGGCTTAAGATTAATATACAAATCGTACTTTCGCTATAGCGGAAAGCGGCCCGAGTCACGAGGGAGGCCCAGTTCGGGCAAGTATGAATTATGAGTTATGAAGTATGACAGTCTTCATCTGTCTGTGTGACGTGAAGCGTCTGCTTCGTGAACCTGACTCTCTCGGATGAGGAAAGATGGGATCGGGTCACGGAGGAGTCCCTTCGTGGCACACGTCTGAGATTCTCCTAAGCGTTCGTTTCGTGGAAGTGTGTATCCAGCGCTTTTTTGCCGATGTCGCTTCTATAGTATGCTCCGTTGAAGCCGATCTGGGCGACGGCATTGTAGGCTTGCGTTATCGTTGCCTTCAGGTCATCGGCGTAGCCGACTGCTGTTACGGCAAGCACTCTTCCGCCGGCGGTTACGAAGTTGTGGCCTTCCATTTTTGTTGCGCCGTGGAAGACTACTGTGCCCTCGTCGATCTCTCGCTTTTGTGTAAATGCTTCGAGGCCTGAGATCGTCTCACCCGTTTGGTAGCTATCGGGATATCCCTGACTTGCAATCACCACCGTCACCGCTGAAGCAGAGAAAAGCTTGATCGGCAGGATGGATGCGAGTTGACATTCGGCCGCTTTTAACATGATGTCGGCAAGATCGCTCTCGATAAGCGGCAGGATGACTTCCGCTTCGGGATCGCCGAAGCGAACATTATACTCGACCACACGAGCACGATTGTTCTGGATCATGAGACCGAGATAGATCACACCTCGATAGACCCGGCCTTCTTCGCGCAGACCTTTGAGCGTCGGCTCGAGAATTTCGCGCTCAACTTGCTGCATCACTTTCTGTGTAACGATCGGAGCCGGCGCATAAGCACCCATGCCGCCCGTGTTCTTGCCGCGATCGCCATCGAGAATGCGTTTGTGATCCTGGGCTGTTGAAAGAAGTGCATATGCAGTGCCGTCAGTGATGGCGAATACACTTGCTTCCTCGCCTTCCATAAATTCTTCGATCACGATCTTTTGTCCGGCCTCGCCGAAGATGCGTTGATTGAAAATTTCATCGAGCGCGTGCGAAGCCTCGGCTTCTGTCTGCGAGATGATCACGCCTTTGCCTGCTGCGAGTCCATCGGCTTTGATCACGGCCGGATAATTCACATGCCGCAAAAACGCGCGCGCCTCTCGTTCTTCGTCCGAAGTAAAAACCGCGTAACGTGCAGTCGGGATGTTGTGCCGATGCATGAATTCCTTCGCGAATGCCTTCGAACTTTCGAGTTGGGCTGCGCTCTTTCGAGGCCCAAACACTGGGATGTGTTCTTTATCGAGCGCATCGGCAACGCCAACGGAGAGCGGACCCTCTGGACCAACAACAACAAGATCGATCCTCTCGCGCAACGCAAAGCCTACGACAGCTTTTGTGTCCGTGGGAATAAGATCGACGAGTTCGGATACCTGTCCAATTCCTGCATTGCCAGGCGCGCAAAAAAGCTTGTTGACGAGCGGCGATTGTTTGAGCTTCCAGCAAAGAGCGTGCTCCCGTGCTCCCGAGCCAAGTACCAGGATCCTCATGCGTTAATCGTAAATTCGGCGTGAATGGCAAATCGAAGTTGAGGGGATGTTGGTTTCGCGGTCGCCCCAAGCGGGCTCAACCACCCCAAACCCCTCCTTCGAAAGGAGGGGCCTTTGTTTCATAACCACCCCAAACCCTCCTTCGAAAGGAGGGGCCGCGGCAAATTTACGGTGATTGCATGAAATAAACTTGGAGAGCTCTATTTTTACCGGTTGGCATGAAGATATATGAAAAGTAGGTGGGCGAGTACGTTGTGCTGACTTAGCAACACGTGACTCTCTAAAACGCGTCTTAAAGACCCAAAATCAAAGAAGATTTTATCGAGGAGCACGATTTATGAATTTTAACCCGATCGGAAGCCACATTATGAACAGAGATACAGAAAAACCTCGATTTGGCTCGCGCGTAGCCTTTTTGCTTCTCGCTGGATTGATGACGCTCGGCTTGAGTGCCCCGAGTGCCAAAGCCCAGACCAGACTCTCGGTGTTCCAAAGTGGGGAGCAGTTGGTTTATAAGGTCAAATTCGGCTTCGTCAAGCTCGGTACACTAGTCATCAAGACTGATGGGCCTGCCGGCGGAAACAAGGTTGGCGCAAGAATGCAATTCTGGACCGCCGATGTGCCATTTCTCGACACGCATGATAATATCACCGATGTGATCGATACTCACTCGGTTCACCTTATGCGCTATGAAGAGCACGCGCGCAATGGAGACAAAAAGACGAACAAGATCTTTGTCTACGACCCAAGTGCGAAGACGCTTACCTATTCCGACGATAACGTCTCGGGCGAGGTGACGAATAACGTGGCGCCTTTCAACGACGCGCTTACACTCGTTTTTAATCTTCGTGCATGGAGCGCTTCAGGTCAAAGTTATTCCTTTGCGATGCGTGGAAAGGACGGCGAAAAGAAGGTATCGGCGCATTTTACACGTCAGGAATCGGATCAGGAGTCGCCGGGGACTGGCGAAAACGCAGTAAAGACGCGAGTCATCGAAGGGCAGGCGGATATGGGAAGCAGCTCCCCGCTGGGTGCCAATGGTAAGTTTACGATGTACGTCACCGCGGACGCTGCGGCCATACCGGTACGTATCGACATGAGCATCGCAGTCGGCTCGATCAGCATCATCCTCGAAAAAGTACAGAGGGCAGGCTGGACGCCGTGAACCGCTTTTGATAGTACAGTGCTTTGACCAGCGCAACGTGCGAGCCCCCTCCGTTTCGAGGGGGTTTCAGATTTCAGATAGAAGCTTTGTTACTTCTGCCCGTCCGATGTGTTTATCGTCTGTCAGGGGTTTGGCGGCATCGCCAGAAGTCGAATTGGGCGAGTGAATCATTTATCAGGCGGAGTCGTCTATATAGGGTACAGAAGGCTCCGTCCCGTCAAGCGGATCCATCAGGAAAGCCACGAGTGTTGTAAATAGTCTCCTTAAGTTTTTCTGCGAGCTTGTAAGGAGCTTAGGAAAAAACTTTTTTTTCGAGCTCGTCAATTTTTTGACGGGTCGAGCTTCTATATGAATCAGTCCATTAAACCGAACGGTTGGGCAGGTAGGATCACAGGTGCGTTGAGAAGCATCCTTCTTGGCGTTGTAGTGATTTCAACCTTTCTTCTCATTGCCAAAGTCAGCAAGGCCCAGCTCACGGTCGGTAATCGATTTGTTACGGCGAAGGTCTACGGCAATACCGGCCTCATCAGCATTGTCACGACGCCCTTCAACTACTACCCTGGACCCGAGAAGATCCTGACGTTTCCGAACACGTCCTACCTGACCGTGATGATCAACGGTTATCTTTACACAAACAACGATCCTGTCAACTTCAACTTTAAATCGTTGCCGAATTTCGGCGCCTACCTGACCGACGGCGAATCTTATATTCAGCGAGATACGATTCGGACCCGCTGGAATATCTCTGCCGGTATCATCGAGCAGGACGTCTATCCCGTCGCCTTTGATTACAGCGGGCAGATCGTAATGAAGTGGAAGTTCATCAACAAATTTTCGAATCCGATCTCGGCGCAGAACCAATTCCTTCTCGATACAAAGATCCAAACGAACGATCAAGCGAAGGTGCTTACCCGTTTTGGCTATCGGCGCTCGTGGTCGGAATATATCGATGGCAACGATAACTATAGCCCGATCCCACCGTTTTACCAGGCGTTTTATCAGGATCCGATCGCGTTAAATAACTATGACCCTGGACTTGTAAGTCAGGGTACATTCATCAGTCCTGAACTTGGCTTGATCAAACCACTTTCGGTTCAGATCGGCGATTGGTACAACAACCTGAGCGGGACGCCCTGGGGATGGCAGAGCCCCGCCCCACTTGGTAACTACTACGATAGCGGCGTACTGATGATCTTCCCGATCACCGGTGCGCAGTCGCTCGATTCTGTCGAAATAGGACGAACCGCATACGGGACCGGCCAATTCGAATCGTGTACTGGCGAGCTATATGCACTTATTTACCGGCCAAGAACGATCACTGCTAACAGCGATGGGAGCGGATATCTTCCGAACCCGTTTACGGTCGAGATGTATTTATTCAACACGAATCAATACACGCAGGCCGACAACACGTTCGTTACCCTGACTGTTGGGCCCCACCTTCACATTCTTGACAGTAACATGAATCCGATCGCTTCAAACACGATCCGGTTGCCTGCGACACCGCAGACTGTCAGCCTTGGCTCGGTGAGTACGATGCTCTGGCATATTCTCGCGGATAAGAATTGTGCACTGGATACTTCCTATTTGCTCTTCTATTCAAAGTCGACGCTGGGCGATCCGAGCTTCAACGAGCAATGCGAAGTGCCGGTGATCCTGCCCTGCCTCGATCGCGATACGCTGCCGCCCATTGCAGAACCTGTCTTGATCAACGGATTCCAAAAATCGGTCGGCTTTCACGACGATCGACCGACGGACAAGGGTATTCAGAGTATTCAAACATTCGGATTCAATCCCGCTTACTTTCGGGTAACTGTCGACCCATTTCCTCAGTGCACGAAATCGCACACACCTGTTGGCGTGCATATTACGCAGCTTGATTCGACCGTCGGTGGGTGCGTGACGATCAAGGTCACGGACTGCGCTCAGAATGTGACCACGAAGGATATCTGTTTTCCGAAATATCCGCTCCATCCCGATACAGTCCAGCCGAGGATTATTCTGGTCTCGAATTCTGGCTCGTTCGATGGCAGCCTCTGTAATATGAAATCCGATTCGCTGCTCGCGATCGATGACACAACGTACGATAAAGGCCTTGAGTCGATCACGATTGCCGACAGCAGTCTTGCGAGAAATTTCGAGCTCATCGTCGCGCCAATTACGCCGGGGGTTGGCCGTCAGGGATTTTCTCTGCATGTGATCGATTCGCTCATCGATGGCTGCATTACGGTGCGAATTAAAGATCGTGCGGGCAATTTTACGGATACCACGTTCTGCTATTGCACCATCGCCGATTCGCATGCGCCACAGGTCCAGATTCTTCAGACAAGTCCGTACGCATGGTCCGTCTACGTGCAGGAGATCCGGCCCTATGACCGACTAATTGATACGATCGACGTTCACAACCGGCAGAACATTATTCTTAAAAAGAACGGAGCTCTTTTTGAACCTACACGTTCGCTTACCAAATATCGAACGAATTTTGATTTCACGGTCGAAGTTGCGGACACGACTAAATTCGCCGCCTTCTGCATTCGTGCGAAAGATCTCGCCGATTCGACATCGCTTGCACCAAATGCTCATTGGTGGTCGACCGATACCTGCTTATCGCGCGATACCGTGCTTGATACATGGGCACCGAATATCCTGATCGATCCGCCGCCATTCCTTTCGCCGACGAAGCTGAATGTCACCGTCAATGATATTCATTTCTTCAATGGAAATCGTATTGGCTGGGATCGTGGTATCGATTCGATCTGGTTCACGAACGTGCACGGCATGAGCGTCCCGCCTACGATCCACATGGGTTGCCGCATGCAGGATACAACGTTCGAGATCGACGTGACAAATATTTTTTCGCTCGATAGCATCGCGACGATCTGCGTGCATGCTGTAGATTGCGCCGGTAACGAGACCGATACATGCTGGTATTATCCGGTAAAGCAGGATAACAATCCGCCTCAGATCTCGAGTATCGACTATTCCCGAACGAAGCTTGATCTACTGATAACCGACTCGACGCTTTACGATCGCGGGTTGCGGCATACGATACTCGATAGCTCGGTAAACTTCAACAACTATGAACGCTGGGATAACGGCAGCCTCGTCGATACTGCTACACTGACGGTCACGAAACCTGGTCAATCTGCAACGGGGGTCCTCCGCTCGATCGATCTCTACGGCTCGCACGCTGTTTCAACGCAGGAGCAGAATGCACATTCGGCAAGCGTCGCGGTGTCTATCTGGGTGCAGAATATCAGGTTCAAAGCATCGACGCTTGCCCAGCAATCTTCGGACATACGCATTCCGGTCTTGCTCAGTCCGACCGATACCTTCCAGCTCTTGCGGAAAAATATTCGGAAGTATTCGTTTAGCTTCGATCTTGTCGGAGATCCAGGATTCAACTATGTTACCTTCGACACGGTCGGCACCGAGAGCAATCATTTTGACGTGACGGACAATGTCAGCGGTGGGCGAATTACGATCACCGGCACCACGCACGATGGTCGGCCGCTGATCGACATGGATAGTCCGCTTGTATACGTCGTGATACATGCACGTAAGGATGAATCGACGAGGCAGGCAGTGCTGACTCCTGCGACGATCAACGCGAACACGGTCGTCTTCAACGACGATCTTCCGGACACCGCACATGGCGCGCATGCAACCGCAGTGTTGCCTGCACCTTATGGCAACATGGGCTCGGGTGTGATCCTTGCGATCGGATCATGTGCACCGGCGTTAACGACGAGCCCCGGCACCGTCACGGTGCCTGAACTCGAACAGAATTCTCCAAATCCCTTCAGAGGACCGACAAAGCTCACCTTTGGCCTTCCAGCGGATGGAATGGCGACACTTATCGTCTATGACGCACTGGGCCGCGAATGTGCAAGGCTCGTCAATGGCGAGGTCGCAGCAGGCAGCTACGAGGTGACGTTCAATCCAGTGGGCCTGCCAGCCGGGGTCTACTATGTAAGGTTTGAGACCGCCACGCAGGTTCTGACTCGCCGCATGTCGTTCGTGCATTAGGAGGTTGGCG